>NZ_ALAS01000048.1 GCF_000290615.1 Heyndrickxia coagulans DSM 1 = ATCC 7050
TTTTCGCTTGTGTTACCCATATCCGGACACATCCCTTCGTTAATATTATATTTCACTAAAGGGTGTCCATGAAACTATACTAGCATCACTCTTCATAAACAAGGAATAGTGAAATATCGAAAAGAAGGAAAAATGGCATTTTATTCACTGGAAGATGAACATATTAAACAATTAATCACGATTGCTTTAGCCCATAAGAAAGAAGTGAAAGTGAATGTCTAATCAACAAACCTTACCATCTGAACAAGAAATGAAAACCTATCGCGTTCAAGGATTATCTTGTACAAATTGTGCAGCCAAATTTGAAAATAACGTGAAAAATTTAGAAGGTGTAAAGGACGCAAAAGTAAATTTTGGAGCATCCAAAATTACAGTTTATGGTGAAACAACGATTGAAGAATTAGAAAAAGCAGGGGCCTTTGAGAATTTAAAGATTCAGGATGAAAAAGAACAAAGGATAGAGTATAAGCCTTTTTGGAAGGAAAAAGAAAATATTAAGGTTTATATTTCGGCTGCATTGCTCATTATTAGTTGGTTTCTAGGAAGGCAATTTGGTGAAAATAATATTATCCCTACGATTGGATATGCTGCATCGATTTTAATAGGTGGATATTCCTTATTTATTGAAGGCCTTAGAAATTTAAGTAAATTTAAATTCGATATGGATACGCTCATGACGATCGCCATAATAGGAGCCGCGTTGATTGGACAATGGGGTGAAGGAGCAACCGTTGTGATCCTTTTCGCCATTAGCGAAGCCTTAGAGCGTTATTCAATGGATAAAGCTCGTCAATCGATTGGAATGTTGATGGATATCGCTCCAAAAGAAGCGTTAATTCGCCGTGAAAATGAAGAAATAATGGTTCACGTGGAGGATATTCAAATCGGTGATATTATGATCGTCAAGCCTGGGCAAAAATTAGCGATGGACGGAATAGTTATAAAGGGTACATCCACATTAAATGAGGCTGCTATCACTGGAGAAAGTGTTCCAGTAACCAAAACCATTGATGATGAGGTCTATGCTGGCACATTAAATGAAGAAGGATTATTAGAAGTAAAAGTAACCAAACGGGTTGAAGATAACACATTATCGAAAATTATTCATTTAGTAGAAGAAGCTCAAGCAGAGAAAGCACCTTCTCAAGCATTTGTTGATAAATTTGCAAAATATTACACACCAGCTATCATCATTTTGGCTACATTAATTGCGATTATTCCACCGTTATTATTCGGAGGAGATTGGAGTTACTGGATATATGAAGGATTAGCTGTATTAGTGGTTGGTTGCCCTTGTGCCTTAGTTGTTTCAACTCCAGTTGCAGTAGTTACTGCCATAGGAAATGCGGCAAGAAACGGTGTTTTAATTAAAGGTGGGATTCATTTAGAAGAAGCAGGTCACTTAAAGGTTATTGCTTTTGATAAAACAGGTACACTTACAAAAGGTATTCCAGCGGTTACAGATATTGTGACATTTGGTGGAAATGAAAATGAGTTGATGACGATTACAGCTGCCATCGAAAAGGGTTCCCAGCATCCACTTGGTACAGCCATTATAAGAAAAGCAGAAGAAAATGGATTGAATATTAATGGAGTTTCGGTTGAAGAGTTTCAATCCATTACAGGTAAAGGCGTAAAAGCGAAAGTAAATAATGAAATGTATTATGTAGGAAGTTCAACTCTTTTTGAAGAATTGCACGGTAGTATCGAAAACGATAAAAAACAAAAAATTGAAAAGATGCAAACACAAGGGAAAACGGTGATAGTGTTAGGAACGGAAAAAGAAATTCTTTCGTTTATTGCTGTTGCTGATGAAATAAGAGAATCATCGAAATCCGTGATCCGTAAACTTCATCAAATTGGAATTGAAAAAACTGTTATGCTTACAGGTGATAACAAAAGAACAGCAGAAGTCGTCGGAAAAGAAGTAGGTGTTTCTGATATTAAGGCCGATTTGCTACCAGAAGATAAATTAAATTTCATTAAAGAACTTCGAGGGAAAAATCAAGGTGTCGCAATGGTCGGTGATGGTGTGAACGATGCACCTGCTCTTGCAGCTTCAACTGTTGGTGTTGCGATGGGAGGAGCTGGAACCGATACAGCATTAGAAACAGCTGATATTGCGTTAATGTCTGATGATTTAAGTAAATTGCCATATACCATCAAATTAAGTCGTAAGGCTTTATCTATCATCAAACAAAACATTACATTCTCTTTAGCAATTAAATTAGTAGCATTGTTGTTAGTAATCCCCGGTTGGTTAACGCTTTGGATAGCGATATTTTCCGATATGGGAGCAACATTACTTGTAACGCTAAACAGTTTAAGGTTATTGAAGGTTAAAGAATGATGAATAACAAGGAAAAAGACCATCTTACCTAAGGTGGTCTTTTTATTTCGTTCAATGTATGAATTTGTATAAAAACATACATTCATTTTCGCTTATTCTCTTGTCTTTTCCCTTTTTCTTCGATAGGATTGAGACATCCTACAAAATCGTACATTCAAATCGTTGATTTTTAAAGGGAAGGAGAAAAGATGACGACACCAAAAAATGTGCAGCCAATCCGTAGTCAGCAGCAATTAGACGATATGAAATGGGCGTTAAAACGCCACTGTTTGCCCCGAGATTACATTTTATTTGTGTTAGGGTGTGAAACAGGCCTACGGGTTGGAGACCTGCTTAAAATCAAAACTGAAGCGATTCTGAGGCTGAAAAACAAAAAAGAGAAGGTTTTACGAGTAAAAGAAGGAAAAACCCAAAAAATCCGCGATATTTATATTGGCCATTGTTTTGAGGAAGTGTATGAATACGCAGCTGGATTAGACAGTGAGTGGCTCTTTCCATCCAGGAAAGGAAACCGGCCGATTACACCGACACAGGCTTATCGCCAGCTGAAAAAGGCGGCTGATTTTGCCGGAGTAGAGCATGTTGGTAATCATACGCTCAGAAAAACATTTGGCTATTGGTTTTATAAAGCCACGAAGGATATTGCCACGTTGCAAGAGATTTTGAACCATTCTCATCCTTCTGTTACTCTCCGTTATATCGGGATCACAGAAGAAGAAACTCAAAATGTCTTGAAACATTTTAGCGTGTTTCAGGATAAATAAAAATTCGGACTGTACAAAATGACAGTCCAAAAATTTTACTCCGAATAGCTTGTAGCTATTCTTTTTTATTTCTACGAATCTGATCGCAAATCTTATTTCAGTTTGCTAGTCTCGAAGGCATACATCTCCTGCGCGCACCCACCATTATTAGGCTGCAATGTTGAAAAAATTGTCAAAAACACAAAAATATTGTAAAATAATATAAATTTTTCAATAATTGGCATTATCTTATTATTATCACCATACACACGGTTGGTAAAAAAGGGGGGAAGCTTAATGATTAAAATTAGTTCACTTTTGGATCAAGAAAAAATCAAAGAGGGAATGGAAAAAGGTATTCTAAAGGAATGGATGATTACCACCTATTCTGATTTTCGAAACTCGTTACTTGATGATTCTGCTCCATATCCTTGTTATTTTGCAGTAGAAGCAGAAAAAAATGGGCTTATTCGTTATATATTTGCTGAATCGGCTTACGATACGCATGAATTATTAAATATTAGAGACGGAGTTTATGAATACATAAAAAGCTACAAATCTATAGGTAAAAGAACGACACTAGTTATCTTTTTTAAACCTTCAGAAAATGAATTGCGAGCAGAAGACTATAAAAAACAATTTTGGAATGTTGTTAAATTTTTGAATGAAAATGATCCGGAACCTTGGCCTTCCGAAATTCCAAAAGATCCAAATCATCCTGAATGGGAGTTTTGTTTTGGAGGAGAACCCATCTTTTTAGTTTGCCGGGCGCCGTTTTATTCGGATAGGAAAAGTAGATTTACTGCTAATGGTCTTGAAATTACGATGCAACCTCGTGGTACACTTGACGATATTACGGCTGATACGAAATTGGGTCAACAGTCTTGTCCATCGAAAAACCATATTTAGACTCTTTGATATAGTTTTCCAGACAGGCTCTCTGATTATAAAATCTCCAAATATCCATAGGTTCCCAGTCCATCGTTGTCACAATGGCTTCATAATCCCAGAGAAAATCAAACAATTGAAGCTGGTCTTCCTCATACTTGTCAGCTTTTCGGATGACCGCAACTCTTCTTGGCTTTTCCCAGGAAGTTGCTTGGTAGTAGACTGTTTTTCCCTCTATAACAATCAGCTCATCATCAACATACCGGATCCACGGAGAATTGTCGTTTTCAACATACTTTTTCAATCTTGATGTCCATTTCAGTTTGCCGGCGTAGTTAATCTTCTGCTGCTCCCAATAACTGTAAAACTTTTCTCCGCCAAATCCCTTGTCAAAACGGGCGTACCGGATAAGGTACTGAGCGGAGAGCAATCGATAGGTTTCCTCGGCAAATTCAATTCCGTTGTCAGCTGAATGGACGTTTTCCGGTCTTAGCACACCGTTTAAGCAAAGATGGGATTTTCCTTCAAAAACGAGAAGGGGGTGGTAGCTTTTTCTGCCCGGCTTATGGGGGTTCACCCCGATTTTCGCTCCCTCCTGGTTTCCATAAACCGTTTCGACACTTGAATCAAAGTCAAGAATGAGATCGGAATCCAGCTATGGTTCGATGATGTCCATCACCCGTTCTTTGAATTCTATGGCAGCATCCTCGATTTTCTCCAACCTTAATAGATCCTTGCTTAAAAGCGTATAATGCGGGCATTTTCCTCCTAAGAAAGCACGAATCAAAGGGTCATTCTGGAGTGATTGAAAATGAAACATACGGGAGCAATCTGCCATCCAGCCCGCAATCAGATATACAAATATTTTACTTAGAGGAATTTGCCATTGTCTTTCTTTAAGCAATCAAACCCCCGGAAAGTCTGCTGGATTTTCATCCGTTCCAGAAATTGCAGAAATGGGAGGATGCCACTAAATTTTGTACTATTCTTTAAATTGAATTCATATTTAATTCTTGAGACAGGAATGATATAATTCACCTTAAAGGTGCCCCCTTTCTTGGTTATTGTTTTTTTCTCAAAATCAATTATACCAAAGGATGGGGCACTTTTTTATTTTAAATTACTATTTTACTTTCGTAATCTGGGATTAAATATTTGCGATATGCCGGTCGGGACTTTGCGGAGAATGTCGCAAATCATTGGCAAACAGCCGAAAGATTTGGATGTGCGCTATTTCGGGCTGAACCATTTCGGCTGGTGGACGAGTATTAAAGATAAAGAAGGCCATGAATATTTGCCGGAGATCCGCGATTATGTCGCGAAACATGGTTATTTGACCCAGGTTGAAGTGGATACCCAGCATATGGACCAAAGCTGGCAGGAAACGCACAAAAAAGCGAAAGATCTTTTGGCGGTCGATCCGAGATTTTTACCGAATACGTACTTGAAATATTACTTTTACCCGGATTATGTGGTGGAACATTCTGATATCCATTACACGCGGGCAAACGAAGTTATCGACGGAAGGGAAAAAGAGGTGTTCTCCACTGCTCAAAGAATCGTTGAAAAAGGGACCGCTGAAAAGGAATCTTTTTCTGCCGGCAGCCATGCGACATTTATCGTCGATCTTGCCCGTGCGATTGCCTACAATACGCATGAAAGAATGGTCATGATTGTGGAAAATAACGGCGCAATCGCAAACTTTGATGATGATGCGATGGTGGAAGTCCCGTGCATTGTCGGCACGGACGGCCCGGAACCGCTGACCCAGGGCAGAATCCCGGAATTTGAACGGGCGCTGATGTACCAGCAGGTCACCGTGGAAAAACTGGTCGTGCAGGCTTATGTCGAAGGCAGCTATCAAAAATTGTGGCAGGCGCTGACCCTTTCAAAAACCGTGCCAAGCGCAAAAGTCGCAAAAGCATTGCTGGATGATTTAATCGAAGCCAACAAGGAATATTGGCCGGAATTGCATTAATTGGCCTTGCAGGTTTAAAAGAAGGCAGCAGCGGAAAGTGCCTCTTTTTAAAAACGAACCGGGTACTTGAGGCAACCAAAATACTGCCGAGAATGAATAAAGGGCCGTGAAACATATACATTTAAGGCGGCTGTCAAGCGGGACGGCAGGCGTTGGTTTTCTCAAAAACGGTCCGGAGTGCGAAGGTTGAATGAGGTATACCGGCCGGAATTGAAATAATGGAAGGGGCGAAAAGGAATGCGGGCTTTTCGCCTTTTTCATGAAGCGTGGAGATTCGAGGATTGGTGCTAACTGGTTAAAAGACCCCCGGAACAAGGCAAATGATTTCAAACAGCAGCTCATTTTCATACGGGTATTCCGGGTGATGCAGGACCACCATTTTTTTCCTTGTTATGTTAAAGTAAGGGTATTCAAAAAATACGGGAGGGAAGCATATGTTTAAACTTTTTTCAAAAAAAGCTGTAGTGGAAGAACTTGTTGCGCCAATGAGCGGGAAGGTTGTTCAAATAGAAGATGTGCCGGATGAGGTGTTCAGCCGGAAGATGATCGGGGATGGCATAGCCATTGAACCGGATGAAGGCGTTGTGGTCTCACCGGTGGACGGGGAAATTGTCCAGTTCTTCCCAACGAAGCATGCGGTTGGGCTGGAGACAAAGAGCGGCTTGGAAATATTGATTCATATCGGCATGGATACTGTTGCTTTGAACGGGGAAGGGTTCGAAGGCTTTGTTCAACAGGGGGATCGTGTAAAAGCAGGTGATAAACTGGTCACCTTTAACCTCGAACAAATCAGGGAACGTGCGGAAAGTATCATTTCCCCTATCGTCATCACCAATTTCGATGCCGTGGATACGCTAACCAAAACCGCTGAAACATCGGCAAAACGCGGTGAATCGGTGTTATTGACGGTGAAAATGAAATAGCTTTCCTGCAGATGGAAAATGGGAAGACACACGCCCATCTAAATGCACGGATACATTTGGAACGATGTCTTCCCATTTCTTTACGCTATTTCAATGCATGAACAAAATCAGCGTAACATTACGGGCGGGATGCCGAAACTTCCCGCTTTTTTATTGTTATGCCTGCAGCAGTTCCTCAATCTTTGCCTCCAGCTCTTCCGGTTTTGTCCGTGAGCCGTAATAGCCGATGACATGGCCGTGCCGATCGACGAGAAATTTATTAAAATTCCATGTAATTTTTTTCTCCCCTGCCTGCTCGAGCAATTCGGCAAACAGCGGGTTCATTTCTTTCCCCTTCATTTTACTTTTTTTAAACAACGGGAATGTTACGCCATAGTTGGCTTGGCAAAATGCTGCAATTTTTTCGCTTTCGTCAAACTCCTGTTTCATGAAACTGTCGCTCGGAAAGCCAAGCACGGCAAACCCCTTGTCTTTGTACTTTTCGTAAAGGTGCTCCAGCCCCTCATACTGGGGTGTAAATCCGCATTTGCTTGCCGTATTGACAATAAGCAGCACCTGGTTTTTATATTTGGCCAAAGACTCTTTCTCTTCTCCAGTAAGCCGTTCAAAAGAATAGTCGTAAATGGACATCATCAGTCTCCTTTTCCCCGGAAATTTTATTTCTTGTCATTATCGTAAAGTGAATGTGGGGACATGTCAAATGATGGGCTGGTGATATCACGGCCTGGTTTTGTGGCTCTGTTGTTTGGGCGGACACCAACTGTTCAAGGTGTGAAAGTAAATGAGTGGAGTAGGAAAAAATTGCAAAAAATGATTTATTTCAGACTGGATAAATATTAAAATAGGTGTATGAAGATACACACTCATATTTTTTAAGGGGGGGATGATGGTGCCCGTTTTTTGATCAACAGCAAATGAAGATGCCATTTTAACAAACAGCGGGTTGGCAGTATTAGCTGTCAGAGACAGATGGAGTTTTAATTGCAGGGAGAAAAGTGAGCACATGAATATTTTTAGCTACATTGTTTTAGGGCTTTCCCTCTCAGTGCCAGTTGGCCCCATTACGATTGAAATGGTTAAGAGGGGGATCAAGAAAGGCTTTTTGCATTCCTGGTTTGTCGGCTTGGGCGGGATGTCCGCCGATGTTGTTTTAATGTTTTTGATTTATTTCGGTGTATCTACATATTTAACTACACCAGTTGCGAAGCTGATGATGTGGATTTTCGGGTGTATCATTCTTGTATACTTAGGCTATGAGAGCATTAGAGATGCTTTTAGAGAAATCACCATACCAGAGGAGAAAAAGAAAGGAAATTTGCTGCAATCTTTTCTGTCAGGCTTTTTGATTGCGATCTCTAATCCACTGAATATTATATTTTGGATTGGCATTTATGGGTCGGTTTTAACCACAATTTTAAATACGGTAAATTCGGGAAAAGCTTTACTTTACAGCAGCGCGATTTTTATTGGGATAGCTGCCTGGGATATAACGGTAGCTTCTTCCGTTCACTTTGGAAGAAAATTTGTTCATCAGCGTTTTTTAAAATGGCTGTCTGTCATTGCCGGGATTGCCTTAATTGGATTTGGCATACATTTCGGGTATCAAGCCGTGAAAAGTTTGTATTTAGTAGGCATCGGCCACGAATAACCAGGTGGTTTAGGATGCTACATGAAGTCATCGCGCTTACGGCCATACAAAAGGCTTTTTTCTTTTTTAGAAAAAAGTAGCCGCTTCCGCAATGCCCCATCTTTCGCATATTTGCTTTTTCAATTCTCATACTAAAGGCGAAGGAGGGATGATCATGCCAAAACGGAAGCACGATGCCGAACAAAAGAACAAAGAAGGCTTTGACTCAGCCAAAACCGATTCCGAGTATTCAAGGGAATTGCAGCAGCTGGGCGATGGGGCAGGCAGCGCGGCAGCCAACCGCATGCACAAAGAAAAAGCAAAAAAGATGAAATCCTCCAAAAACCAGGGAGAATGGAAAGGAATGCATTGAAAACGGGTCTTCACTCTTTAAGAGTGAGGGCTTTTTTGCGGTGGCGGGTCTTGCGTTACCTTGGTACATTTGTACATTGAAAGCAGTGACAAATTGGCAACGGGAATGCCTGAATCCAGTTTATGGAGCCAAATGACGCATAATGGATATGGATTAAAAAACGGCTACAAGAAAGTTTAAAGACGATCGAAGAAAAAATTCCTTTTTTGCAAAATGTATTCCAAGAGGTTCGAATTTCGGAGCAATTAGATGACGCTGCTTTGTACCAGTTTGCGACAGTTGTGAATTAGTATCCAAAACCAAATTCAGATGATTATGCCGAAATATTTGATGAATTGCTTGACCTGCTTGTCCACAGGTCAGGAAAGACAGGAGCGGAGATTATAACTCCTCGAGTTATCGCTAAACTGCTTCCATTACTGCTGAACATTCAGGAAGGCACAGTCTATGACGGAAGCTTTGGAACCGGTCGCCTCTTGGCATATGCTTACCGCTATGCAAAAGAAAATGGTTGCAAAATAAAACTGGTTGGACAGGAAATAAACGCGAGGGCCAAATGGGTATTTCCGGTACAAATAAAAGACTTCATCGGTAATGGAATTAGGTGTCATTACAGCGCTGTAAGGGAGATCTTATGGAGGTGTAAGATGAAAACTTATGATGAACCAAGATTTTTCATTGGAGGAAATCCATTTTTGATATAATAGAAGCATATTAAGCTGTACTAATAAAAAGCACACAACAATCAGCTTGGAAGAAAAATGATGATCCACAGCTGGCATATTAATATGGATATACGAATAAGTTTGCACGTCATGTGAGGATTTTTTGCAATATATATCAACATGTTTCAAGAAAAATTGGATGAATCGATGGAATTTGATTTAGACTTAGACGTTGATACAGCCAATATGTGATTCGAGAAATATAACAAATGGGGGATATGAATTGATTACATCAGAAGAGATGAAACGCAGATTATGGGATGGGGCAAATGAACTACGAGGTTCAATGGATGCCAGCCGTTACAAAGATTATATGCTTGGATTAATGTTCTATAAGTTTTTGAGCGATAAGACATTAGAAACGTTCAAAGTGACCAGTGGTATTGGGCAAATGTCTGAGTTTGAACTATTGGAAGAATACACAAAGGCAAAAGCAGAGTACGGCGAGGAGCTGGAGAAAATGATTCGGCACGTACTCGGTTATTATGTTTCGCCTGAGTATCTCTATCAGACTTGGTTAAAAGACATTAAATCAGGAGATTTTGAAGTTCAAAAAGTAACGGACAGCTTGAATCACTTTGAGCGTACGATTGCTGTGTCTGGTGATTCAGATGACTTTCAAGGACTATTCTCAAGTTCAACGCTTGATTTAACAGATACCGCTTTAGGCAGCAACTTAAATGAACGTAGCAAAAATATTAAGGCACTGATCTTGTTATTTGCAGACCTGAACATGGTGAAATTGCAAAAAGGCGATGTACTTGGAGAGGCGTATGAGTATCTTATTGGCCAGTTTGCGATGGAGTCAGGGAAGAAAGCTGGGGAATTCTACACGCCACGACAGGTCAGTGAAGTCATGGCACAAATTGTAGCAAAAACCTCAGAAATCAAGTCAATTTATGACCCGACTGTAGGCTCTGGTTCGCTACTTTTAACAGTTGGAAAGCACTTAGATGAAGATGCTCAAAAGAATCTGAGTTATTACGGGCAAGAAAAGAACACAGCAACCTATAATCTAACCCGTATGAATTTGTTGTTGCATGGTGTTCGGCCAGAAAAAATGACCATTAAAAACGGAGATACACTTTCTCAAGACTGGCCAGAAGATCCAGAACGTCCAAATGAAGGCATACAATTTGATGCAGTAGTGATGAACCCACCATATTCTGCGAAAAATTGGAACAGAGCAGGGCTGAAAGTGAGTGATCCTCGTTTTGAAGTTGCTGGGGTATTACCACCGGACTCTAAAGGGGATTTTGCTTTCCTTTTGCATGGATTATTCCACTTAGGTCAAAACGGTACAATGGCAATTGTTTTGCCTCATGGGGTCCTGTTCCGTGGTTCGGCAGAGGGCGAAATTCGCAAACGATTGCTTCAGAAAAATTACATTGATGCCATTATCGGCTTGCCAAGTAATCTATTTACCAATACAGGTATCCCAGTCGTTGTCATCATATTAAAGAAGAACCGAAAAATCGACGAGCCTGTTCTAATTATTGACGCTTCTCACAGCTTTATTAAAGTTGGCAAACAAAATGTCCTGCAGGAAAAAGACATCGCAAAAATTGTGGATACATATGTTGAACGAAGAGAAGAGGAGGGGTACAGTCATCTGGCGACACGAGAGGAAATCATGAAAAATGAGTATAACATGAATATTCCCCGCTATATCCAGGCAAATGAGGAAGAGATTCCGCACGATGTGGATGCGCATCTACTTGGCGGGATTCCTCAAAAGAACGTTGACGACTTGAAGATTCTGCAGTCGACAGTGCCAGATGTTTTGAAACAATCATTAAAAGAAATTCGTGACGGCTATGTCGAACTTTTAAAGCCTGTTGAGGAAATTTCTGAGGATGTATTCAATGACGCTCGGATTATTAAAATATCAAAGGAAATCGAAAGCAAAACAAAAGCCTATATCGATAAATACTGGGATGTTTTACGAAATGTTGACAAAAGCAGTAGCTTGACGCAGTTAATGGACGAAATGCTGGTTGAAATCAAGCAGATCCTTTCGTCATTCAAATATATTGATGTTTATGATGGCTACCAAATTGTGGCGGAGATATGGAAAAATACACTGGCACATGATACGGAAATTATTGCGCTAAGTGATTTCTATACAGCGGGACGCACGCGCGAGCCTAATATGGTAACGAAAGGATCCGGAAATAAAAAACGTGAAGAACAAGACGGCTGGGTTGGCAGTATTGTACCGAATGAGTTGATTGCGAAACGTTTATACAGTGATGAACTAAAAGAAATCGAATCAAAGAAAACTCGCATTCAAGAGATTGAAACGGAGCTTTCTGATTTGGTTGAGGCTGCGAAAGTGGAAGAGAGCGATGAAGCCAACGCTTTAGGTGAATGCTTGAATGAAGCTGGTGAGGCTTTTGAAAACAAATTAATCAAAGCAGCGTTAAAAAAGACAAGCAAGGGAACGGTTGAATATAGCCTACTGAAAAATGTTGAGAAATTATTTGCGGATAAATCATCCCTTAACAAAGCCGTGAAAGCGGATGAAAAAGCGCTCAAGGAAGCTGTACAAGAACGTATTTTAACTTTGACAAATGATGAAATTGACAACTTGATGTATGAAAAATGGTTTGGCAACACGCTGGATGCCATAGTTGGTTTGGTATGGAAACCGATAAAAAAAGAGTTGGATACATTGCAAATGCTACACAATCGCTATGCTGATACCTTGTCAGCAATTGATGAAGAAATTCGAGACTCAGAAAAAACATTACAAGCCATGATGAGTGAATTGGTGGTGGAAGAATAATGGAACAAACAAAATTGGTGCCAAAAAGAAGATTTAAAGAATTTCAAAACGCTCACGCTTGGGAACAGCGGAAGTTGGGGGAAGTAATTGAGGGATTATATAATGGGCAAACTCCTTCAAGATTCAGAGATGACTTTTGGAATGGCAGTATTAACTGGTTATCAAGTGGAGATTTGAATCGCTCGATTGTTAAAACGGCAAGTGAAAAAATAACGGAAGCTGGGCGGGCTAGCGCAAATTTGCGAGTTGTTCCTAAAAATACCTTTGTTATGGCTATAACAGGACTAGAGGCTGCTGGTACTCGTGGGAACTGTGGAATTCTTGGAATTGATACAACGTTGAATCAGTCATGTATGGCGGTTTATCCAAATAAAAATTTGCTAAGTACTCAGTTTTTATTTCAATGGTATAGGATGGTAGGAGAAGAATATGGTACTAGATTCACACAGGGTACCAAGCAACAAAGTTATAACGCTGAAATTATAAAAGATCTTGATATATGCTTGCCAAAAAAAGAAGAACAAGTCAAAATAAGTCAATTACTTTCAGAACTCGACAACCTCATCACCCTACATCAGCGTAAGTTAGAAAAGACAAAAGCACTAAAATCTGCCTATCTTTCTGAAATGTTTCCCGCTGAAGGTGAGCGTGTGCCAAAACGGAGGTTTGCCGGGTTTACGCAACCTTGGGAACAGCGGAAGTTATCAGATATAACTGATAGTATTGGAACTGGGAAAAGTTCGTTTATTAAACATGAAAAATCTGCTGATAATCCCTATGCCATATTAGGTTCTACTTCTATTATTGGATATGATAGTGAGTTTGATCATGAGGGAGATTTTATTCTTACTGCTCGTGTAGGTGCAAACGCTGGTAATCTTTATCGTTATTATGGAAAAGCGAAAATTACTGATAATACTGTATTTATAAAAGGCAAAAACTTATCTTTCTTATATCCATTACTTGATCATTTTGATTTGAGAAAGCTTTCATTTGGCACTGGGCAACCACTTGTAAAAGCGAGTGAATTAAAAAATCTTCAAATCAAAACGCCTTCTTATGAAGAACAAATCCAAGTTGGAAACTTTTTCAACCAATTAGACTATCTCGTCACCCTTCACCAGCGCAAGTTAGAAAAACTACAAAATCTAAAAAAAGCATACCTTAATGAGATGTTTGTATAAAGGGAGAGAAATCATGAGTAATACAGCGAAAAGTGCGGCGGAGAAAACTTTTCAAGAGAATTTTGTAAAAGAACTGCAAAAATATAAATGGGAAGCCCCCGACTATCTCAACGGCAATAAGCAAAAGGTAACGGTTGCGGACTTGGTTTCGCACTGGCGGAGTGAACTTAACCGCATCAATGCTGACCAGCTTGAAGGCGTTGAATTAACGGATAATGAGTTCAAACAAGTAATGGCAAAGGTCAATCAAATCAGCAACAGCTACGAGGCTGCGAAGATTTTGGCTATTGAAGGATCAAAAGGCAAGATCGATGGCATTTACCGGGATGACAACCCAAAAATCACGAGAAAACAAATCACGTTGACGATTTTCAAAAAAGCTGAAGTACGTGGTGGGGACTCAAGCTATCGGATTGCGAGAGAAGTACAGACACCAAATGACAACCGTTTTGATATTGTCTTATTGATTAATGGCTTGCCACTCATCAACATCGAACAAAAACGCACGGACAAAACGCTGGACGAGGCATTTGGACAGTTTAAACGCTACTACCGTGACGGGGAATACAGTCATAATTTTATGGCTTTTTCGCAGATGATGGTCATCACTTCTGAAATTGACACTCGCTATTTTGCCACACCTAAAACAATAGAAGATTTTAATCCTAGTTTCGTCTTTCATTGGGCAGATAAAGATAACAATGTAATAAACGATTGGAAAAAAGTAATTGAACAATTTTTGATGATTCCAATGGCACATCAGATGGTTGGCGATTACTTAGTCATTGATGAAGCGAGAGATGAGGAAAACAGGCGACATATGTTAATGCGTCCCTATCAGGTCCATGCTCTGCAAGCGGTTGAAGGAGCTGCATTTGGATGGGACAATGATGAAAAAATGCCTCATGGCGGTTTTGTTTGGCATACGACTGGTTCAGGAAAAACGATCACAAGTTTCAAGACTGCTTTGTTTTTATCGACAAGAGCAGGATTTGATAAAGTCGTCTTCCTTGTTGATAGACGTGAATTGGATAATCGTACCAGTGAAAACTTCAAAGCATATGCTGCCTATGAGCCGGTTTCTGTTGATGATACAAAACACACTTACCAGCTAAAAAAGAAACTGATGTCAGCAACGAATGGAATTGTCGTCACGACAACTTTCAAACTCAATGCTTTAGTGAAGGAACTGGAAGCAGCACACGATCATCGTTTAGCAGATAAGAAGATGGTATTTATCATTGATGAAGCCCATCGCACGACGATGGGGCAGATGATGGGAACGATAAAACGCTATTTCAAGAAAAATGGACTTTTCTTTGGATTTACCGGTACTCCTTTATTTGATGAAAATAAGGTCAAAGGCAAGATCAATGAAAAAAGCGAAGTCATCAATACAACTGAAAAGTTATTTGGCCCGATGTTACATCAATATACGATTGACGAGGCGATTGCTGATAAAAACGTATTAGGTTTTCACGTTGACTATATCAACACCGGAGAATTCAAAAGTTATGATGATTTAAGAGACCAGATCGCTGAACAAATGAAGGAAGAACATCCTGAATGGACGGACAGAGAAATCGAACGCCAAGTTCAAGAAATGTCAGAAGCGGACGTTGAAAAGCAAGCAAAAAAACGAGGGCTGCTTGTATACCAAGACGAAACGCATATTCCACGGGTAGTGGAAGAAATTCTGAATAACTGGGAATCCCAATCACAAGAAAGAGAATTTAATGCCATTTTGACGGTTGCCTATAAAGATCGTGTCATTGCTTATTATCATGAATTTAAAAAACAACTAAAAGAACGTGGGGAAAAGCTAAATGTGGCGATGACGTTTAGTTTCGGTAGTGAGAATGATCCCACGCCATTAGATCCCCAAATTGTCAACGAGATGTTTAAGGATTACGCTGCATTTACTGGCATTGAGTTTGTAGCTGGTGATAAAAAACACGGTGAAGATGCTTATTTTGAGGATCTTGTAGAGCGCGCGACACGAGGCGGCAGTGGACGAAACCCGAAAAATATTGACCTCGTCATTGTGGCAGACCAACTGTTGACAGGCTATGACTCGAAACGTCTGAATACGCTTTATGTTGACCGTTCGCTTGAACTTCAAGGCCTGATCCAAGCTTACTCCCGTACCAATCGTGTCTTTGGTTCAGAAAAAGAGTTTGGAACGATTATCAACTTCCAGTATCCCCGAATAACTGAAGAAATGGTGAATCAGGCCCTGAAGCTATATGGAAGCGGGGGAAAGAGCAGTAAGGCCATTGTTGATACTTACGAAACGGCTGTAAAGAAATTGAAAATCAAAGTGTCTGAAATGATTCCGACTTTACCTGATCCAACTGAATGGCAAAATATTGAACATGATGAGAAGAAAAAAGAAGCATTTATCCTTGCTTTTAAAGATGCTGCTGAGCAGTTAAATTTGGTAGAACAGTACTATGAATTTAAGTGGAATGATGATACTTTTGGAATTGACGAGCACACTTGGCTGCAGTATGTTGGTGCTTATAAAAACTTAACATGGAAGCCCGGCACCCCACCTGTGATATCAACCATTCATCCACTTGCTGGAAAAACGAAATTGGCAGGAACGCAAGTCATTGATGCAAACCATATTATTAAATTAATTGGTTCAAAAGTTACTTCACCGTACGGCGTGCAAACGGTGGATCGTGAAACACTCCGTATTATTTATGAACAAATTCAAGAGTTGAGTAATATGGGGGACCATGAGCAAGCACAGTTGTTAAAGGAATTTGTAGATACAGAGCTCGTGCCCGGAAACTTGTCGAGCAATTTGAATTTTGATGAGGCATTTGAAATTTGGAAAGCGGATAAGCTGCGGAATACAGTCATTCAATTTTCTGCGGAGTGGGGCTTAGATAGTGAACTACTTGCAAAAGCAGTGAATTCATATTCTATTTCGAAGCCTGATGTTGTTCCTTACATCAATGAACTCATAAGTAGTGTTGATTACAGCAAAGCAACCAATCAAACGGCTGGTAATTTGTTAAAACATAATATGATCCTCACGACTAAATTGCCAGAATGGATTGCGGAGACGAAGCAGAAATATAGCTAATTTGATGACGGGTGCAGAGTAACTGAAAACGAAGAATAAATAGAAACAGAGTATGTTTAACTTTACCGGAAAAGAATGCCTTTGTACATTAGCTATTAATTCCATGTACGCAGTTTTTTTGTAAGCCTGTACTATTATGAAAGTAATATGATCAAAAGATTAGAGGGGTAATGAAAATGACAGTGCCAGACTATCAAACCTTTATGCTACCTTTTCTAAAAATACTCGGGGATAGAAATGAGCATACGTTACAAGAAATGTATATAAAGCTTGCTGATTATTTTAGTCTAACAGACGCAGATAAAAAGGAATACTTGCCAAGCGGAAAGCAACTTAAATATAAAAACAGAATTGGTTGGGCTCGAACTTATTTGAAAAAGGCGGGTCTACTAGAACAAGTTGGAAGAGGAAGATTTACGATTTCAGAACAAGGATTAAGTGTCTTAAATAAAAACCCTGAGAAAATTGATGTAAAGTTCTTAGAACGTTTTAACGAGTTCCGGGAGTTTCGCAGCAATAAGAACAGTACAGATCATAAAGATAGCACGGAAACATTGCCTAATAATCGAGAATCAGATCTTTCCCCTGAGGAAATCTTGGACTCCAGTTTTCGAGATATCACAAGAAGTTTAATGGATGAGCTCTTACGTACCGTAAAATCCTGTTCACCAGAGTTTTTTGAAAAATTGGTGGTTGATTTACTAGTCGCAATGGGATATGGAGGTACCCACGCTGATGCGGGTCAAGCAATTGGGAGAACTGGTGACGATGGAATCGATGGAATTATTAAAGAAGATAAATTAGGATTAGATGTTATCTATATTCAAGCAAAAAGATGGGAAGGCTCTGTCGGTAGGCCTGTAGTCCAGGCTTTTGCGGGAAGTTTAGAAGGGAACCGAGCTCGTAAAGGGGTATTGATAACAACCTCTAGATTTACCGAGGAAGCAAAGGATTATGTAAAAAGAATTGAAAAGAAAATTGTTTTAATAGATGGCGAAACTCTTGCGGAATTAATGATTGATAATAATGTTGGCGTTTCTCCAAAAATAACTTATATAATAAAGGATATTGACTCTGACTATTTTAACGAAGAATAAAATCAGTTGCTGACTTAATAGGAAATCTGGTTTCCTGTGACAGATTTAACTTTGTCTTACGTATCATCACTTCATTTTAAGCACTTGGTTGCGATATAAATATTTAGTAATTGGAGGCTTAGGCTTGAAAAAGAATATCTACGTAGTTGGTGCCGTTATAATTCAAAACGATCAAATCCTCTGTGCACAGCGCGGCCCAGGCAGGACCCTAGCCAATAAATGGGAGTTTCCTGGTGGAAAAGTTGAAGAAGGTGAAACGCCACAGCAAGCCCTGAAACGCGAAATACAGGAAGAAATGAAATGTAAAATTGAGATTGGGGAGCAAGTGGAGGACACAACGTATGAATATGATTTTGGCATTGTTCATCTAACAACGTTTTATTGCAAGTTGTTAGAAGGACAACCCATTTTAACGGAACATGTTGCAATAAAATGGATGAACAAAGAAGATCTTATGTCATTGGATTGGGCCCCAGCTGATTTACCTGCTGTTGAAGAGATTGCATCTACCAAAGATTGAATGCTGTATTTCCCTTTTCTGAAATGATTTACGATGAATGGAATGAATATTACAATAAAGGTATCCCACAAAAACGGTGATGCATATGAGTAACTTGATTAAAAGTTTGGAAGCCTCTTTATATCACGGTTTTATTAATGAGGCCCATGAACATGCAGGAAACTATCGTCCAAAATTATTAGTGAACCAATCGACGAAAAATGAAGACGTTTTAACGTCGATTCGAAATGAGATGGAGAACTGTAGATCATTTCTGTTTTCTGTTGCTTTTATTACAGAAAGTGGTTTGGCAACACTCAAGTCTCTTTTTCTAGACTTAAAACAAAAAGGTGTGACAGGCAGGATTCTGACCTCAACTTATTTAATTTTCAATCACCCGAAAGTTTTTAGAGAATTAATGAAGATCACGAATGTTAGAGTGCGACTAGCAAGCGTGAAGGGGTTTCACGCAAAAGGATACATATTTGAACACGATGCTTATTATTCTTTAATTGTCGGAAGTTCCAATTTAACTGCACAGGCATTGCAAGTAAATTATGAATGGAACATAAAGCTCACTTCTCATGAAAACGGAGAAATTGTACATCACTTTAAAAATCAATTTGAAGAAGTATGGGCAAACTCTGAGATTCTAACAGAAGAATGGATCGAGCAATACGAAAAAACCTACGCTGAAGAGAAGAAAACAAATGAGCAAGTATATGATTTTCCAGTAGGCTATCAGACGAATCCGATTCAAGAAGCCTTAAAAATTCAACCAAACAAAATGCAAGATGCTGCTTTAAAGAAAATCCAGGCTTTACGAGATGAAGGAAAAAACAAAGGGCTTGTCATTTCTGCAACGGGTACAGGGAAAACCTATCTTTCTGCTTTTGACGTTCGCCGTTTTGCGCCAAAGAAAATGCTTTTTATTGTGCATCGTGAACAAATATTGCAAAAAGCGATGAAGGATTTTCAATTAATTTTAGGTGGATTGAGTCATGAGTTTGGTATTTTATCAGGAACATCGAAACAAACTGATGCTAAATAGGGCTTGCCGAATAAGAAAAAATTCCAGATTTGACAAGGATTTTGGCTATTTTTGTCGAATATAAAGTGTAAGGATTTCATAGGAAACATGTAAAAAACCTTGCACTTGGAGGCTGTTGCGATGTACAAAAAGACCGAACATCAATTAACTTTTGTAGATGATTTTTTTCTACCCTTCGGTGGAAAATTAAATAAAGAAAATCGCTGGGTCCGTCTTGCTGAAATAATTCCGTGGTGGAAGGCGGAAGAAAAGTATGCCAAGTCCTTCAAGAAAAAATTCAAAGGCGAAAAGGCTTATTCTGTCAGAATCGCTCTTGGGGCTCTTTATATCAAAGAACGGCTTGGGCTGTCTGACCGGGAAACAGTCGAACAGATCACAGAAAACCCGTATCTTCAGTATTTTATCGGCTTGCCTGAATTCCAGGAAAAAGCCCCATTCGACCATTCTCTGATGACTCGTTTTAGAAAACGTTTGGGCGCAAATATCATCAACGAACTGAATGAATGGATCGTTCTGGAAGAACAAAAACGCCAATTGGAAGAAACATCTAAGGAAAACGACAACAATGATGATCAGGATCACGACGATGACGATCATGTTGATGAAGATCGTAATGATCATTAGATCGTGGCGATCTTCAGCCTTCCGGTTCCGATTCAGAAAAGCATTCAACTGACTCGGCTTCTCCCAAAACGAAGAACAGAGGAAAGCTCATTTTGGACGCAACCTGTGCACCGGCTGATATTGCTTACCCTACAGACCTCGGGTTGTTGAACGAAGCCCGTGAGAAATTGGAACATATCATTGATGTCCTGCATGAACCACACAAAGGGAAATTACGTAAGCCACGGACCTACAGAAAAAGAGCCCGCAAGGACTATCTTTCTGTCGCTAAGCAACGTAAAGCTGGCGCCCGGAAAATCCAGAAAGCTGTCGGCAAGCAGCTTGGGTATGTGAAACGGGATCTGAAAATCATTGAAAATCTTCTTACCCAAAGCTCCCTGTCTCTTTTGAGCAAAGATGAATATCGGCAACTTCTCGTGATTCATGAACTTTACCGCCAACAGGCAGAAATGTACAAAAAGAAAACACACCGGATTGTAAGCACTTCCCAGCCGCACGTCCGTCCAATTGTGCGCGACAAGGCAAAAGCGAACGTGGAGTTCGGTTCAAAAGTCGCCATCAGTGTCGTAGATGGTTATGCCTTGATTGAGCACCTCGACTGGGAAAATTACAATGAAGGGACCACTCTTAGGGAATCTGTTGAGCACTACTACAATCGGTTCGGATTTTATCCGGAAGCGATTTTGGCAGATAAAATCTACCGAAACCGTAATAATCTGGCATACTGTAAATCTCTTGGCATTCGTCTGAGTGGGCCTAGGTTAGGACGCCCATCCAAAACGGAAGACAAAACCTTGGAACGCGTTGCAAGGCAGGATGCCTCTGAACGTAATGCCGTTGAAGGCAAATTTGGCGAAGGCAAGCGCAAGTATGGGCTGGGCCTTATTCGAGCACGCCTTCAGGAGACCAGCGAAATCTCTTCAATTTCTCATACTGAATCTGGAGCGGAGAGTTATTTTTTTATTTTTTTACACAACACTATTTTCCATTTTGATAATCGGAATTTGGCTTGTATCTGACTAAATCTGATTCGTTCAGCAAGCCCTACTTAACAAATCGAGGGATCACATGTACAGCATAGAAGAATTTGACCGGCAAGGCATGCACTTTTTCCGCTTGAAGGGGGAAGGGGCTTTTGTGGAAGTCTGCCCTGAACGGGGCGGAATGATCACAGCCATTCATATTGCAGATGAGGATTTGCTGTATATGAATGAGGAAACGCTGTTTAATCTTGATAAAAATGTCCGCGGCGGGATTCCGGTTCTGTTCCCAATCGCGGGGCAGCTCAGGGGCAAGCAGTATGAATGGGAAGGCCAGGTATATCAAATGGCCAACCATGGGCTTGCCCGGACGCGCCCTTTAGAAGTGGCAGGCCAATCATGCGGCACGGATCATGCGGAAATCACTTTGGTTTTCCATAGCACACCAGAGACGCGTGTTTCCTATCCGTTTGATTTCGAAATGCAGTTAACGTACTGCTTAGCGGGCGGAAAAGTAACCATCCTGCAGAAAGCCACAAACCGGTCAGTAGACTCGATGCCGATTTGCCCGGGGTTCCATCCATACTTTGCCATTCGGGATAAAGCGCTGGAACTGGAGACCGCTGCAACAACTTATTTCGATTACAATGGCCACAAAGAAAAGCTACTTACTGGGAAACTGGAGATGGCGGGATTAAAAGAATCCGTGATATTTGAAGGTGGTTCAGTAAAGGCAGCTTTCCATGCCACAAAGGATCTCGCCATTGAAGCAGACGAACATTTCCGTTACACTGTCGTTTGGGTGGAAGGGGGTGCGCCTTTCGTCTGCATCGAACCATGGGTCGCGAAAAACGAAGCGCGGAACACGAAAGAAGGGCTGATCCTTGTAAAACCGGACAAACCCATTGTACTGGAAGTTAACTTTTACCTGGAAAACAAATCATAAATCATTCAGCTGTTGCTGATGACCCGGAATTTTTCCGCCATTCCTATGAGCAAAAATTTCAGCTTTCATGAGAAAAAGCGGCGATTCCCGGACAATAGAAGGTATCGCTGCTGTATTTGCCACTTTCATTACGGTTTATCTGCTTTTAAAGTTTCTGATACCGTTTTTTCCAGGGTTAGCGGGTTTTTAGAACGCAATAAAATGATCCCAAAAATGCCCATGACCGCTACATCCGCATAAGCGAAAGTAGTGAAAGGGACGTTTGAAAGCAGCATGCCGGCAATGGCGTTTGCCGAACAAAGGGCACCAAGCGGCAGCATGATTTTTCCGTGCACGGCGGCAAACGGGAAAAAGTGGATGCCGAATGCCAAAAAGGCCGCAAGCCAGATCATCCGGTATTGATGCGAGGCAAAAAAAGGCCCGCCCATTCCAATGAGTAAAAGTACAGCCAGGAAAATTGAAATCACGGTCATTCGATTTTGAAAGCGGCTTGGACGGCCGAATGCCAGCTTTTTGTAAACCCGCTTGTTTGCCAGGATCAAGGCAAATCCGAGAAAATAACCGGTAGCAAAAATCGGCATGTTGATCATTTGTGCTCCTCCGAAAAGGGTGCCCACGAGAATGACCGCTGCAATCCAGACCAGCCACAGCCCGCAAATCCTTTTGGACAAGAAAGTGAGCGGTTCGCCTTTTACGTAACCTAACGATCTAAGTAATGTAGAAATCATCTCAATCCCCTTTTGAATGTTTTCTTCTGCCTTTTTACCTGCTTTTAACAGCGGGAGCCGCAAGCCATGGGTAATAGAAAGCCGTTACATATAAGTATAATCGAAAAGCAGAATAAAAAATAGAAAATTTTGTGTAATTTTGCTGTTTTTCACGAAAGTATGCCTAAGAACCACCGCCGGAAAAGCCTTAAAAAACTGGCAGGACTCCACCATTAATAAGTGCCTCACCGTTTTCTTGCATTCTAACTTTTTCAGTGCCTTCCAGAAAATACAGCGTTTTTTTCATCTAAATTGGACATGTTAATGAACAAAACCAATTTGGAGTGAACCAGTTATGATTACATAACGGCACCCATGCTTCACGCGTTCGTGTGTCACCCGCCGCTTCCCGGATGAGCGCCCGCAAAGCTGCAGGGCGTAATATGCTTCAACTGTCGCAGAAAGATTGCCGCCGTTTTCTTCATCGGCGAAAAGCTTCCATGCCCCGTTATCGGACTGTCATGGCGCCATTCCTTTCTTTTTTACGATACATATGCACAAAGCGGGGAAACATGATGGTTTTTTTTGCGCGGTCTCTCCCGCAAAATGCATCTTTTCAGTCTGAAAAAATCTTCCCGCCGCCATCATCCAAATAAAAAACCAGCAGGACTGCGGTGGCCCTGCTGGTTTCTGTTAGTTTTTATTGACAGAAGCATCATAGATCGATTTTACTGCTTTTTCCAAAGCGGCATTAAATTCTTCATCTGTCTGGCTGGCTTTGAGTTCCCCGGTTAAAGCACGCGAAAAGCTTGCGATGATGCCATCGTTTTCTTTCAGTTTTTGATTGGCTTCTTCGCGGGAATAGCCGCCGGAAAGGGCAACAACGCGGATAACGCGCGGGTGCTCAACCAATGCTTTGTAGAAATTTGGCACGGTCGGAATGGTGAGCTTCAGCATCACATGATCCTTTTCCGGCAATTCGTTCAGATGATTGAGTAGTTCTGCCTTTAACAATTCCTCGCATTTTTCTTTGTCTGCACTATGGATGTCTACTTCCGGTTCAATAATCGGAACGAGGCCTGCCGCGATGATTTGTTTTGCCACTTCAAACTGCTGGTCAACCACGGCTTTAATGCCTTCCGGGTTGGCTTCCTTAATGAGGGAGCGCATTTTGGTCCCGAAAATATGGTGTTCATTTGCACGCCGGAGTGTCGCATCCAGATCCGGGATCGGCTTCATCAGCTGAACGCCGTTTTCAAGATTCGCAAGCCCTTTGTCCACTTTTAAAAATGGGACAATGCCTTTTTTCTCGGCCAGGTATTCCGCAGTGTACAAGCCTTCAATCTGGCGGTCCATCGTTTGTTCGAATAAAATAGCGCCGAGGATGTATTTGCCATCAAAAGCCGGAGAAGTGATGATTCTTGTCCGCATTTGGTGGATAAGATCAAACATTTCGTCTTCGTTTGAATAGGCATCTTCCGGCACGCCGTAGTTTGCCAACGCTTTCGGTGTGCTGCCGCCGCTTTGGTCGAGCGCCGCAATAAAACCTTTTCCGTTCTTGACTTTGTCGAACTGCGTTTGGTTCATCATGATCTCTCCTTATAAGGTTTGTTGAAGGGCTTCTTTTTCTTCATATCCCGATGAATGAAAAAGAAACCTCTATGCATAAGCATAACACTACTGATTGGGAGAAAAAAATAATATATTCCGGTAGCGCATCGTTTCCGCTGTTTCCCATATTCTAATGTTAAGATTGTTCCAATGGCCCCGATAATAAACAAAAAAATGGAGAATGGGGCAGATTTTTGCCGGATTTAAAGTGACCACTCACTTTTTATTGAAAGCCAGCTTTCTTCATGGCAATATAGTAAGTGAGTCATTACTCACTTATCTAAAAGAGGAGGGCCGGGGATGGAAGCTGCGGTTGTGATGGAACATATAAGCAAGCAGTTCGGGAAAAAGCCTGTGTTAAACGATATCAGCTTGAAAATTGGGAAGGGCCGGATTTACGGGTTGATTGGGCCGTCTGGGGCAGGGAAGACCACTTTGGTCAAAATGATGGTCGGAATGGAAAAAACGGATGCCGGCACGGTCCATGTGCTGGGAGAAAAAATGCCTGACCTTGAAGTTTTACAGCATATCGGCTATATGGCACAGTCAGACGCATTGTATATGCAGCTGACCGGAAAGGAAAACCTGAAATTTTTTGCATCGCTTTATAAAATGGGGAAAAAGGTACAGCATGAGCGGATTGCCTACGCAGCAGGCCTTGTCCATTTGCAGGATGACCTCAATCAAAAAGTGTCTGCCTATTCCGGCGGGATGAAACGGCGGCTGTCGCTTGCGATTGCACTCATTCAGGATCCGGAATTGCTCATTCTGGACGAACCGACTGTCGGCATTGACCCGGAACTAAGGGCAAATATCTGGGATGAACTGCTCCGCCTCAAAAATGAAGAAGGCAAAACGATTATCGTCACGACGCATGTGATGGATGAAGCGGAAAAATGCGATACGGTCGCCATGATCCGGGAAGGAAAAATTTTGGCGCACGGCTCACCGGGCGAATTGAAAGCAATGTATGAAGCAGCCAACTTAAATGAAGTGTTTTTGAGAGCGGGGAGGACCGGAAAATGAAGAGAACCAGCTTTTTGCTCGATACGGCCGGATTAAAAGAACTGCTTCAAACAGATGATGCAAACCGGATATTCCTGAAAGCAGGGAGGGACGGGCAATGAGGACAGCCGCACTCATCAAAAGAATTTTGCTGGAAATGCTCAGGGACAAACGCACACTGGCGCTGTTGTTTCTCGCGCCGCTGTTGATTTTGACGCTTATGTACTTTTTCTTTAACGGCAGCTCAACCAGCCCGAGACTCGGGATCAGCCACGTGGACGCAAGCCTTGTAAAAGTGTTGGATAAAGCGGATATGAAAATCAAACACTATGAAACAGTAAAAGATCCGGAGCAAACCGTGCTGAATGGAAATCTTGACGGGCTGCTTGAGAAAAAGGGTGGATCGTATGTCCTCACTTTGCAAAACAATGATCCGTCTACTGCCAAATCGCTGCAGATGAAAGTGAAGCAGGCGATTGCGGCGGAATCCACGCAGCAGCTGGCCGAACAAATCAAAGCACAGGCAAAGACGCTTCAAGACGTGCAGAAAATCATTGCCTTGCAAAATGAGGCGCAGCATATTTTGATCAAACAGGTTCCCGCACAGTCACCCGCCTTTGGGAAAGTGCAGCAGCTGGAAGAACAGGCGGAAAGAACGAAACGCGTGTTGCAGGCGCCGGTCAAAGTGGCTTTTTCCAAACCGGATGTATCAGCAAAATATGTATACGGCAATAGCCATACGGCATATTTTGATGTGCTGAGCCCAATTTTGGTGGGTTTCTTCGTTTTCTTTTTCGTATTTTTAATCTCCGGCATTGGGCTTTTGAAAGAGCGGACAACGGGCACGCTCGACCGCCTGATGGCAACGCCGGTCAAGCGGGGCGAAATTGTGGCCGCTTATTTGGCGGGTTTTGGCATTTTTGCCGTTATCCAGACCGTGATTGTCGTGTTTTACGCTGTGAATGTGCTGGATATGGTGCTTGCCGGTTCACTCTGGAATGTCGTGCTCATTAATTTAATGCTCGCGCTTGTGGCGCTGTCTCTCGGGATTTTATTATCATCTTTTGCGGCTTCAGAGTTTCAAATGGTGCAGTTTATTCCGCTTGTGGTGGTGCCGCAGATCTTTTTCTCCGGCATTATTCCGTTAAAAGGGATGGCCGTCTGGTTGCAGGCACTTGCAAAAGTGATGCCGATTTATTACGGTGCCGATGCCTTAAAGCGGGTCATGTATGAAGGCATGGGCCTTGGGGATGTATGGAAAGACTTAATGGCCCTTATGATTTTTGCCGTCATTTTTATTCTGCTCAATATTGTCGCACTGCGGCGTTACCGTGCGCTGTAAAGGGGGAGAAAATTTGCCGAAATATAATCTTCTGGAAGCAATGAAGGAGCAAAAAAGGACGGACCCGAAGCTCACGGATAAAAAACAAAAAATCATGGAGGCGGCCATTGCCTTGTTTGCAGAGAAAGGGTATGGCAATACGCCGACAAGCGAAATCGCAAAAGCGGCCGGCGTTGCAGAAGGCACGATTTTCCGGCACTTCGGCACAAAAGACCATTTGCTTGTTTCGCTGATTGTTCCGTTCTTAAAAGATTCGATTCCTTTGATGGCGGAAGAGCTTTTTGAAAAACTGCTGTCAAACCATGGCCTCGGTTTTGAGGACTTTTTGCGGAACCTGCTTTGGGACCGGCTTCTCTTTTTAAAACAGAACAGGGAGATTTTCCAAATCATCGTAAAAGAGTTTTTTTATAATGAAGAAATCCGCCATGAACTGATGCCGTATGTTGCGGAAAATATCGGTTCCCGGCTGGTGCAGGTGATCCGCGTTTTCCAGGAACGCGGGGAACTGGCAGGCCGGCCTGCTGCGGCGATGGCAAGGCAAATCTTTTTTTCAATCGGCGGCACATTTATTTTGAAGTTTGTCTTCGGGCTGAACGGATCCCGGGATGAAGAGGCTGAGATTGAATCCGCCGTCCGGTTTATCATGGACGGGGTGCGGAACAGATAGGCGCATCTGCGGCAAAATAAAAGAACCCGAAATTCCGGGTTCTTTTCTGCTATTCGGGGCTTGTCAAACGAATCCGGCTTTGCGTTGCTTCATGACGATTTCAAGGGCAAAGTTTTTCCGGCATTTTTTATAAAAACATGTCCAGGCCGGAGCTCCCAAGCCTGGGACTTTAGAGCCCGGTTTATTTATTGGGTTCTGCGATTGCATGGAAATCGTGTGCATCAAGCGGCACGATTTTTGTTTTTCTTGCGATTTTGTACCCGAACCACAAGACGAGAAAGAACGGGATGCCGAGATAGGCCGCAATGACATTTCCCCAGTTGATATGCGGTGCGAGAAATGCCTGGTAGTCCTGGGCGAGTGTCACAATCAGGCAAACGGCAATGGCAAAAACCGGGCCGAACGGATACCATTTCGCTCTGTAAGGAAGTTCATCGAGCGCGTGCCCTTGCGCGAGAAAAGCTTTGCGGAACCGGTAATGGCTAACGCAGATGCCGAGCCAGAAAATAAAGCCGGTGATGCCGATCGAATTCATCAGCCAGATATATACAACACCGTCCCCGAAAATGGAAGTGAAAAACGCAAGCATACCGACAACTGCGGTTAAAATCATGGCCGGCACCGGGACGCCGCGCCTGTCGAGCTTTGAAAAAATACGCGGGGCCTGTCCTTCCTTTGCCATCGCGTAAAGCATGCGCGTGGATGCGTACAGGCTGGAATTGCCGGCTGACAGAACAGCGGCCAGGATCACGGCATTCATCATCGAAGCTGCAAATGAAAGGCCGGCTTTTTTAAAGACAAGCGTGAACGGGCTGACGAGAACATTTTCGCTTTCCAGGCTGCTGTTTGTATACGGGACAAGGAGCCCGATGACAAGGATGGCAAGCACATAGAATAATAGAATTCTCCAGAAAACATTTTTAATCGCTTTCGGCACATTTTTCGCCGGATTTTCGCTTTCCCCGGCGGCAACCCCGACAATTTCCGTCCCCTGAAACGAAAAACCGGCCGCAATAAAGACGAGAAAAGTGCCGAGAAACCCGCCCGGAAACGGCGCCTTCCCTGTAGTGAAATTTTTTACGCCGGCTGCTTCCCCGCCAAGAAGGCCAAAAACCATCAATAAGCCGACCACAATAAATAGAATAATCGCCGCCACTTTGATGAAAGAAAACCAGTATTCCCCTTCGCCATAACCTCTGACGGTCAAATAATTGAGCAGGAAAATGAGCACAAAAAAGGACATGCTCCATAATAACGACGGGCTGTGCGGAAACCAGAACTTCATGATCATAATCGAAGCGGTCAGTTCGGCAGCAATCGTCATCGCCCAGTTGAACCAGTAAGTCCAGCCAATTGCAAATCCGAAAGCGGGATCGACGAATTTTGTCCCGTATGTGCTGAAAGCGCCGCTTGTCGGCATGTAGGCGGACATTTCCCCAAGGCTTGTCATGACAAAATACACCATTGCCCCGACCAGTGCGTATGCGACAAGTGCCCCGCCCGGCCCCGCCGAATGGATCGCCGCGCCGCTTCCGAGAAACAGGCCGGTTCCGATGGAGCCCCCGATCGAAATCATCGTTAAATGGCGTGCTTTCAGTTCTTTTCGGAGTGTCCTGCCCTGCTGCTTTGGAAGATGGATGTCCTGCTGCTTTTCCAATTCCATTTTTCTTTTCCCCCTTCATTCGGTTCATGAGAACGATTGCAAAAATGTATATATTCTCATATCAGGACTTTTTGCAATTTTCATGCCAAAGGCGGAGGAGCTGTTTTTCGTGAAGCAAACGCGATGCATGCAAAATTTTTTTGCACATGCGCGAACCATGATTTGGCGCCGGCATGATTATGTTGCGGGCCGCGAGTGCATTTCCCTTCAGGATGCAAAATCCATTTGCATGCGGCTAAAATAATGTCAAAAAGAGGGTCACACACAGACGTGGCGAACATGAGACCCCGGCGGCCCGATTTCTGCCGGGATGCTAATAAAAATGCCATTGTGTTTGTAAATCAGGGGGCATTTTGTACACCTTAAAGTTGAGCGCAGTTGAAAACGCCATCACAGACTCTCTTTTACGCAAAAATAAAGAGGATATATGTTCAGCCACCCAGTATTTTGATTCAACCCAATGACAACGTTTCCCTGTGCGCCCAAAGTATAAATAGTTTGTTGTATAATAAAAGCAAAGTAAAAAGAAAACGGTGATGAAAGTGAAAAGCAACTTTTCATTTTTTAAAGGGAAATGGGATGTGCTTGCAAATTTGGGCGAGACGGCTGAGAGAAATATTTATCAGGATCCCCATACAACGATTATGAAGCTTAGGTTGTTTGCCGAGACGTTGACCAAGTTCGTACTGGCAGCCGAAAATATTAAGGAAGCATACGGGACATCCCAAGTGGATCGTATCCATACGCTGCGCAGGGAAGGTTTGATTGAGCCGGAGCTGCTGGATATTTTTGAGACGCTGCGCCGTAAGGGCAACCAGGCGATGCACGAAGCGTTGAAATTTACAACGGAGGAAGCAAAAGCACTGCTTAGGCTCGCTTTTCGCCTGTCCATATGGTTTATGGAAGTATACGGAGAATGGGATTTTCAAGCGCCGGAATACATAGAGCCGAAAGAGCAGAAGAAAGTCGATACGGAACAGCTTCAACAGGAATACGAAGAGAAGCTGAAAAAGCTTGAAGACGAGTTAGAATCCATTAGAGCAAAAGCTTCTGAAGAGAATGCGGAAGAGAAAACGAAACGGAAAAAGAGAGCCGCAACTTTTATGCGCCGCCACGAACTGACGGAATCGGAAACACGTGCCATTATTGATGAGAAGTTGCGTGCGGCCGGCTGGGAAGCAGATACAACGTTGTTGAATCATTATACACATGGTACAGTGCCTGAAAAGAACCGGAATATGGCCATTGCGGAATGGAAAGTGGGCAGCGGCAGAGCGGACTATGCTTTATTTATCGGTTTGAAATTAGTCGGGCTCATTGAAGCAAAGGCGAAGAAAAGAACGATTCCAAGCGCGCTGGAAAGCCAGACAAAAGTGTATGCAAGGCAAGTGCGCCAAATTGAAAATGAAGAGATTTTGCAAACGCGAAATGAATATAAGGTGCCTTTCCTTTACGCAACCAACGGCCGGCCTTTTCTCAGGCAGCTTCAAGAGGAATCGGGCATTTGGTTTTGGGATTCCCGTAAGCCGCTTGAACACGCCCGCCCGCTTGAAGGTTGGCACTCTCCCGATGATTTGTTAATGTTACTGGGCCAGGATGATGAGGATGCCAATCAGCGGCTCGAAGAAGAAAGCATCTCGATATTCGGATTGCGCCCGTATCAGGAAAAGGCGGTGCTGGCTGCCGAAGAAGCGCTGAAAGCCGGACAAAGAAGAATGCTGATCGCCATGGCAACAGGGACCGGGAAAACCCGTACCGCGATTGCGCTCATGTACCGGCTCATTAAATCGAAAAAATGCAGACGCATTCTTTTTCTTGTCGACCGCAACTCACTCGGGAAACAAACGGAAGATGCCCTGAAAGATACCAAGATTGAAGGTTATTCATTCTCTGATATTTATGATGTGAAGTCGATCGGGGACATTTCACCGGAAGTGGCAACAAAGGTGCATATTGCAACGGTGCAGGGAATGGTGCGCCGGCTTTTCTACAGCAATGAAGAAAAGATTCCGAGCGTCGGGCAGTACGATTTTATCATTGTAGATGAAGCGCACCGCGGCTATACAAGCGACAGGGAAATGTCCGAAGAAGAGCTTTTGTTCAGGGATCAAAATGATTATGTCAGCCAGTACCGGCGCGTTCTTGACTATTTTGATGCAGTCTGTTTAGGGCTGACTGCGACACCGGCGCTTCACACGACGCAAATTTTTGGCATGCCGATCTTTAAATACTCGTACAGTGAAGCGGTACTGGACGGCTATCTGGTTGACCATGAGCCGCCTTATGTATTCAAAACGGAACTTTCGCAAGCGGGGATCACTTTTGAGAAAGATGAAGAAGTCGAAGTGTATGATGCAGAAAACGGCGAAATTCAATTGGAAAAAATGGAAGACACCCTTCATTTTGAAGTGGAGCAGTTTAACAAAAAAGTGATCACGGAATCTTTTAACAGGGCGGTGCTGAATAAACTGGCGGATTATATTGATCCGTCCGGTAAAGAAAAAACATTGATTTTTGCCGCTACCGACCAGCATGCAGACCTGGTTGTCCGTTTATTGAAAGAGGCATATGCCGAACGCGGCGATGAGATAGAAGATGATGCCATTATGAAAATTACGGGGTATATTTATAAGCCGCTCGATGCCATTAAACGTTTTAAAAACGAAAGGCTGCCAAATGTTGTTGTGACGGTTGATCTGCTCACGACCGGTGTGGATGTGCCGGCCATTACGAATCTCGTCTTTCTACGCCGCGTTCAATCCCGTATTCTGTATGATCAAATGCTCGGCCGCGCCACCCGCCTTTGCCCTGAGATCGGGAAAAGCCATTTTAATATTTATGATGCTGTTGGGATTTACGATAAACTTCAGCCTTATACAGAAATGAAGCCAGTCGTGAAACAGCAACATGATAGTATTGGCGAGCTGTACAAGTCGCTTGTGAACGCGCAAACGGAAGAAGAAGCCAAATTTTACCGCGATCAGTTGGGCGCAAAAATCCAGCGCCGCAAACAAAGGCTCAGTGAAGAAGCAAAACAGAAATTTGAAGAGCTGTCCAATGGCAAAAATATTGAAGACTGGGCGAAAGAAATTCAATATTACACGCCGCAGGAAGCAAAGCAAAACAGCCTCTTGTTTGAGTACATGGAAAATTACCGGACAGGTGGAGATAAACGCTATATTTCCAATCAGGCAGACCGGGTAACAGCAGTCATCCGGGGCTATGGTGAAGGGAATGAACGACCTGAAGATTACCTGGATGGATTTGTAAAATTTATTAAAGAAAATATCAATGAAATTCCCGCACTCCACCTCGTTTGCACGCGCCCGAAAGATTTAACAAGGCAGGACTTGCGTGAATTAATTACGATACTGGAGACGAAAGGGTTTAAACAATCCCACTTGCAAACGGCCTGGAAACAAACGAAAAACGAAGATATTGCGGCCGATATCATCAGTTTCATTCGCCAAGCTGCATTAGGCGAATCGCTTATTGACCATGAAACCCGGATCAGGCGGGCGATGCAAAAGGTGTACGCCCTGCATGACTGGACGCCGCGGCAGAAAAAATGGCTGCAGCGGATTGAAAAGCAGTTGCTGCAAGTTCCGGTGCTGGCGCCAAACCCGGAAGAGGCGTTTGGGGAAGAACCGTTCCGCAGCCAAGGCGGGTATAAGATTTTGAAACGCGAATTTGGTGATGAAATTGATAGGATTGTGGATACAATTAATGACAATCTGTATGTGATATAAATACATCCAGTTCATCCATTTGGATTTTGGCAGTTGGATGAACTGGGTTTAATTATTTTGGAAGACCCGATATTTAAAGCTTGTCGAGAAAAACTTGACAGAAACATGGACTTTTTGAGGTTTGGGCATATATAATATACATATACAATTGTATATGTATAATTACATATGCTACGGAGGTGATTGCAGTGTTCAATAAACCCCCAATAGAAATTGAATTTGAAACAAGGCAGGAAAAAGAAGCTTTTATCAAATGGGTTTTGGAACCAAGTGCACCATCAGAAGAGCTAAAACGCTTGAGTCAAATTCGGAAAAAAGCAAAAACAGTACAAATGATGCAAAATCAATCCGTGCAAATTTTTCAAACCAAAAATGAACGAAAGTAAAGGTAGCCAATATCATATACAGGCAGAACCCAGCTCCTTTGAATGCAAGCTCCCAAAAAGTGACTGGGTTCTTTTCTTTGGAATATAGAAGGGCTTGTTTCATTGCAAGTAACATGTGCAGTAAAAACAGGAGGAGAAAAATGAACAACCAGGAAATCGTACAAAAGCTTTGGAACTTATGTAATGTTTTGCGGGATGACGGGATTACATATCAGCAATATGTGACGGAATTAACGTATCTGCTGTTTTTAAAAATGATGAAAGAACAAGAAAAGGAGTCTGCCATTCCGGAAGGCTATCGCTGGGATGACCTTGTGGCCAAGGAAGGAACGGAGTTAAAAACATTTTATCAGCATTTGCTGCTGCATTTGGGCACAAGCGGCAATGAAATGCTGCGCGATATCTACAGCGATGCAGCGACCAGCATTTCAGAGCCGAAAAACCTTGAAAAAATCATTAAATCGATTGATGCCCTCGACTGGTACAGCGCAAAAGAAGAAGGGCTCGGCAATCTGTATGAAGGACTGCTGGAAAAAAATGCGAATGAAAAGAAATCGGGAGCAGGGCAATATTTTACACCGCGCGTCCTGATTGATGTCATGGTGCAGCTGGTCGACCCGAAAATCGGCGAACGCTGCGCGGATCCGGCAGCCGGCACTTTTGGCTTTATGATTGCAGCGGACCGTTATGTAAGACAGAAAACGGATGACTATTTTGACCTGGATCCGCAAATGGCGGAATTCCAGAGGAAGGAAGCTTTCTCCGGGATGGAGCTGGTAAAAGACACGCACCGTCTTGCATTAATGAATGCCCTGCTCCACAGCATGGAAGGGCGCATTGAGCATGGCGATTCTTTATCCAACAACGGGAAATGGATGAAAAATCTGGATGTCATTTTAACAAATCCGCCTTTTGGCACAAAAAAGGGCGGCGAACGGGTATCGCGTGATGACTTGACGTTTGACACATCGAACAAGCAATTGAATTTCCTGCAGCTGATCTACAATGCCTTAAAAGATGATGGCAAAGCGCGCGCAGCAGTCGTTTTGCCGGATAATGTGCTGTTTGAAAGCGGCGTTGGTGCGCAAATCCGCCGCGACTTAATGAATAAATGCAATCTGCACACGATTTTAAGGCTGCCGACCGGTATTTTCTATGCACAAGGCGTCAAAACAAATGTCCTGTTCTTTACGAGAGGAAAAACCGACCGGGACAACACAAAAGAAGTGTGGGTATACGACCTCCGTACGAACATGCCGTCATTCGGCAAACGCAACCAGTTGACGATGGCGCATTTCGAAAATTTCATGAAAGCCTACGAAGCCGAAGACCGGTCGAAAGTGGAAGACGAGCGCTGGAATGTGTTCACACGGGAAGAAATTGCGAAAAAAGGTGACAGCCTCGACATCGGCCTGATCGCGGATGCGTCATTGTCCTCCTACGAAAACTTGCCAGACCCGGTTGAATCGGCAGAAGAAGCGATCGCAAAACTGCAGCAGGCAATGGATTTACTGGGCGAAGTGGTAGACGAACTGCGCGCTGTGGAAGCGGATGAGGTGGCTGTGAAGTGAGGAAGAAGCAAAAGACCATGGAGGAGTTATTGGAAGAAGCATTGGTGCCGGAGGAAGAGCAGCCGTATGAAGTGCCGGGGAATTGGGTGTGGGTGAAATTAAAAACAATTAATAAGGATAAAAAGCGCAACATTGATCCAAAAAGCTTTAAAGACGAAACGTTTGAATTATATAGTGTACCTAGTTTTCCTGAAGGATCTCCTGAATTTATTAAAGGCGATGAAATAGGGTCTAGTAAACAGCTGGTTAATAAAGATGAAATTTTGTTGTGTAAAATTAATCCTCGTATTAATAGGGTATGGAAAGTATTAAATAACCATGGGAAGTTTCGGCAGCTAGCTTCAACAGAATGGATTGTTATAAGCGAAAATAAAGCAATTTATTCTGAGTATTTACTATACCTGTTGAAGTCTCCTTATTTTCGAAAACTAATTACATCAAATGTATCAGGTGTAGGTGGTTCGCTTACAAGAGCAAGACCTAAAGAAGTTGAAACTTACCCTATTGCTGTACCGCCAATAAAAGAGCAAAAACGCATTGCAGACAAAGTAGAGCGTCTTTTAAGTAAAATCGATGAAGCAAAACGGTTGATTGAGGAAGCGAAGGAAACGTTTGAACTGCGTGGGGCGGCTATTTTGGATAAGGCGTTTCGTGGGGAGCTGACGAGGAAGTGGAGAGAGGAAAATAAAAACATTGAAGATGCCGAGTCATTATATGTCAAAATAAAGGAATCTCAAAGTATACGGAGAAAAGTATCAAAGGAAATTAATATTAAAGACTTAAGGTATAGCATTCCATCAACTTGGAAATGGGTAAGATTAGGAGATGTCTTTACAATTACTTCTGGAGGCACTCCAAAAAGAACTATTCCAGAATATTACGAAGGAAATATACCATGGATTAAAACCGGTGAAATAAAATGGAATGCTATTAATGAAAGTGAAGAGCAAATTACTCCTGAAGCAGTTGCAAATAGTTCTGCAAAGTTGCTTCCACCAAATACTGTTTTGGTTGCTATGTATGGCCAGGGATTGACAAGAGGTAGAGCTGCTATTTTAAGTGTGGAAGCGACTTGTAATCAAGCTGTTTGTGCGTTATTGCCTAATGATTATATAGCACCAGAATTCATATTTTATTATTTTATGGAAGGCTATCAAAGGTTTAGACAGGTGGCAAAGGGAGGTAATCAAGAAAATTTGAGTGTCTCGTTAATATCAGACTTTATTTTTCCATTGCCGCCATTAGAAGAACAGAGAGTAATAATCACCACTTTACAAAATATATTTAAAAAAGAAAGTAAAATAAAAGATTTAATCAAAATAAATACAGACGAAATAAAACAATCCATCCTCTCCAAAGCCTTCCGCGGCGAGCTTGGAACGAATGACCCGACCGAAGAAAGTGCGATCGAGTTATTAAAAGAAGTGCTGCAGGAACAAGTGAAATAAGCGTAATCATGGCAGGGGCTGTTTGTTGAGTCCCCTGCATTTTTCTAACCTGCCTGGCTAGAGGTGATCTTTGAAGCCGGCTGTGTTTTACAAACGTCAAATCCCGAGCCGTTTCATCCGGTACTGGAGGCTTTGCCGGCTTAACCCGAGCTGTTCTGCTGCTTTTGATATATTCGACCCGTTTGCCTCAAGTGCCTCTAAAATGCATTGTTTTTCATATTCAAGCAGCCGGTCTTTTAAAAGCGGTGATTTTTCCGCCGGCGAATTGAAGTGGCCGGACTGCCGGTACTGCATGGGCAGATGGCGAAGCTCAATCATGTCTTCATCGAGCATGACATTCATCGCTGCCTCAATCATATGCTCCAGCTCGCGTATATTGCCAGGCCAGCGGTACGACCGGAAGAAAGTGAGCACTTCCGGTGTGATCCCCCTGACATTCATTTGAAAAAGGGGATTGTATTTTTGAATAAAATGGCCGGTGAGAAGGGGCAAATCTTCCAGCCGGTCCCGTAACGGCGGGGTAAAAAACGGCACGACACC
>NZ_ALAS01000049.1 GCF_000290615.1 Heyndrickxia coagulans DSM 1 = ATCC 7050
GTTTCCCCCTCTTTTTAGGGGGAAAATTTTTTTATCCTTTTTTCAAACCCTTGGGCTACAAGGAGTCTGTAACATCGCAATTACCTCCAAGAAGAAAAAAACATGCCCCGCACACAACATGCGGGGCAGTACGGATGGTCCCTTATTCCGGCTGTTCTTTTTCGTAAACCGCCCGCACGCCGCCGATCAGTTTCGGCCGCGTTTTGGCAAATGTAACATGGGCTTTCCCCAGCTCTTTTCCGGAAACCCTTACAGGGACGGCAACATGCTTTAAATGCATGCCGATCAAAGTGTCCCCAATGTCGATGCCCGCATCAGCGCGGATGAATTCGACGACAACGGGATCTTCCATATGGGCGAATGCATACGCAGCCATCACGCCGCCCGCCTTCCGGACAGGCACGACCGCCACTTCTTCCCATCCCCTTTCCTCGGCAAGCGAACGGTCAACCACAAGCGCCCGGTTCAGGTGTTCACAGCATTGAAATGCCGGTTGGAACCCGAACCGGCGTGCAAACTTCTGTACGCCGCCATAAATGATTGCGGCAATGTCCATTGCCCCGGCTGTCCCGATTTTTTTCCCGGTTACTTCAGATGTCGAGCATCCAACAACAAAAACCTGTCCTTTTTTCATTGGCGCCTGCCGGAAAAATTCATCCAGCATGCGGTCCAACTGTTCCTCCAAACGTGCCGGATCTGATTGCAACAAAAACACCTCTGTTATTTTTGTTCATACTGCGCGATTTTCTCAATCCTGCGTGCATGGCGGCCGCCTTCAAACGGCGTTCCGAGCCATTCTTTCACAATTTCACAGGCAAGCCCCGGGCCGATGACCCGCTCTCCCATGGCGAGGACATTGCTGTCATTATGGGCCCTTGTAGCCTTCGCGCTGAAGACATCATGCACAAGCGCGCAACGGATGCCCTTTACTTTATTGGCGGAAATACACATCCCGATCCCGGTACCGCAAATGAGGATAGCACGGTCAAATTCCCCTTTTGCCACCTTTTCCGCAACCGGAAGCGCGTAATCCGGATAATCAACCGACCCTTCACAATCGCATCCGAAATCTTCGTACACCACACCCAGATCTTGAAGCAAACCGGCAATTTCCTGTTTGAGGCGCTTACCGCCGTGATCTGAAGCCAATGCAACTTTCATGTTTTCCCCCCTCCTTCATGCCTCTGATTCTATTGTGGCACAGAACGGCGAAAAAGAAAATAAAGCGCCGCAGCCGAATGTCCGGGCCACTTAAAACGCCCGCCGTTTTCGGGAAAATGCTAGGCAACGGCCGCATGTCCCGCATCTGCCCTTATCTTCAGGGCACCTTTACGCGGAATTTCCCGGCGCGAAACCGGAATTGCCGCGGTTCTTCCAGCCAAAACCGGTGCTTCCTGTCCAAAACCAGGCGGGCGAAAACCTCACCGGATATGAAAACGGAGGGTGCTCCCTTTTAATTTCTCCGCATCCTGCTCGAGCTGCACGATAAGCCTTTTAATCAGTTCCATGTTCTGCGCCTGCTCATTCGTAATTGCCGTCACTTCTTTTGCCCCGGCAGAAGTCTGTTCGGTAATGGCCGCCACTTCCTGCGACTGGCTTGAGGCTTCGTGAATCGCATCCATTTGGTTTTTGGCCATGCCGGCAATTTGATCAACCGCCCCCGCAACCAAATGGATCGATTCCGCCATTCTGTCCATCGCTTCATTGGCCTTTTGCCCTCTGGACACTTCTTCATTGGCTTTTTGAACCTGCGCTGTAATTTGTTCGACTACACGGGTGCCTTCCTGCTCAATGTGCTGGATCATCCCGGTAATGCCTTGGACGGCTTGGGCGCTTTCATCTGCAAGCTTCCGGACCTCATTTGCGACCACCGCAAACCCGCGCCCGTATTCCCCGGCGCGTGCCGCTTCAATAGAGGCGTTCAGCGCCAGCAAATTGGTTTGCGCCGCAACTTCGCCGACAAAAGAAATGATCCCCTCCACTTTCTTCGTTTCTTCCGCAAGGCCTCGCACGGCTTCCAGCGAAATGGTATTTTCTTTCGCCAGTTTTTCAACTCCTGAAATAAGCGAGTCCATTGTCTCTTTGCTCGTCTTTAATTCGCTCAGCATGTGGTCAGAAGATTTTTTGCAAGTATCCGCTTTCCCGCGGACTTCGGATGCAAGCTGATAAGTTTTTTCAACGAGGTCAGCCGCAGATTGGGTGGCAGCCGCGGATTGCTCGGCGCCAAGTGAAATCTCTTCAACCGTCTTGTTTACATGTTCCGCCTGGCCCGCAGCTAGTGCTGTTTTTTCCGATATTTCCGATACACTTTCTTTGGTGCGTTCCACATTTGCATCAATTTGTTCAACCGTCTCCCGCAAATTCGAAAGCAAGGAATTAAAAGCAGCTGCGAGCGACTCGATTTCATCGCCCGATTTCGGCACGGGGACTTCATCTCTTAAATCCCCGCGGCTTGCTTTAAGTGCTGCATCTTCCAGCTTGCGCATCGGGCCTGCAATCAGGAATGAACCGAAAAAGCTTAAAATCCCGGACCAGATAATCCCCAATGCAAGTGTAATGACAATAAACCACGGCAGCTTTATCCAGTCTGAAAAAAACGGATAGATAAAATAAATGAAAAGGCCGCTTGCCGAATATGTAATAAAAGACAGCCCGGTTACGAACAATACAATTTTCTTCGTTAAACTGAATCTGTAGCTTCGCTTTTCCATCCGTCACACCCGCCCCTGGTTTCCCATTTTCCTGTTTTTAATCAAACGATTGATCAATGTATGCAATTGTTGATAGGTTTCTCTGTAAGCATCCAGGCTGCCGCCGTACGGGTCCGGCACATCCCCGCTGCTTCCGGCATACTCCGCCATGGTAAACGTTTTATTGCGGGCATGCGGGTACCGTGCTGCCACTGCCTGTTTGTGCCCGGACGTCATCGTAAGAATCACGTCAGCCCAATCCACCAGATTCTCCGAAAGGTTCCGGGCGTGGTGGCGGAAATCGATTCCATTTTCTTTCAGCACTTCGTATGTATGGACAGAAGCGTCTTCCCCCTCGGGCGCAAAAAGGCCGGCTGATTCCACTTCAATGCCCGGCAGCTGTTTCGCTTTTAAAATGGCCTCCGCCATCGGGCTCCTGCATGTATTGCCGGTACAAACAAAAAGGATATTCAAAGGCTGTCCCCCTCATCCAGAACGATTTAAATCTACTATTATTATAGTAAAAAAGGCCTTAATTACAAGGTTAATCTGTTAAGAGCTTTTTGCGATGTACTGATTTTCTAGATTAGATTAAAAAAATTTACTCTAAAAATTTACCACATTTTCATTTTTAGGTATGATCTTCTGCGATTTTCCTGCATTTAATGCTCTGTTTTGCCTGCTTTATACAAAAAAGGGCATACGAATCCTGTTGTCTTATCCGCATTTTTTGCTTGTTTATATCTTTTTTACTTTTACTTATTCACATGTGGATAATTTTTTATACAGCACAAACAAGACTCCTCATATTTTGTGCTTGTTTTTCTTTTATTCTGCCTAGCGCCATGGCTAACATCACACAAAGAGCTAATCCGCATCGTACGGTCATTTTCTTTATCCCTCGTATCGTGTGATTTTCAAAACCAAGCACCTGATCTATGCGGCTATTTACTCGTTCAACTGCTGTTCTTTTGTTGTATTCTCTTTTCCATTTGTAGCTGGCACGGTCAATTGGCGTAAATATTCTCCGGTCTTCTGAAAGCGGAATTCGAACGCCATTTACCACCGGGCACTTTCCCATCCCCTCACAATTCATGCCATATTGTTTGGCGGGACAAAGTTTTCTTATGGTATTTCGATCTTTATCAAATCCACCACATGCCATTTCTCGTTCGATTCCTGTTGATAGACAATGACAAAATACATTCCCTTTATAATTAGGGCTTGCTGAACGAATCAAATTTGGTCAGATACAAGCCAAATTCCGATTATCAAAATATAAAATAGTGTTGTGTAAAAATTT
>NZ_ALAS01000050.1 GCF_000290615.1 Heyndrickxia coagulans DSM 1 = ATCC 7050
ATGGGCATATATTTATCTGACAATATTATATTTCTGGTGGTGTTCTATTTGCATTGAAAGAAAAATTGTTAACATCGCAAAAAGCTCGAACAATAAAACGCTTGACAGTATGATTTTTGCCGCTGTCATGCTTCTTGCCCTCTGGTTTTTCCGGCTTTCCGCAAGCCTGCTGTTGATTGTGTGCACTGTTTTGTTCGGCTTAATCGCGCAAAAACCGCTTTTTTCCGGGATCCGGTCCTTCTACACGCGGCCCGGAAGGATGATCATTACCGGCTGCCTGCTGTCGCTTGTCGTCCTTGCGCTCAGTCTGTTTTTGACGATTACGGTGGTATTAATACCGGTTGTCCTTCTGTTATCCCTTGCTGTTTTTGTATCCCTCCTGGCAGGGCTCGTGTTTCTTGGCAGGGAAATCGGCAGCACCTTTGACGTTTTAAACGGCAGTCAGGAATGGCTGAAATTGTTAACGGGCGTGACCATCCTGGTTGCCCTTTGCAGCATCCCGCTGGTCGGGGAAGTCATTTTCCTGATTTTGTTCTGGTACTCGATCGGGCTTTCGGTCACATGGCTATTTCAAAAATGGAGAAACAGGAAAAAACGTGCGGACGCAAAATAAGCGGCCGCATGTTTTTTCGTGAATACCCGGCTACTTTTTTTTCATCCGGGAACTGGGCAGATCCCGATGAAAAAACAGGGAAATGCCAAAACGGTGTTTTTGTTTCCGGAAAAAAGTCTTGCATTGTTTCAATTTTTCGCAACAAATTTTTACAGTATTTTTCAAAATACGTTTAAATGGAAGAGCAGGAAAACAATGGCCGCAAATTTTTATCGCCTGTAAATGAACTTTTCTTTTTCCCTCAAAGTCTATTGTATTGTATCGAAAGGAAGCCGCATGAGAAAGAGAAGCGGCGCGTTTCCTGTAAACAGACCGAAAAGCAGAGGGGAAAAGAAAATGGCCAACAAGAAAAAAGACAAAGTGTTGATATTAACAGGCGCTTTTGGGGAAGGGCATTTGCAGGCCGCCCGGGCAATTGAACAGGCGATGAAAATTCGTTCCCCAAAAGCAGACCCGGTTGTCGTCGATTTCATGGAATGGGTCCATCCCGCATTATGCCCGGTCAGCCACTATGTTTATATGAAAGGTATTGAAAAATTCCCGAATCTTTACGGGTATCTGTACCGTAAAACGTATGGAAGGAATGCCCTGTCGAAAACATTGACCGGCTTATTTTCTACAGGGATGAGAAAGACACTACGGATGCTCGAAACGATACGCCCGTCCGTCATTGTCAGCACCTATCCTTTTGCGTCTGCCATGATTTCAAAATTAAAGGAATACGGGCTGTCCGATATCCCGCTCGTCACCGTCATTACTGACCATACACACCACAGTTCGTGGCTGCATCCGTACACAGATCATTATGTCGTCGGTTCGCATATGTTGCGCCGGCAGCTGATCAGGATCGGCATTCCTGGCCGGAAAATTTCCTGTACAGGGATCCCGATCAAACCGAGTTTCCTGAAACCAGTGAACAAGCAGGCTTTATACAAAAAATACAGCCTCGATCCGGCGTTGCCGGTTGTGCTTGTCATGGGCGGCGGGGAAGGCCTGTTCGGGGACGGGCTGTTCACGGCTGAAAAACTGGACGCGGTGCCTTTCCGCATGCAGCTGTTGATCGTGTGCGGGCATAATGAAAAACTGCGCGCCCGCCTGATGGATGATCTGAAAGGGACGAAACACAAGGTTTTCGTGCTCGGCTATATTGATTATGTGTGTGATTTAATGGCCGTCTCGGACGTCATGATTACGAAACCGGGCGGCGTGACAACTGCGGAAGCATTGGCCATGGAACTGCCGATGATTTTATACAAAGCGTTGCCGGGCCAGGAAGAAGATAACGCAGCCTTTTTAACACAAGCAGGCGCAGCAGTTGAGGCACCAGATGAAGGAACGTTAATCCGGTGTTTAGCCCGCCTGAATGAAAACAGGGCACAGCTTGCGAAGATGAAAAGAAATACGCTTTCGATTCAGAACAGGGAAGCCGCTTTTCGGGTGCTTTCCGTTATTGACCAGGCAAAATATGCGCGGCTCATTCACTCGCCTGATCCGGAAATGCCGGATACCGCGCACGGAAAGTATGCAAGGATGCGAAAAAAGGCTTTGCTTGTGCATGAATCTCTGGATGAAAGGAGCGGCACGGTGTGGAAGTCATCATCTGGGTATTGATTTTATTGCTTTTCATATATGCTATTATTCCATATTTTTTAGCGGCCAAACTCGGTTTCTGGGTATGTTGGAAAGGAAAAAAAGATGCGGAGATTGCGCTCACCTTTGATGACGGGCCGGACCCGGTATATACGCCGGTACTGCTTGATCTTTTAAAGCGGGAAAGAATTAAGGCCACTTTCTTTCTCGTCGGGGAAAGGGCGGCCCGGTACCCGGAAATCGTTTTGCGCATGTCGCGTGAGGGGCATTGTATCGGCCTTCATAATTATAAGCACCAGTGCAACTGGCTGATCAGCCCTTGGAAAAATGCACGCACGCTTGAGCAGTCGGCACAAATTATTGAAAATATCACCGGGGAGAGGCCGGTTTTTTACCGCCCGCCGTGGGGGATGATGCATCTGCTGGACTTTTTTCTGCACAAGCAGTTCTGCATGGTGCACTGGTCGAAAATGTTCCGTGATTGGAAGAGAAAAGGCGGTTCGGAAAAAGTTTCAAACGGTCTGATCACCCGGGTGGAAAGCGGTGATGTGATTTTGCTGCATGATTGCGGCGTCACGCCGGGCGCAGATGAAGATGCCCCGCAGTATACAATTGAAGGTTTGCGGGTTGCCATCCCGGCATTAAAAGCGCGCGGCTTCCGGTTCGTGCGGATGGACGAGATGTTTGACAAACATTCTTCTATCAAAACCAGCCATAGAAGAAAGGAAAGAAAATAGAGCCATGAATGAGAATGCCAGATTGTTTTTTATGGTCCACAACTTGTCAGGGCATGACAAATTACTGGATGGCATCATGATTTTTTTTACACAGGATGCCTTGCCGCTTTTTGCCGCTGTTTTATTGATTGTGTGGTTTTTGGGCAATGATAAAATGAAAAATATGGTGCTTTATGCCGGGATTGCCGGGATTGCCGCTTTGCTGGTCAATTTTTTGATTACGCTTGTTTATTATGAACCACGGCCATTTACCACGTATCATACCAGCATTTTAATTCCGCATGCGGCCGATGACTCGTTTCCGAGCGACCATGCGACAGGCACGTTTGCAATGGCTTTCGCCTTATGGGTGCGGAACCGGAAACTCGGGTCAGCGATGATTCTCTGTGCCGTTTTGACCGGCATTTCCCGTGTATGGGTCGGGCACCATTATCCGGGGGATATTGCGGCAAGCATCATTGTTGCCTTGTTCACCGTATGGGCCATTCAAAAAATGAAAGGGTTGTTTGATCCGGCTTTTAGCATGCTGATCGGCTGGTATCATGACATATGCGCAAAATTTACAAAAAAAGGATATAAATGAACAATCACTCGAAAAGAGGGCGGGACACCATTTGGCACTGTGTCCCGCCCTTACCCTAAATCAATTAAAATGACGTTTGGGCACCGTTACTATTTGCGCCTCAACGTCTTTTTACATTTTATATCTATATAAGTGAACAAAATATTGCCGCGCTTTTGCCTGCTGCAAAAAGTCATCATCAGGCAAATTGGTGCCCGGGCTTTGCAAAAACTTAAGATCATTTTGTATCATGTGCATTTTAGCGTCACCGCAAACCTTTATCTGCCGGCTATTTTCTCGAAACAGCCGCCTCGACTTCGCTCATCGGAATACCAAGTGCGCGCGCGACGCCCTCGCCGTATGCCGGATCTGCATAATAACAGTTCGCAATATGGCGGAGCTGGACTTCTTTTGTCGTTCCCTGCATGCTACGTGCCGTGTTTGCAAACAGCCTGTGCTGTTCTTCCGCCGTCATCAGCCTGAACAATTTGCCGGGCTGTTCGTAATATTTGTCATCATCTTCACGGAAATTGTGATAGTCGGCTGTACCTAAAATATCGAGTGCCGGTTCTGCGTGTTCCTTGCTGTCTTCCCATTCGCCATAACTATTCGGGCTGTAGGAGACGGAGCCGCCTTCAGCCGGATTGAAAACCCGCATTGCGCCATCGCGGTGGTACGGATGGAAGTGTTCCGCTTTTTTCGGATAGTTGACAGGGATTTGCCAGTGGTTGACGCCTAACCGGTAACGTTGCGCATCGCCGTAAGAGAAAAGGCGGCCCTGCAGCATTTTATCCGGCGAGAACCCAATGCCTGGTACAATATTGGTCGGGGCGAATGCGGCCTGTTCGACTTCCGCAAAATAGTTTTCCGGGTTGCGGTTCAGTTCGACGACACCCACTTCAATGAGCGGAAAGTCTTTATGGTACCACACTTTTGTCAAGTCAAACGGATTATACGGCAGGTTTCTTGCCTCTTCTTCCGTCATCACCTGTATGTACATCGTCCAGCGCGGATAGTCGCCGTTTTCAATCGCTTCGTACAAATCGCGCTGATGGCTGTCACGGTCGCGGCCGATCATTTCCTGCGCTTCTTCGTCCGTGAGGTTTTTGATGCCCTGCTGTGTTTTAAAATGGAATTTGACCCAGACACGTTCGTTGTTGGCGTTGAACATGCTGTACGTATGGCTTCCGAACATATGCATATTCCGGTAGCTTGCCGGGATGCCGCGGTCGCTCATCGTAATCGTCACCTGGTGGAGCGCTTCAGGCAGCAGCGTCCAAAAATCCCAGTTTGCCTGCGCGCTGTGCATATTGGTGCGCGGGTTGCGTTTGACGACATGGTTCAAATCCGGGAAACGTTTCGGGTCTCTGAGGAAAAATACAGGCGTGTTGTTCCCGACAAGGTCCCAATTGCCTTCTTCTGTGTAAAATTTCATCGCTGTCCCGCGGATATCGCGTTCGGCATCCGCCGCGCCGCGTTCACCGGCAACGGTTGAGAAGCGGATGAACATATCGGTTTTTTTGCCGACTTCTGAGAAGAGTTTTGCCTTCGTATATTGCGTTATATCGTTTGTCACTGTGAACGTCCCGTACGCGCCGGAACCTTTTGCATGCATCCGCCGCTCCGGGATCACTTCCCGGTCGAAATGGGCCAGCTTTTCAATAAACCAGACATCTTCCATCAATAACGGGCCTCTTTTGCCGGCGGTTTTTGAATCTGTGTCATTCGGAACCGGGGCACCGAATGCAGTTGTCATTTTTTTGTTGTCTTTTTGATCACTCATCATGTTCCCACCTTTTGCTATTTGATATCTATATTATAACTGGTTCATTATAAAAATCAATATTTATTTATAATAAATTTAAAGTAAAGATTATCATATCAAAGGAGGACTAATAGAAGTGTGAGGGAAATGTGCTATTCATAGTAGCTTTGCCGGGCATTTTTTGGTATAAATAAGTTAAACGACTGGATGAGGATGAATCACATGCTGAATGAGAAGCCAAACCTGGAGAACGATGCATCTTTTCATATTCCGGAAAGCGGTTTATTATACATACAAAAAACGCAGGCTGTCATTGAATATATGACGCAGAAATCCTGTGTATACGAAGTTCTTTCGGAGTATTTAATGATTCCGTTTGAAGCAAAGGATACTTTATTTGATATCATAAAAGATATGCCCGAAACGGTTGATCTTTTCACCAGTGTCCATCCGTCCGGATCCGGATTTTCGACGCTCTCCCTGCCGCTTTCTCAATTGAAAGAGCGCATCCGCTATGAGATGCTCGTGAAAGTGATTATTTCCGACAGCCTGACAAGTTATTTTCAGCCGATCATCCGCATTCAGGACAACCAAATATACGGCTATGAATCTTTGCTGCGCACCCGTTTGCCGAACCGGAACATTCCCCCAGGCCTGTTATTTGATGCCGCCCATAAAACCGGGCTGCATTCGTTATTGGATTTGCGCGCTAGGGAAGCGGCACTGAAAGCCCGTGCTGAGAAACTGCCCCGCGGCGTGAAGAGCTTTATCAATTTTTTGCCCGCTTCGATTTATGATTACAAGTTTTGCTTGCGGCATACGTTCACTTTGATTGAACAGTACGATATTTCCCCCGAGGACCTTGTTTTTGAAGTCGTGGAAACCGAGAAGATCAACGATATCCACTTTTTAAAAAAGATACTCGGGATTTACCGTGATCTTGGCGTCAGCGTGGCGCTTGATGATCTCGGTTCGGGGTACGCAACGCTTGAAACTTTGAAAATCTTAAATCCGAACTATGTGAAAATCGACCGTTTTTTTATTTCCCATTGCGACGAGAATAAGGTCAAACAGCGCTTTTTGCAGGAAGTCATGAAAATTGCGGGAGAAACCGGCATTTATGTGCTGGCGGAAGGAATTGAACGCGAAGAGGAACTGCTCTATTGCAAATCGATCGGCATGCATTTGGCGCAAGGGTACTATATTGGAAAACCTGCCCCTGAACCTGCTGTAACAATGCTTGGGAAAAATTAGGACTTGCCGGGTTGTGCAGCAGCCATTTCTTGCAGCGTTTGCTAAAAAAGTGAATCTTCATGCGTTTACGGGGCTGGACCTAGAGGATAGGTCAGCTTTTTTTAATGCCTTTAGGGAACCGGCACCGTTTCCGTTCATGCAGAAAAAAGAGGTTGCCCGGGGGCAACCTCTTTTTTCATGCTTCTTCCGGATGTTTTTCTTTTTTCCTGAACTTCATTAAAAATTCGTAGACAACCGGGACGATGATCAAAGTCAGTAAAGTGGAGCTGGTCAAGCCGCCAATTACTGTGATGCCGACCCCTTTCGAAATGAGTCCGCCGCCGCCGTAGCCCAGAGCAAGCGGGATCAGGGCAAAGATTGTTGCGAAGGCGGTCATTAAAATCGGCCGCAGCCTTGTTGCGCCTGCTTCAAGCAATGCTTCGCGGGTGGACAGCCCCGCCTTTTCTTTATGCACCACCCGGTCGATCAGCACGATGGCATTCGTCACCACGATGCCGATCAGCATCAGGGCGCCGATCATGGCGGTGACGCTGATCGTTTCATGCGCCAGGAACAGGGCTATGAGTGCACCGATCACGGCAAACGGCAGCGAGAAAAGGATGGTAAACGGCGCGAGAGCCCCGCCGAATGTAATCACGAGCACAAGATAAACGATCGCGACAGCAGCCAGCATCGCGTAACCGAGCTTTGTAAACGAGTCATTGATGTCTTCCGTTACGCCGCCGGTTTCGACATGGATGTATTTTGGAATATCGAGTTTATCCACTTTGTTTTGGACTTGTTGTGTCACTTTCGCAACGTCAGCTGTCTTGATCTTGCCGGTTACACTGGCATAGATTTTGCCGTCCCGTTTTGTAACCGCATCCGGTGTTTCGCCTTTTTTCACGTCCACGACATCTTTTAGCGCTACTTTTGTGCCGAGCGGCGATGTGACTTTTTGATTGGTCAGGTCGCCAATATTGCCGTAATGCCCGGTTTTGTTCTGTTCATATACGTTTAATTCCTCTCCGCCTTTTTCAATGGTTGTCAGCACGGTCCGGTTGCCGGTTTGCGCAAGGCCGGTTCCGAGCTGGCCGGCTGTTAACCCGAGGGCGGCCAGTTTGTCCTGGTTGGCGACAAGCGTGTATTGCTGATACGTTTCGGAAAGGCTGGTTTCAACATTTTTCAAGTTGTCATTGTTTTTCATGACTTTTTCAATTTTATGGATGACCGGTTTGATTTCATCCAGATCATTGCCATAGACATACAACGTTAATTCATCATTCGACATGGACGCGAAGTCCTGTGATTTCCATGTCCCCTGGTCCGTTCTTTGTTGCAGAGCTTTGATGACCTTTTCCGGTTCGCGGTCGAAATTTTTGGTGCCCTGGTCATATTCGACAACAAAGATGGCGGAGTTGCTGTTTGTGCTGAAAGCCGACTCCCCAATGGAATACTGCACATTTTTTACATTTTTACGGTGGATTAAGTAATCCTCCGCTTTTCCTGTAATCTTCTTCACGTCGGAAAGGGTTTCCCCCGGTTCCGGCGCATAGGTGGCATACACGACTTTCTGGCCTTCGTTTTCAATAAAGCTGACGCCGATAAGCGGGATTAAAAACAGACTGCCGATCAGAAGCAGGCATGCGGTGCCGAACGTGGCCAGCTTATGGTTGAGCGACCAGTTCAGAATCCTTTTATAAAACAAAGCGAGCTTGCCGTGGCCTTCGTTCGTGGTCCGCGTGTTTTTCTTCAGCCCGTTCTTAAATAACGAATGGGCAAACATCGGCACCACCGTGATGGCCACAAGAAGCGATGCCAGCAGGGCAAAAATCAGCGTCAGGGCAAACGGCATGAACAGCTCCCCGACCATTCCTTTCACAAGTGCAAGCGGGAGAAAGACGATGACCGTTACGATCGTGGAAGACATGACCGGTTTAAAAACTTCAACCGTCGCTTCACGGATCAGCGCTTTTCCGCGCAGTTTTTCTTCCCGCAGCGTCAAGCGCCTGTAAATATTTTCAATGACGACAATCGAGTCATCAATAACGCGCCCGATTGCCACCGTCATGGCCCCAAGTGTCATCACGTTTAATGTGATGCCAAGCTGGTGCAAAATAATAAAAGCAACCAGCACTGACAGCGGAATCGAAATGACTGCGATAATGGTTGAACGCACATTCCGCAAAGACAGCAGGATGACCACAATCGCAAACACGGCCCCGATGATTGCTTTTTCAAACATCGTTTTGACGGAGTCTTTGATAGGTGTTGCCTGGTCTAAAATGGTGGAAATTTGCGTGCCTTTATAGTCCGCTTTAAACTGTGCGGCTTTTTTATTTACTGCATCGGCAACATTCACCGTGTTTGCATCCGGAGCTTTTGTAATCTGGATGCCGATTGAATCTTTCCCGTTCGTTTTTGAAATCGATTCATGCTTGCCGACAACTTTGATATCGGCGATTTCTTTTAACGCAACGGCCGGCATACCGGTGTTGGCTTGCGTTCCTGAAGCCTGTGCACCCGAGGCCTGTGTCCCTGAGGCTTGTGCAGCACCCGGGGATTGTGTCCCTGAAGCCTGTGCGGCTGCGGACGAAGCGGAAGCTGCACCCGTTTTCGGGGTGTACGGGATTTTCAGATTCTCAAAATGCTTCAGCGATTTCACGTTTCCATCGATTTCTACTGATTTGTTTTCTTTCCCGAAGTTGATGAGGCCGAGCGGTACCGAAACGTTTGAGCCCTGGATGGCCTTTTTGACTGTATCCTCATCGAGCCCCAATGCATTCAATTTGTCCTGTTTAAAGGCCAGCTGGACTTCCTGCACATACTGGCCGGAAGCCTGAACATCGGATACGCCGTCAATGCTCTGCAGTTTTGGAACAAGATCTTCTTCGACAATTTTCGTTAAGTGCTGGAAAGACCGGCTTTTGTCCGAGACACTTAAAGACAGGATCGGAAAATCATTGATGCTGATCCTTGTTACGGACGGCTTGTCAATATTATCCGGCAGGTCCACTTTTTCCAGCGCGTCCTGGATGTCTTTTTTCGCTTGATCCATATCCGTGCCATATTTATACTCAAGCTGGATCTGGGAATTGCTTTCCGTCGAGGAAGTGGAGACCGTATTGACGCCGGTGAGGTTTTTCAGCCGTTGTTCGATCGGTTGCGTTATTTTATTTTCGACTTCTTCCGGTGTGGCACCCGGATCAGAGGCTGTCACCAGCATGTATGGCGCGTCGATATTCGGAATGGTTTCCATTTTCATATTCATGCCGGCATAAATGCCCGCACCAGCCACAATGAGGGTCATCAGCCAAATGGCAAATTTGTTGTTCAGGCAAAACTGGATGGTCTTCTTCACAGTGTTTACAACACTCCTTTGTCTGTTCGTTACAGGGCCGGAGAAAAATGGGCGACCTATCTCCATAATAGTTATACCTTTAAACCCGGAAATGCGCCAGTATTTTCCGGTATGTTTTATAAATACAGGAGAGAATGGCAGTACTTGATGCATCGCTTAAGAAAAAATATTGGAAATGAAGGACTGCCTAAAAAAAGAAGGTTGAAGCCTTTGCGCCTCAACCTTCTTCCTATGTCATTAGCCTTTTACCGGCTGTTATTTCCACGCATGCCTGAAAAAATTTTAAACAGCAGCACAATTGCGGCGATGACAAGCAGAAGATGCACAAAGGCACCGGCAATGTGAAAAACGATGCCCAAAATCCAAAGTACGAGCAAAATCCCGATGATTGTCCAGATCATATAGCCTTTTCCTTTCTAAATTAAAGTACTTTTATGTTACCCGTTCCGTTGCTTTTCAAACTTTTGCTTGCATGTTTGCCGGGCATGCGGGTGGGGAAAGATACTGGGAAACGGGGGGATTGTAATGAAAAAAAGCGGAAAGAAATGGCTGTTATGCGGGTTCCTTGTCCTGCTTGCCATTTATGCGGCTGTGATGTTGTACCATACATATAAGCCGCTGCCAAAAGGGATTTCCTATGAAGGCAAAACATATACCGTCCATGATCAAGACATCCGTTTTCTTTCGGATTTAACATACCGGGAAAAGGGGACGGGAAAAAGAAAGGTGGAGCAGGCCGTCTATCCTGAAATTTACCGGATGATTGACCAGGCCCATCAATTTATCGTCGCGGATTTATTCCTTTTTAATGGCTACCATGATCAAAAGATGAAAGTGCCGCCGCTGGCTGAAAGGCTTGCAGACCGGCTGATTGCCAAAAAAGAAAAAGAACCCGGTGTCCGCATCATCGTGATCACCGACCCGATCAATACCTCCTACGGGTCCCATGAAGCCGGCATTTTAAAACGGCTCAAGGAACATGGCATTCGTGTGGTCTTTACGCATTTGGACCCGTTACGTGACCCGACGCCGCTTTATTCCGGTATTTGGCATATGTTTTTCCAGTCGTTTGGCCAGGGCGGGACCGGCTGGCTGCCGAACGCTTTCGGGGACAATGCACCGAAAATGACGCTCCGTTCGTACCTTGAACTTTTCAATATTAAGGCGAACCACCGCAAAACGTTTACGACCGAAAACGGCACGGTCATTGCATCCGGCAACCCGCATGACGCAAGCGGCTGGCATTCCAATATCGCTTTTCTTGTTAAGGGGCCGGTCATCCGTGATGTTCTGGAATCGGAGCAGGCGGCTTCCAATATGTCGGGCGGCCCGGAACTGCCGCAATATAAAGGGAAAGAGAGGGGAAAAGGCAGGATTGCCGTCCAGCTGTTAACAGAGGGGAAAGTTTACGGCCGGATCATGAAAGAAATCAAAGCGGCAAAAAATGGTGATTCGATTTCAATGGCAATGTTTTATCTGGCTGACCGGAAAGTGGTCCGTGCGCTTGAGGAGGCATCTTCCCGCGGCGTCCGCATCCGGCTTATCCTCGACCCGAATTTAAATGCGTTCGGGCATAAAAAAATCGGGCTGCCCAACCAGCCTGTTGCACAGGAACTCGTAAAGAAAACGGATGGAAAGATCAAAATCCGCTGGTACAACACCGGGATCGAGCAATTCCATCCGAAGCTGGTCTGGATTGAAAAGCCCGGCCGTTCGCTCTTTTTCGGCGGGTCGACCAATTTAACGCTGCGCAACCTGGGCGATTATAATTTGGAGACTGATTTATTTGTGAAGGCACCGAATGATGCGGCCATCACAAAAGATATCCGCCGGTACTTCGGGCGGCTGTGGAACAATGAAGATGGCACCTTCACTGTCTCCTACAAAAAACACGAAGGCTTCTCCACTTATTTGTTAAAAGGCCTTTACCGCCTTCAGGAAGTGCTGAAACTGACAACGTATTAAAAAAGCCCGGAAAGCCTTCCCCGGCTTCGGGCCCTTTTAGTCAAGTCCAGGTTATTGTGTAAATTTATGGGCAAATGTTTTCAACCACCCCTTCATTTTTTCGGCTTAACTTCCATGGGTTTTTTTCT
>NZ_ALAS01000051.1 GCF_000290615.1 Heyndrickxia coagulans DSM 1 = ATCC 7050
CCCCCCCAAAAATGCGGCTAAATATGTAATAATTTAAATAATTAGAGCTTGCTGGACGAATATTTTGGCATGGCTTAGTGACAAGTCGAATACAAGCTAAAATTTGATTCGTTCAGCAAGCCCTAATTAAACTTGGCTGTTTTGAGGGGGTTTTTATTTTGGTTACTAGAAAAGAAAAAAGAAATCGTGAAAAAGAAGCAAATTATTTTTTCGAGTTCCTTAAAATTCAGAAGCATTTTTTCAAAGACCTGATGAATAACCTAAAAAAGGTAGCAGACCACCGACATCAAAGCTATATCACTTATGGTCCAGAGGTCCTTTTATTTAC
>NZ_ALAS01000052.1 GCF_000290615.1 Heyndrickxia coagulans DSM 1 = ATCC 7050
AAATCCCCCGTTGCACATTTCCCGTTGTTTACCTGTTTCAGGGCATACGCAGGATACGGTTCCTTTGTAGTTATAAACGACGTTTTCCTTCCCCGGGAGTAATCGTGTTTTGTCGGGGTCTTTCCACATATTGCGAATATCCATGATGGGCTTAATCTTATACGTATCCCAGAGTTTCGTAATCAGCTTCGTGTCATCATAACCCCGGTCTCCCGCCATCGTTTCCGCTGTT
>NZ_ALAS01000053.1 GCF_000290615.1 Heyndrickxia coagulans DSM 1 = ATCC 7050
AAATGGGCATATATTTATCTGACAATATTATATTTCTGGTGGTGTTCTATTTGCATTGAAAGAAAAATTGTTAACATCGCAAAAAGCTCCGATAGATTGTCTGTTGACTTTAATGAAAAAAAGTTAACTAACCGGAAACTTTATCATAACTCCCGCTTTTCGTCATGCATGTCTTGGCATGCTCCCGTTCACCCAGAAAAGGGCGGACAGTTTTAGCTGTCCGCCCTTTTCTGATCCGTCCGGTACACGTGCGGCTTTAGTCGCGGGAGGTGTACGCTGCTTTTTTGGCTTCTTTTATTTTTGCATACGTTTCCGTAAGCATGACTGTGTCCTCCACAAGCCGGCTGATCCGCAAGAGGACGTCTTCATTGACAATTTCTTTCCGGTAAAAGTCTTTTTCTTCAATAAAAACATAAGACTGGACAATTTGGGCCCTCATGTAAGACAAAATCGGTTTGATCTGCTGCTCGGCAATCAAATAATGTTTCGGTGAGCCAGCCGTGACAATGATGCTTGCCACCTTATCCCGAAGTGATTTTTCTGGCAGCAGGTCAAACACATTTTTCAATGTTGCCGGAATCGATGCCTGGAAAACCGGCGTGCCGATGATAAGCGCATCCGCGTCCATGACAGTTTGCGCCACAAATTTTGTATCCCCTTCATAATCCATATAATGGCGCCCATCGCTGAACTGCACATCGTAATCCGCCAGATCAAGGAGCGTGACTTCCGCGTTTGGATATTTCCCGCGGATCACGTTTACCGCGTAGTTCATCGCTGTTCTTGTTTTCGAGCCGACTCGCGATCCCGAAAGTGCAACAATCTTCATTTATGCTCCCCCTGGTTCTTTGCTGTATATTTTTCAATGCCGGTAAAAAGTTCGCCGCAATCCGTATGTTTTGTCTATTTTTTCCAAACAGCATGCCGCCGCCGGGCAATCTTTCCCGTACTTTACAGCAGACTGCCGGCGTTATTCCTGTTATGCCTTTTTTCAAAGCGAAGGATACGGCATGGTAAGTGGTTTCACCGTTCGGGACTTGCCATGTGCCAAGGCCGATTTTCGGAATCGCCACCCCATTTTCCAATACAAAGGTTTCATTTAAACATGACATGTGCAAACCGCTCGTCCCCAGTTATGCATGGCAAAATTCTCTGATTTTATCAATCTGGAACCGTTTTTCCGGCCGGTCAAATCTCCGCAATCAGGCATTAGCCGGAAACTGGCCGAGCACTTTATGAAGCCAGGAAACGCTCAGGCCAAACCATTGCGCCGCATCTGCATCCACATTGGCTTTCAATCCGTTTGAAGTGTGGGGTTTGGCGAGAGACAGCCCGTGCTTTCCCTTTTGAAAAATATGCGACTCGAATGGAATGCCGTGTGCATTCAACGCCTGCATAAAGGCAATCGAGTTTTCAATCGGCACGGTTTGGTCTTCAAACGTTGAAAACAGAAAGACCGGCGGCGTTTCGGCAGTCACTTCCTTGTCAACAGACGGCACCGGAAAAGCAAGGCTCCCGCTCATCGAATCCAAAATACAAGGGTAGCCTAAAATCAATGCATTGGGCTTATTTTTCCCGATCGTACCGAGTGCGGCGGCAAGATGCCCTCCTGCAGAAAAACCGGCAACCGCAATTTTTTCAGGGTCTGTATGCCATGCCCCCGCATAGTCGCGAATCCGCTCCATGGCTTCTTCCGCATCTTGTAAAACCGCTTCAAAACGGAATGATTCCCCGACCGAGTAGCGCAGTACAAACGCGTTGAATCCTTCCGCCAAATATGCCATCGCAACCGGTTCCGCTTCCCTGTCCGAGGTAAACCGGTAGGCGCCACCGGGAAAAATAAGCACACCCGGGCGCGCCCCGATATTGCTGAACTCGGGGGATCCGTCCAGTACGTACGCCGTCAGTTCAGCATCCTGATGCGCCTTTAAACGTAAAGTTTCTGTCTTCACAACCCTCTCCTCCTCCTGCCCATTTGCGGGACGGTTTCATTTTTACAGTAGCACCGGCCATTGCAAAAAACAATGAAAACGTTCCTGTATATCCTGCCCCGTTTAAAACAAAATAAGGTGGGTTCAAAAAATGAAGTGGAGGTTGAATCATGAAATTAGCCGCACATGAACTGTATGGTTTAAATGAACTGGCGATGAACTGTGTCAACTCGATTACGAACATGGCATATATGCTCCAGCATGTCCAGGATCCGGCGTTCAAAAAAATTCTTGAAAGGCATTTTCCGCTCCATATCCGGGACTATAGTTAGCCCTTTTTTACAATGGTTTTTGCCTATCCTGCGTCATTTTACCGATAAAACATACTTTACAACTAGGATTAATCGGTTTAAAATTACATTAACATTTTAAATTCACTGACCGTATAAACGTTAGGAAGGAGCTTTTTTATGGATGAAAACTATCCCGTTCTCCCGGGTGCAGATTCCTTTTTTATAAAAGGAAATGAAATTGGCATTCTCATCTCGCATGGATTCAACGGCACCCCGCAAAGTGTCCGCTTTTTGGGAAGGGCAATGGCATCGGACGGGTTTACGGTTTGCGCGCCAAGATTAAAGGGGCACGGGACGCACTATTTGGACATGGAACGCTGCACTTACAAAGACTGGATTGACAGCCTTGAAGAGGGTTATCAGCTGCTGAAACGGCATTGCCGCGATATTTTTGTTATCGGCCAGTCAATGGGCGGCACGCTGGCTTTGCATCTCGCGGAAAAACACCCGGATATCCGGGGAATGGTGTGTATCAACGCGGCCATCCAAAGCATCCCCGAACTGGAAAAATGCCTGGCGAAAGGGCGGTATATTCAAGAGGGCCCGCCGGATATCAAAGCAGCGGGCGTGCATGAAATTGCATATGAAAAAGTGCCGGCGGCTTCCATCCGTGAGCTTCTGTCCGTGATGCGGGAAACGCGGGAAAACCTCTCCGCCATCCATTGCCCCGCACTGTTTTTCCAATCAACAGAAGACCATGTCGTGCCTCCTGAAAATACAGATTATATTGCCGCGCATATCCTTGCCAGCCGGAAAAAAATCATTCCGCTCCACAACTCTTATCACGTCGCTACAATGGATCATGAAAAAGAATGGATTGCGGCACAATGTTCATCATTTGTTCAAGAAATTGCGCATATCGAATCCCGTACGGAAATATGATGAGTTTTAAATCATGCTCCAAAGGATGGGAGGATGCGCATTTGAAAAATTTTCTGCGGCACGCGATAGAAAAAAAGCGGCAATATTTGATCGAACAACTGATTGCCCTTGGCGCCTATCGGGAAGATGACAAGCAGCTATTCACCCTGACATTGACGGAACTTGAAACAGAATATGAGTACTTCAGCAAAATCAGCCAGGAGAAAGAAGCGTCGGGAAGGGAATAGTTTTGCCGGCGCGTCTTTTTTTGTGTTTTTTAAATGCCCGAAAACGCCCTATAACTATTCCTTAACTATTCCTTAACTATTCCTTGGTACACCGGCGCCGGCAATTGCGCTTGTGGAAATAAAAAAGCACCGTTTCCATTTTGCGCTGAAAACGGTGCTTTTATTATAGGGCTTTTTCCGAATCGGGTTTTGGCTGGTATCCGTTACGTTGAAAACCGGCTTTCGAGTGCAAAACTTTTCCTGCATTTTTCATTTAGTGAACGCGGCGCCCGCAGAAGAATGAAAATTAGCCGGCGCATATTTTTGGGACAGGCTTTGCAGTGAAGTTTAGCCAAAACAGACAGAGCCTTTCCCGGTACGGGATGATTGCTTATACAGCAAGCCCTGTATGGATTATAACAGCCCGACAATCTGCAGGCCGTGGGGAATGCCCCTGTCTTCCACAGATTTTGTAATGTATTTGGCGGCGGCCTTTACCTTTTCTTCCGCATTCCCCATTGCCACACTGTTTTTAATCATGGACAGCATTTTAATATCATTTAACCCATCGCCAAACGCATATTGGCGTTCTGGAGGAAAGCCCAATTTTTCAACAATCTTTTCAATTCCCCTCGCTTTTGACCCGCCTTTTGGCAAAACATCCACAGAGAGCGGATGCCACCGGATAAATTCAAAATCCGGAAACGCCTGTTCATACTGTTTCTCTTCCCCTTCTGAACAGAACAGGAGCGCCTGGTACAATTCCCGCCCTTTATAATAATGCGGGTCATACGCAGGAAAACGGCCAATTTTCAAAGACGCAATGCTCTTTTCTATATAATCGTGGTTTGGCACATTGGCTTTCATGTCTTCATGGTCCATATAGACAAGCGGATGCTTGTGGGAAAGGGCATATGCAGTCAATTCTTCAAGGGATTGCCTATTTAACGGATTTTTATATAATACCTCCCCGTTCATGACGACATATTGCCCGTTATAGCTCACAAACGTATCCATCCCGAGTTCCTTCCGCAAATCTTCAAACATAAACGGGGCCCTGCCCGTTGCAATGGCTGTGACATGGCCATCGCTTTTCAGCTTATCTATCGCTTTTTTGGTTGTGGCAGGCAGCTTTTTCTCATGTGTCAGCAAAGTCCCGTCTATATCAAAAAAAATCACGCTTTGTTGTTTCATATTCTTCCTGATCCTTTCCCGTTCTATTTCAGGCATACTTTTTCAGGCTGGCGTTTTTTCATTAAAGATGCTGTAATGACATCATAAATCAAAAAACTCAGCAGTTCAAATAAGGTTTCCGTTCTTTCCGGGGCAAGGCCGGCCTGCTTTATATTTTTAAATTCGGGCAGTTCACCCGGCAACAAGACTGTCAAATCAGCCATTTTTGCAAGGGTTGATTCAGGAGAAGCCGTTATGACCACCATTTTTATGCCGTGGAGCCGGGCTTTTCGGGCGGCATTCAATAAAGCGGGATTTTCTCCCGATTTTGAGCTGAAAAGGATGATATCCCCTTTTTTAGGAACAGGCGAAATTAAGTCGCCGATCATCCCAACCCGGAACCCCAAATGGACCAGCCTGTTGGCAAAGACAATTGCTTTGGCCGGTTTTCGCCGATTTTTGGTTGCCGCACGCATTGTGGTAGGGGCGTCTGTCCTGATAATTGCGCCGGCTGTTTTTCGACACCCGGACCCCAGGAAATGGAATGTGCGAAAAAAGAAACAGGCTGCATGTTATAATGAACCATGGCATATATAGGAAAAAAGCAGAAAAAAGATGGGGCCTGCCATTTGGAGGTGGACACGGGCAAAGCAGGCGCCCGGGTTGATTTTTTAAAAAAGGAGCACAAACATGTTAAAAGAAGAAACATCACGAAGCATTACACCTGAATACGATCCGTGGGAAGCGTACATGGACATTGCGTCGCACGGGAAACTGACTTTGTCGAATATCGAATTCACCACGACTACTTTATGCAATATGCGCTGTGAACATTGTGCAGTTGGGTACACGCTGCAGCCAAAAGATCCGGATGCGCTGCCGCTTGATCTGTTGCTCAGGCGGCTGGATGAAATCAGCACACTGCGCTGCATCAGCATTACCGGCGGCGAGCCGATGCTGTCGACAAAATCTGTTGAAAATTATGTTCTGCCACTGTTGCAATATGCGCACGAAAGAGGCATCCGCACCCAAATCAACTCCAATTTAACAATGAAACTCGAAAAATATGTGCAAATTGCGCCTTATCTCGATGTGCTGCACATCTCCCACAACTGGGGAACTGTCCGTAATTATATTGACGGCGGGTTTGCCAACATGCGGATCAAGCCAAGCGATCAGCAGGGTGAAAAAATGTTCAGGCGCATCGTGGAAAACAGCCGCGCCTTGTCCGGGATGGGGGTCATGGTTTCTGCGGAAACGATGTTGAACAAACGCACTTTGCCTTATATGGAACAAATCCATCATCAGATTGTCGAAGAAATGAAATGTGCAAGGCACGAAATTCACCCGATGTACCCAAGCGATTTTGCTGCTGATCTCGAAGTGCTTACCCTGGATGAAATCCGGGAGGCGATCCGCCATTTGCTCGATATCCGTGATGAAAGCGTGTGGATGCTGTTTGGCACGCTGCCATTTTATCCGTGCAGCAGCAATCCAGAAGACCAGGCATTGTTGAAAAGATTGTACGAAAGCAAAAATGTGACCATCCGCAATGACCCGGACGGCCGCTCCCGCCTGAATGTAAACATTTTTACCGGTGATGTGATTGTCACGGATTTCGGCGATACACCGCCGCTTGGCAATATCCGCCATGACAGGCTGCCCGACGTCTTTGAAAAATGGCTCAAAACGCCAATTGCAAAATCGCTGAACTGCCATTGCCCGCAAGCCAGATGCCTCGGGCCGAACATTTTAGTCAAAAATGCTTACTATAAAAATATTGATTTTACCCAACGAAAAGCTGTCATCGGCATGCAGGGCCCCTCTTCCCGGATGGGCTGAGAAACAGGCGAATGGGGCGCGCCTGCCCCATGCTTTCTCGTAATCTCAACTACTTTTATCCTGGTTATTTTCCTTCTTTTGCGTTAAAATATGCAGCAAAGATGAATAAAAGCAGCGAATTGACTTTTGATCAGGAGGGAATGAAATTGGGTTGGTTGATCGGGATTATCATTATAATCGTGCTCGTGCATTTTTTAATCATCCGTCCTTTGATCGAGCGGAACCGGCCGCAAATTATTGAACCGCGAAGAAGCATCTACAACGGGGATGCCTACGGGCCGCACCCGGAGCAAACCGGATGGAACGGTGGGGGCAGCTCCGGAATCGGCCGGTTTGGCACGTTTGCCGGCGGGATGGCAACAGGCGCTTTGCTGACGTATTTACTGGAACAGGGCAGAATCGGTTATGACCAGTTCGAGCATTTTCAAAATCTTGACGGCAGCGACCTGCTGCATGAGCTGGAAGAGCAAAATATTTTACAGCAGGATGAAATTGACCATCTTGAGGATTCGTTAAGGAACTTTGAAGACAGCGGCCATGATGGCCATGACAATGGGGATAATAGAGACAACGGCCAGCAGGATACCGGTTTCGATCTAGCCGATTTCACTTCCAATGATGACAATGACTTCGGCGGATGGGACAGCGGATCGGATGACAATAACTGGTTGTAAGAAGTTAACGGAACAGGTGCTCAAACAGCCTGTTCCGTTAACATTCTTACAGCGGTTTCTAATAGCGGGTGTGCCTGCATTGCTTTATTTCCACTCCCGCTCCGGGCAAGACAGATACATTGCTGCTTGGCGGGCAATTTGAGTTCATTTTATACAAGCACCTGGGGATTCGGATTCCATTTTACCGGCCATCCCGCGGCTGCTTTACTTACAAGGTTTACGGTTTGTACTTTTTTTCGCTGGATGAAGTCGTTTTTTTGTCATGATCCGTTTTTTCTTCAAGCTTTTCTTCTCGCAAGTCTTCCATTGGGATCGGGTCAACTGTTTGTTCACTCATAAATTTATCATGCATGTCTTCGTTTTCTGTTGCAAATTGTTCAGGGTTGTCCATTTTCCGTTGCGATTTCTTTTTGTTTTCGTCCATTTCATATCACCTCGTATGGTTCAATACCCCTTTATTTTTCCGAAAAAAACTGAAAATATACGACGAACATGCAAAAAAACCGCGCCTGCCCATCCCGGCCTGTCTTCCCCAAGGGCGGAAATTTTTTGTATTCCTTCCATATTCTCTGTTAATTGTTGCAATTTTTTATGATATGATAAGGTTGATGAGAAGAAAGCCGATGGAGATGATTTTATGTTTAATCGCATTCTTGTGGCAATAGACGGTTCAAAAATGAGCGACAAAGCACTGAAAGCCGCACTGAATTTTGCAAAAGAAAGGTTTACAAAAATCGGTGTGATCCATGTGGAGAAAAATCCGGTTATTCCGGATGGGATGCCAAATGCGTCAATAGATACCCTTTATTCTGAACAGCAGAGAGACGGAGATGTTTTGTTAGACCAAGCCGCTGCTCTTGCCGAAGAGGAAGAAATTGAGATAGAAAAATTTTATGAAACGGGCGATCCCGCTGTCCAGATTGTCAGAAAGGCAGAAGAAGGAAACTATCAGCTTATTATTATGGGGAGCAGAGGGCTCGGAAATCTGAAGGGGCTCATGCTTGGCAGCGTCAGCCAGAAAGTCACCCAGCTCGCCAAATGCCCGGTACTGATTATAAAATAGCCCTGCTTAGAAGCCTGTCCTGAAATACCGGACAGGCTAATTTAATTGGGCAAAAGCCTCCATAAGCATACTGCGGACGCTTAAAAAGCCCGGGCAATCATACAAAATGCCAGGCCGGAACCCGCATGTCCCGTTAAAAAGTATGTTTCGCCGGTTTGCGGAGAACCAAGGAAATTTCAATTTTTTTACAAATCGTTAAATAATGCATCATCATGATAAGCAATGTTCCCGTATTCATGGCAATGATGACACCGGCCATTTGGTACTGTGGATTTGTGCCAAGATAATAAATGAGGCAGTACGTAACCATCGTTGACCAAATAAAATGTGCGAGGGCATCCCTGACCAGGCCGAGGCCGATTAAAAATGCCTGCATCGGAATGACAAAATAGTGAAACAGAAAATACGGCCATAACAGCCGGACATAAACGGCGGCTGCAGCCGAATGGGAAAACAATGTCGACAGCGGCACGGAAAACAATTGAATGGCAATGACAGCCGGAAGCCCGTAAAGAAACGTCATCATCATCACCTGCTGAAGCAGTTTCTGCAGCTTCATGCCGTCTCTTTTGGCATAAGCTTCGGAAACCGTCGGAATTAAGACGGTGGACAGGGAATGGGCAATAAAGGCCGGAAAAAAGCCGATCGTAAAAGCGACGCCGGCCATCAGTCCGAAATGTTCGTTTGCCATCCCCTCCGTCATGCCGGATTTAAGCAATACCCATTTGATAAAAAACGGCTCAATCGCACTTGTTACGGCATGGAACACGCGCATGCCCGTTGTCGGCAATGATACGGAAAGAAGGCTCCTTCTGATTTCCTTCCCCCCCATTGGAGCCTGTTCTTTTTTCTTAAGCGTCCGCATTTGCAGCACAAACATGTGAAAAAGATACAGCAGCACAATCAGGTCACTGCCAACAAGCGTGCATATCGCAATAAAAATTGACATTTGCACATCAAATTCCATCCAATGAAACAACAGAGCAAGCAGGATAAGCTGCATGATCTTCCTCAGGAAGTTGGCAGCAGCGATCTTTCCCATTTGCTGGACACCCATAAAGTAACCTCTCGCAATTGAGGAAAAGGCGATCATCGGGATCAGCGCAATGATCAGCCAGCGAAGATACGGGTGGTAATGATGGAAAATTGGAAGCGCCGGCAGCAACAAAGCCACTGCCGCCATGAGCAACAGGACAAACAAAACTGCCAGCCGGATGGTAAACCTCAGCATGTCACGATGATATTTTTCTTCCTGTTCCGCAACGAATTTTGAAATGGAGATGGGCAGTCCCATGCTGGCGATGGTGACAATTAAAAAAATGGCCGGCAAAATAGACATGTACATCCCCATGCCGTGCGCCCCAAGTTCATTTGCGAGTACCATATTTGTTAAAAATTCAATGCACTCTCCGATGAAAGCAACGCCAATCAGCATAAATGCCCCTTTAAAAAACACTGCCATGTTCTTCCTCTTCTCCTTATCAAGAAAAACTTTTTCAATATTAAAGGATATGAGGCAAGCCTAGAGAATCATTACAAATAAATCAATAGAGATGGAGGAACTCCTGTGACAGAAGAAAATGTAATTCGAAAAAAACAAACGCTCGTAACAAAAGAAAGATTAGTAGCCGATTTTCGCAAGCTCGGGCTGAAAGAAGGCATGGTGGTCATCGTCCACTCGTCTTTAAGCGCGCTCGGCTGGGTTTGCGGGGGAGAGGTTGCCGTCATTCGGGCTTTAATGGAAGTGGTGACAGACCGCGGCACCATTGTGATGCCGGCCCAAACAGCGAATAATACCGACCCCGCCTTTTGGGAAAACCCGCCCGTTCCGGAAGCATGGTGGGAAGAAATCCGGCGGACCCTGCCTGCTTTTGACCCTGCCATTACCCCGACTTACGGCATGGGCCGGATTGCCGAGCTTTTCCGGACGTTTCCGGGAGTTTTAAGGAGCAACCATCCGAACTGCTCGTTTACCGCCTGGGGCCGGGATGCAAAATCGATTTTGAGCGGGCACTCGCTTGACTTCCCGTTCGGGGAAAAGTCCGCGCTCGCCCGGATTTATGACCGGGATGGCTGTATTTTGCTGCTCGGCGTCGATTACCAAGTCAATACATCCATGCATCTCGGCGAATCGAGGGCCAAGCATACAAAACGGTGTACGCAGAGTTGCGCGATGACGATAAACGGAAAAAGGGTCTGGCAATCCTATGAAGATTACGAGGAAAACTCCGATTTATTCAATAAAATTGGCCGCGCCTTTGAACGCAGCCATCAAGTAAAAACCGGTTTTATTGGCGCTGCCCCGTCAAGGCTTATCAACCAGCGGGCGCTCGTCGACTTTACCGTGCAATATTTGGATGATTTATATGCAGATGCGGAAAAAGCTCACCACTAGTTTTCTTTTTGTACGCCGGCACCGGTTCCGCTGCGGAAATGGGCGGGCACCCCATGCACGGCACTGGTTTCGTTTTTAAATAGGGCGGACAGATCATTCACGCATTTTGTTTGCAGCTGTACCGCCTCCGTTGCGGAAGTTGGCGCAAAGCATGCGCACCAATTTTAGTTGCTTTGCTTTACGCCTCCGCCGGCTTCGTTGTTGGAAAAAAGGCAAAACCCGGCATGGCACAAACTTCCTTTTGTTCCGTCTTGCGGAAACGGGAAAACCCGTCATGTGCCTTTGTTTGCACCGGGCGGAATCGGGCGGACATGCCTGTCTTGCCTCCTGCCTACGAGCCAGTAATCGTCCCGCCGTTTACATGCAGCACCTGACCGGTCACATAGCTGGAATCACGGGATGCGAGATAAACATAAGTCGGGGCCAGTTCGTACGGCTGGCCGGCCCGCTTCATTGGCACATCCAGGCCGAATTTGACAACCTGTTCCGGATAGAAGCTTGCCGGAATCAGCGGTGTCCAAATCGGCCCCGGTGCCACCGCATTGACCCGGATCCCCTTTCTAACCAGATTTTGCGACAAAGACCGGGTAAAAGCCACAATTGCCCCTTTTGTTGCAGAATAATCGATCAAATTTGGATTTCCCTCATACGCCGTTACAGAAGTAGTGAAAATAATCGAGCTGCCGGCTTTCAAATACGGCAGTGCGGCTTTTACCAGGTAGAAAAAGCTGTGAATATTGTTTTTAAAGGTAAAATCCCATTGTTCATTCGTAATATCTTGCAAATCATGCTGCACAAACTGCATGGCGTGATTGTTCACAAGCACATCCAGATGCCCGAATGTATCCACCGTTTGCTTCACAACGTTTTGGCAATGCTCCGGATCTTTTAAGTCCCCCGGAATCAGCAGGCAACGCTGCCCGAGCGCTTCAATCCTTCGCTTTGTCCGCCCGGCATCTTCTATTTCATAATTGGAATAATACGGGATCACGACATCCGCGCCTTCTTTCGCAAACGCAATCGCGGCGGCTGCGCCGATCCCGCTGTCCCCGCCGGTTACAATCGCCACTTTATTTTCAAGCTTTCCAGATCCCTTATAAGACGGGTCTTCGATCAGCGGGCGCGGGTGCATCAGTTTTTCAATCCCCGGCTGTTCCGGCTGGTGCTGGGGCGGAAATGCATATTTTTGCCGGTAATTTTGGTAACCCGGTTCCGTCCGGGAAAAATACATATCTGGCTTGAGCCAATACAAATGGACCACCTCTTTATCCAGGCTTTTTCCGTTTAGTGTATTCGCCCAAAAGCCAGTGGGTGACAATTAATTTCCTTCATTTGCCGGCACCTTTTCCATTACAACCTCTTCGAAATATGATAGGCGAATTTTATCTGCATTGTCAGGATGCTGCCTTCAAATTAGATTCTTTGCCTGTTTTCGTTTTTTCGAACCCATTGCGATGCCTTTCAGGGAGTTTAAACGGGTTGAACTAAGTTATATAGGATATGAAAGGAATTTAATCCACAAGTATCTTTATATATGGATAAAATTGGAAAGCATAAAAAAGATCTTTTTTATCATTCTAAAAGTGTAACTTAAATTGAAGGAGGAATCACCCATGACTATCATCAGTCAAGTGAAACAAACTCTAGCCGGATTAAAAAGTGCACAAGCGAGCTTCGAAACCTTTGCACTAGGAACCGATAATCAACAAGCTAAACAACTTTATCAAGTTGCTGCCAAACAAACACAGCAACTAGTTGACAGCCTTTCTGCTCGTGTTCAACAAATTGAACAAGAAGAACCTCAATACAAACAACAATAATGTACAAATTAGATAAAAAGGTTGGTTGGATCAACCAACCTTTTTTACACCTTTAAACGAAACGTAATGAGTACATGTATCTAAACGGCAAAACAACAATTGAT
>NZ_ALAS01000054.1 GCF_000290615.1 Heyndrickxia coagulans DSM 1 = ATCC 7050
AAGTGAAGCACGGTAGCCGAAAGTGTACAAAAAGAGTGTCTTGGAATACCCGATATTTAAACCTTGTCGAGAAAAACTTGACACATACAATTTTAAAAAAGGTATTGCTTTTTTCTACCGGGCATTATATAATAAATTTGTCGCTGATGAGGCGAACAAAAATAAAATAATGCGGATGTGGCGGAATCGGCAGACGCGCTAGATTCAGGTTCTAGTGGTGGAAACACCGTATGGGTTCAAGTCCCTTCATCCGCATCACAAAAAGCAAGGATTTCAGTTTATGGCTGGGATCCTTGCTTTTTTATTTTGATATTAAATTTCCTGCCGCATTGTTCCGGAGACCAAGAAATATAAAACAAATACATCGAATTGTTTTCTGCCGGCCATCCATTCCATGATGTTAGGAGCGCCATGAGAAAAATTGGTTTTTACCTTGATTTAAACCGGCGATCCAATTTTTATTTTCTTCCGTTCGCTTAAACTTAAACACATCATTCCCGTTTTATTGATTTTGCCAAAAACCGGTTCCCTTTTTGATAAGGGAACCGGCTTTGTGTCAGGCCATTTTCCGGCAAGCTTCCGCACAGCGCAAGCATGCTTCGGCGCATTTTTGACAATGGTCATGGCTGTATTTCCTGCATTCCTCGCTTAACTAAAAAGGCAGGATCATTTTTCTCCTGCCACTTTATCTTCATGATGTTTTCTTCTGATCATATTTATCAAATGCATCCAGCCTTTTTTTCAATCTTTGATTTTCCTCTTCCAACTTCTGAATCCTCTTATGCATCCCATGGCTATGTTCCAGATGGGCTTTTTTTCCGTGCCCGCCTCCATGGCCATGTCCCCCTAACATCATGAAGATCATCATGAGCGGGCATGCAAGAAACAGCAAAGTATTTAACCATTCCATTTGTACTTCCCCCTTCTTTGCATCAATCGTAAAATTTTCCTGTGCAGAAAATGTGGAGATTTTCGAGGAACGCCCCCTCTTCACGCTTTGTTCACAACCCCTTATATCTTTTATAAAAGCACACGAATATGCATACTTTCTTCAAATTTATGATTTATACTATCTTTGATCATTTTTTGCAGACGGCAAATTATAAAGTTACAGGAGATGAAAAGCATGAGCAAAAGATTGGCAGGATTGGCAGCCATTTTGAGTTGCATACTCATTCTTGCAAGCTGCCAAAGCAAAACCAGCCAGGGGAAAGATACCAGCCCTAACAAAGACCCCGGGCTGAGCGAAAAACAAGTGGAAGCCAAAATCAACGTCCAGCAAAACGGCAAAAATAATCTCTATGCTGTCAACTTAGTATCCGGAAAGCTCGGCACAAAAACAACCGGAAAAGTACTGACGGATACAGACTGCACTGCGGACATCAAAGGCGTGAGCCGCTGTAAATCGAAAATCAAGTTGGCGGATGAAAGCGTGATGAAGGTGATTACGCCACATAATATGAAATATTACCGGTGCTATAATATTGGAGAAAGAGTGACTGTCATACCGGGAAAAGACGGGCAAACCTATGTCCGGGTCAACACATCCTCAAAAGCAAGTTAATTTTTTGCAGAGAATTCCAAACGGGCGGGGGTGACGAAGCTGAAGCATTTAAATCATATTTCTTTTAAAATTGGCTTGATTTTCTTTGTGATTATGATTGATTTGGAAGGATTCGTGATTTACTTTTTGCACCAAAATATAGTCAAAGAGCGTGTAAAAGATGAATTCAATTCGCTTTTAGTGAGAAGCAACAGCCACCGGGATGTGCTGGAACAATACAATGACCCGGATTCCATCCACCGTGTTGCTGTAATGGAATCCAAATCCGATCTCATCGTGATTGTATTAAATGGCAATAAAAAATCCATCATTGCTTCACGCCCGCTCGACCGGGGAATGCGAAACATCATTTCAAAGCCCGTTGGCAAAATCACACACAAGGGAAAAATCATAGAAAAGCATTGGGAAGATGAAAAGTACATTGCATCCGTCAGCCCGTTTAAAAACGGCTATGTCTACATGTTTAAGGATACAAAACAAGTTCAGCAGCTGATCTCACAAATGAACCACCACTTCTGGATCGCCGGCCTTCTCGCATTCGGCATTACGCTGATTTTGATCATCCTTTTATCCCGCATTCTGGCGAGGCCGCTGATTAATATGAAAGTAGCGACAAAGAAAATTGCGAAAGGTGACTTATCTGTTGAAATCCCGGTTTACAGTAAAGATGAACTCGGACAGCTTGCTGAATCGATCCGCACGTTGGCCCGCGAGTGGAACCATCTTCGCGAGGAAAGAAGCGAATTTTTGGCTTCCATTTCTCATGAACTCCGCACGCCATTAACTTACATCAAAGGTTATGCAGATATTGCGCGGAAAAACAACTGTGCGGATAACGAAACCTATTTAAATATTATTTATGAAGAAGCCGCGAAATTGTCAGATATGATTCAAAATCTGTTTGATTTGGCGAAAATGGACCGGAATTCATTTCAAATCCAAAAGCAAAACTTCCCGCTGTTTCAAATGCTAAAGCAAATTGAACATAAATTAAGCCCGGCTTTCCAAAACAAAAGGATCATCCTGACAGTGAAGTGTCATCCTTCCATCCTGCTGATTGCAGACCCGGTCCGTTTTGAACAAGTCGTCATCAACCTGCTGGATAACGCTTATAAATATTCAGAGCCACATACGAATATCTTTCTTACCGTAAAAAAAGCAGATGGAGCATGGAAACTCATTGTGCAGGATCATGGAAAAGGGATACCCGAAGAGGATCTTCCCTATATTTTTGAAAGATTTTACCGGGTTGATAAGTCCAGATCAAGGTCTTTCGGCGGTACGGGGTTAGGCCTTGCGATTGTAAAAGAAATTGTAGAGGCTCACAATTGGCATATTCACGCTGACAGCCGGGAAGGTATTGGGACCACTATGGAAATCCGGTTTCAAGGAGGAGATATCATTGAAGAAGCTGCTGCTCGTAGATGATGAAGAAAGGATGCTGGATTTGCTTGCGTTGTATTTGGAACCGGCAGGATATGCCTGCGACAAGGTAACACGGGGACCGGAGGCAATCAGGTATATTCAGGAGGAAACTTACGATCTTATTCTTCTGGATATCATGATGCCGGAAACGGACGGCTGGGAAGTTTGCAGACAGATCCGGAAAATGAGCCAGGTGCCGGTGATCATGCTAACGGCGCGTACAGATAAACCGGATGTTGTCAAAGGGCTGAAAATCGGTGCTGATGATTATATATCCAAACCTTTTGACGAAAAAGAACTTCTCGCCAGAATTGATGCAGTCTTACGGCGTTCCAACCAAAATCAGAATGAAACCATTGAAAAAAACGGATTAAAATGGGATCCGGTATCTTTTCAAGTATTCTGCCAGAATCAGCCTGTCAGCGTGACACCGAAAGAGTTTGCGATGCTTGGGCTGTTTCTGCAGCATCCGAATCAGGTTTTCTCCCGCGAGCAATTATTAACTTCTATCTGGGGATATGAAGTGGAAACAGAAGACCGGACCATTGACTCTCATATCCGCAATGTACGGGATAAATTAAGAAATGCGGGATTCCCGGTTGACAGCCATTTGCAGACGGTTTGGGGCGTTGGATATAAGTGGGTATGGTGAAAAATGAAATTTAACGTTGAACACGGCAAAAAAGGGGCTGCCTGAAGAGCCCCTTTTAATCCTATTTAAAATTACTTGGCGGAAAGTTCATCTTCTGTTACCCATTTATGATTGGTTACCTTTTCTCCGCCATTCGCCGGCGTGTAATCCACCATATAGACTGTTGTTTTCTTTGACGAAACAATTTCAGCAGATGCCCCTTTCATGCCTTCCATATGATTTGCTTCCAATGTCACTTTTGTTCCTGGCTTTAACGCTTTATTCCCCGCCCCTTTAATTTCTTCCTGAACAACCCATTTATGGTTTTTTACTTCGGCTCCGCCTGTTACGGGCTTATAATTCACCGCATAAACGGTTGTGGCGTATGCAGCTTTTACAGTTGCTTTCGCGCCATTCATCCCTTCCATATGGTCAGCGTGGATGACAACCTGGCTGCCTGTTTTATATTTTGGGTTGCTTTCTTTTTTCATTCCTTTTGGTACTTCGCTCGAGCCGGAATGATTCATTTCCATGTGTGAATGGGAATCCGCGCTTTTGCTATCCGCAGATTTTGTTTCACTGTTGCCGCATGCCCCTAAAGAAAAGAGAATTGCGAGAGAAAAAATGCCTGCTAATACTTTTTTCATGATCTTACGTCCCCCTTGTCGCTTATCCTTTCTTTTAAAGATACCCGGCATTTGTGCAGAAATTGTGCATTTTACTGTTTACACAAGAAAAATATTGCGTGAATACGGTAGTTTCACGGCTTACTCCAGGACTCAACGCTGTTTTCAATATGGCTTTCAAATACATCTGAATAGGGTTTCATCAAATCGAATGGCGACCAGGCGGTTTACCGGGTAACAGATGTGACCAAACCGGAAGATTCCCGGGAGCTTGTCCGGCTTGCCAAAGATGCTTTCGGCGGTGTAGTTGTGATTTTCCTGAACGCCGGCATTATGCCGGATTCCCCGCTTTCCGCATTAAAAACGGACGAATGGAACAGCATGATCGGCATTAACATTAAAGGGGTTTTAAACGGGATTGCGGCAGTATTGCCAACGTTTATCGCGCAAAAATCAGGGCATATCATTACAACTTCTTCCGTAGCCGGGCTTAAAGCTTACCCGGGCGGGGCAGTTTACGGCGCAACGAAATGGGCGGTACGCGATTTAATGGAAGTATTGCGCATGGAATCCGCACAGGAAGGGACCAACATCCGGACTGCGACAATTTATCCGGCGACCATTAACACGGAATTGCTGGAAACGATCACGGATAAAAATACATCACAAGGCATGACGGCACTGTATGAGCAATATGGCATTACGCCTGACCGGGTTGCCAATCTCATCGTATCACCCAATTTTCCAGCCGTTTTCCTGTCCCAAAAAAAGAAGCCCGGGACCGGCATAATGCCGGTCCCGGGCCTCTTTAAAAAAACGCCCAATTTAATAAAGCCCTGCTTTTTTAAAATACTTGTCTTTTTCGCGGTTATACCGTTTCGTATCCTGGTTGAATTGGCGAATCGTTTGTTCCATTTCCCCATTGTATTCATTTATTTTTTTTATTTGATTATCTAACTCGTCCGGGCTGAACTTCTCCAGATTTTTATAAAATTTGCCTTGTAATGCCAATTGTTTTTTATAATCACCAAAAAAAGTGTTCATATATTTTTTGCGCTCATCCATGATGGTAAGCAGCTTCTGCGCCTGTTTCCGCTGCCCGCCGTCTTTAATTTTTTCCACATTTTCTTTTATGGATGTCGATTGTTCATATGCCTTTTGGAAATTCTTTTTGGATTTCCTCAGCTCTTTCCACTGCTTTTCGGTATAGCTGTCCGCCGTTTTTAATTTCCGCTTCACTTCCGGGCGGTTTTCGTCATTCAGTTCAAGTTGGTTTAAATCAGCATAAATGGACGCCACTTTTTCTTTATATTGGTCCAGCTTCTCCTGGTTCGCGACAAAATCTTTTTCATAGGATGCGGATTTCTTTAATTCTTCGTATATGCTGTCCGCTTGTTTTTTGTCTGAATGGCACCCGGCAAGAAGCAAAAGAAGCCCCGGCAACATCATTCCGAATACAATAAATCTTTTCACCCTCATCTTCTCCCCGTTTCAACTGGATGACGGATTGGATGACAGCGGCCTTCACACGGAAACGTTACCGCGGGCGTTTTATTGGTCAGTACTTTTGTTTTATAGCCCTGCTTCTTGATAAACTTTAGTAACTTCGGCAAATATTTAACGGTTTCCGGTTTGTCATGCAAAAGGATGACCGGCGTTTCCCCTGCCTGTTTTTTTTGCCGGATTTGCTGAATCGTATACTGGACATACCGTGCATCTTTTAACTCCCAGTCGCTGCTGTCCACATTCCAATCCCAAATATGGAACCCATTTTTATCCAGTAAATCGCGCATTTCATCTGTTAAATACGGAATACTTCCATACGGGAGGCGTACCATATAAGATTTTACACCCGTGACGTTTTCCAATATTCTTTGATCCTCAGCCATTTCGTGTAATGGCGCGGATGTATTGCTGTAGATCGCTCTTGCTTTATGTGTGATCCCGTGCAAGGCAAGCCCGTTTCCATTTTTGTACATGCGTTTTACGACTGCCGGATGCTCTTTTATTCTTGGCCCGAGCATGAAAAAGGTCGCTTTCATCTGATAAGCTTCCAACAGATCCAATAACTGGTTGGCCGCACTCGACGGGCCGTCATCAAATGTTAAGTAAATGGCATTTTCTTTCAAATCTTTCTCGTTTTGCTTCGCCACTTCTTTCTGTCTCTCCGCTTCTTTTTTCTGCCGCTGTTGCCCGATCATCGATTTGTACAAAGGAGAACCCGCAAACACTGTCATTGGCGCAGGCGAAAAAGATAAAGTGCGCAGTGATACAGCATGCGCATCTTTTCCTTTGTCTTTCGCTGACATCTTTTCCCCTTTGCCAACGAGTCCGGCCAAAACAACAACAATCAACGTAAATAAGAGCGCCGACACAACTTTTCCCTTGAAATTTAATTTCCTGCCGCGCATATCTCTCTCCCCTGCTCAAAGGCTCACCGTATTTTTCATTTGCTGCCATCTTCCGACATCATCCGCAAAAACTGTCAAACATATATGATTCAGTATACACGAATATCCACAATTTTACCATACTCTACAAAATCTTGTATGTGTCAAGTTTTTCTCGACAAGGTTTAAATATCGGGTATTCCAAGACACTCTTTTTGTACACTTTCGGCTACCGTGCTTCA
>NZ_ALAS01000055.1 GCF_000290615.1 Heyndrickxia coagulans DSM 1 = ATCC 7050
CATGCAAGTCGTGCGGACCTTTTAAAAGCTTGCTTTTAAAAGGTTAGCGGCGGACGGGTGAGTAACACGTGGGCAACCTGCCTGTAAGACCGGGATAACGCCGGGAAACCGGGGCTAATACCGGATAGTTTTTTCCTCCGCATGGAGGAAAAAGGAAAGGCGGCTTCGGCTGCCACTTACAGATGGGCCCGCGGCGCATTAGCTAGTTGGCGG
>NZ_ALAS01000056.1 GCF_000290615.1 Heyndrickxia coagulans DSM 1 = ATCC 7050
GTTCACTACTTTCTTAGCGTATAAGCTAAAAGAACAAGGGAAACAACTTGTGAAAATTGATAAGTGGTTTCCCTCCACTAAGAAGTGTTCTTGTTGTGGTGCAGAAAAACCTGTGAAACTATCTGAACGCACCTACCGTTGTTCGTGCGGTTATGTGGCAGATCGCGACTATAATTCAGCAATCAATATCAAAAATGAAGGTATACGCTTATTAGCGTTATCATAAGTAACAAAACTCTTGGAACAAGAGGG
>NZ_ALAS01000057.1 GCF_000290615.1 Heyndrickxia coagulans DSM 1 = ATCC 7050
GATTCACCTGTCGGCTCATCGTGTTTCCTTTATCTCGGTCGAAGACTACAAAATCCGTACGCCGCTGTACAGTCGCCTCCGCTTTTCTTACTACTGTATATTTTTGTTCATTTGTTTGATGGCTGCTTTTTCGAGGCGGGAGACTTGGGCTTGGGAGATGCCGATTTCTTCTGCGACTTCCATCTGTGTTTTTCCTTGGAAAAACCGTTTGCGGATGATCATTTTCTCCCGCTCGTTCAGGCGCCGCATCCCTTCCTGCAAGGCGATTTCTTCAATCCATTGCGAATCTTTGTTTTTTTCGTCACTCACCTGGTCCATGACATAAATCGGATCCCCGCCGTCGTTATAAATCGGTTCAAACAGCGATACGGGATCCTGTATGGCATCAAGTGCAAGTACAATATCTTCGTGCGGAACATCCAGCTCTCTGGCGATTTCTTCTGTTGTCGGTTCTTTCGAAGTGGCGCTCATCAGCTTTTCCCTTACTTGCAGGGCTTTATAAGCAATATCCCTCAAGGAGCGCGATACGCGGATCGGATTATTATCCCGTAAATAACGCCGGATTTCGCCGATAATCATCGGCACGGCGTACGTTGAAAAGCGGACATTTTGATTCAGATCAAAATTATCGATGGATTTCATGAGTCCGATACAGCCGACTTGAAACAGGTCGTCCACATATTCGCCGCGGTTGTTAAAGCGCTGAATGACGCTTAACACAAGGCGCAAATTGCCATTGACCAGCTTTTCTCTTGCAGACGTATCGCCGGCATGCATTTTCTTTAAAAGATCCCTCATTTCCTCATTTTTCAAAACGGGAAGCTTGGAGGTATCCACCCCGCAAATTTCCACTTTTTTGCGCTTCAAATCTTTTCCCCCCTTCAGGACTCAGGAGCTGCTGTTCAAAAAACAGTATCTCCCCGGGTGGGAAATTTATGCACTGCGCAAAAAGCGGGAATTGCCTGTGGAAGATGCCCGGACATTGCCGTTCCTGCTTCCCGCCCGCCTGCAAATTTTCCTGCTATACCATTTTATTGAATTCTTTACGCAATCTTTTGATTATTCTTTTCTCAAGCCGTGAAATATAGGACTGGGAAATGCCGAGCATATCGGCGACATCTTTTTGTGTTTTCTCTTCCTGCCCTTTAAGGCCGAAACGCAATTCCATAATCTGTTTTTCCCGGTCCGACAAACGGTGCAAGGCGCTGTAAAGCAATTTTTTATCGACATTTGCTTCAAGGTCCCTTGTAATGATATCATCGTCCGTGCCGAGCACATCCGAAAGCAGCAGCTCATTGCCGTCCCAATCGATATTTAGCGGTTCATCAAACGAAACTTCAGACCGGAGCTTATTGTTCCGCCTTAAATACATCAAAATCTCATTTTCAATACAGCGGGAAGCGTATGTCGCCAGTTTGATCTTCTTTTCCGGATTAAACGTATTCACGGCTTTAATGAGGCCGATTGTGCCGATGCTGATTAAATCTTCAATATTGATGCCGGTGTTTTCAAATTTGCGCGCAATGTAAACGACAAGGCGCAAGTTGCGTTCAATGAGGAGCGAACGTGCTGCCTTATCCCCTGCCGGCAGTTTTTTTAACAGCATTTCTTCTTCTTCTTTGGAAAGCGGGGGCGGCAGGGCTTCATTCCCGCCGATATAATACACTTCATCCGCTTTCAGCCCGAGCTTGAACAGGAGTTTGTACCAAAAATAAGAGAGTTTCAACCGTAAATGTTTCACATTCATCCTCCTTTAAAGTCACCATCAGGCGGATTGCGCAGCTTCTGCCATCATTTGCGGGTGGACAATGCAGCTGAATGCATCATCGCCGGATAAACGTTGTGCCGAAAAAGAAACCAGCACTTTTTTTACAGGCCATGTCCGGTTTCCGCTCGTCAGTTGCACCTCATCCGGCTTGTACGCCAAAAGAAGCGATTGTTTCCCGACCGTTTTTGCCGGAACGAACCGGATGCGGCCGGCCCATTCGTCAGGAAGTGCAATACTTCCGTCCAGCAGACGGGTCGCATCTTCCGCAAGCGCCGCAATTTCTTCGGGGAGATGGTCACGGACGGGCAGGATGGAAAGGATCATCACCGGCAGCTTTGTCAGCGGATCATATAACTGGTTGCCGCTGTCCACCAGCCCTTTTACTGTAAAATCACTTTCCCCGATGCGGATATAAACATCGACAAGCTGGTCATACTTGATTTTCGCCATTTCAAGCCCCTGAATCCGGTTCTTTGAAAACAGCCATGCTGCCGGAAGACCAAGCGCAACAAACGCCCAGCTGACCGGATCGCCGAATCCCCCCGCCGCAGCTTTCAGCATTTTCACCTGCATGTCAAAACGAAAGCTTAAAAAGTAGTGGGCCCCCATTAAAATGCCACCCATCAGAAACGTGGCAAAATAAAAGGTTAAGAGATTTGAAAAAAAATAGCGCCACCTCTTATAGCCGAAAACCGCAAACACCATGGCGCCGGAAAAAAGCAACTTTACGGCCGGGTTGCCGGCGTAATAAGAGAGCTGCGGCATAAAGCCCATGATAATGATCACTGAACCGATAAGCCCGCCTGAAAGAATCCGGAGCAGGCGGGCCGGCCGTTTTAAGGCAATGCTTGTCAGCCATAACAGCAGGCTGTCGGCGAGAAAATTCAAAAGCCAGATGGCATCCATATATACAACCAAACGCATCCCCCCTGTCTCCGCCTCAAATGAACCTGCCCCCCAAAACGGCCGCTTCTGCCCGGGCCGCGCGCCCGAAGCCTGCGGAATGCTGCCGCAATGCATGCTGTGCCGGTTTTCGTGCACCAACCCGGTGACGTTGTTGAAGGGTACATCCACTAAGGCTTTAGGATCTCCAACCCGGTGATTGTGGCTGAAAGGTACATCTGCTGCGGCCTTAAGGGCTCCCATCCGGTGAATGAATCATGGCACAAACCGGCCGTCGCAGTTCCGGCATACTCCGGCTGCCAGGCGGGCCGCTTTGCGCAATTGCAGCATCTGCCCTTCTTAATTTGATTTATGGCTAGTATAACGCACCTGGAGCATCAAAGTGTGTCAGTTTCTGCTGGCAAAAAAACAGAACTTTTCATTTTTTTAACCGAAAAGTGTCAGGCGTGCTTTCCGGGTAGTCCTGTAGTCACGTCGGTATGCATCCGAAAAGAAAAAACCCGGCTGGATAAGCAGGCACCCTCTGCGAATCCAAACCGGGTTTGAAAAGTATTCAAGCGCAAAAAAGCCCGTCTTTGCTTTCAAGCGATGGCCTGGAAAACAGAGACGGGCTCTTTCATTATTTTCTTCTATTCCGGTTCCGCAAAAAAGTCGGAATGTCGAGTGTATCTTCACTGTACTGAACGGTGCGCTGCGGTTCAGACTGGGGTTCTTCACGCTTTGTTTCGCGCTTTGTTTGCTGATTCAGCGCCGGCCTCGACTGTCCGAGCGGCGGGCGCTGCTTGCCCTGGGCCTGTGCTTCTTCATTAAAGCCGGTTGCAATGACCGTGACCACAATTTCATCCTTCAGGCTTTCATTGATGACGGATCCGAAAATCATATTGACTTCCTGGTCTGATGCGGACGCGACAATATCGGCCGCTTCCTGCACTTCATACAAACTTAAATTCGCGCTGCCGGTGATATTCATCAGCACGCCTTGTGCACCGTCAATGGACGTTTCAAGCAGCGGTGATGAAATGGCTTTTTTTGCCGCCTCTGTCGCACGGTTTTCCCCGGAAGCGATCCCGATTCCCATGAGCGCCGAACCTTTATTGGTCATAATTGTTTTGACATCCGCAAAATCCAGGTTGATCAAACCCGGCACCGCGATCAGGTCGGAAATCCCTTGTACGCCCTGGCGCAGCACATTATCCGCTTCCCGGAATGCTTCCAGCATTGGTGTGCTTTTATCCACAATTTCCAGCAGGCGGTCATTCGGGATAACAATCAGCGTATCGACCGCCTCTTTCATGGCACTGATGCCGCCGGCCGCCTGGTTTGCCCGTTTGCGACCTTCAAATGTGAACGGCCTTGTGACCACCCCGACCGTCAGCGCCCCGAGTTCCTTTGCGATATGGGCAATGACCGGCGCCGCCCCTGTTCCGGTGCCGCCGCCCATCCCGGCTGTCACGAACACCATATCCGCACCCTTTAACGCTTCTTCAATTTGTTCTTTGCTTTCTTCGGCCGCTTTCCGCCCTACTTCCGGATTTGCGCCGGCACCGAGGCCGCGCGTTAACTTTGCGCCAATTTGCATTTTAATTTCAGCTTTGGAAAGGTTTAATGCCTGGGCATCCGTGTTTACGGCAATAAATTCAACGCCCTGCAGATTATGTTCAATCATGCGGTTCACGGCATTGTTGCCGCCGCCGCCAACGCCGATAACTTTTATCGTTGCCAAAGCGTCTACATTGGTATCGAACTCTAACATTCACTAATCCTCCTAATTCGTATTGCGTATCTTATCCCGGTCCTGCTGCCGGACGGGCTCCGGTTTTCCGCACATGATGCCGGCAGGCTATTCGAAAAACAAACCAAAGAATTTTTTCATTTTCGATGAAATTTTTTCTTCCTGGCCGGATGCTTGTTTCGGTTTGGACTGCGGTTTTTTCGCCGGTTTCGGTTCCGCATGCTCCATTCCGGCTGCCACCAGGCGGGAACTGACATTTTTCCCTTCCAGCCGCGCATTTTTCGCGGCATACTGGATCAGGCCGACCGCCGTCGTGTATTGCGGCTCACGGACGCCGATATAATCCGGAATGGCGACTCTTACGCGGTTTTGAAAGACCGTTTCTGCAAGCTCCGGTACACCGGGCATATTTGCAGTGCCCCCTGTCAGCACAATCCCACCCGGCAAATCATGAATACCGATTTTCCTGAGTTCCTGCTGGATAAACAAAAAGATTTCTTCTAATCTAGCTTCTATAATATCAGAAATTTGTAATTGGTTAAATTGTTCTTTTTGTTCGCTGCCGATGATCTGCACATCAAAAACATCATCTTCGAGCGCATCCCGGCTGAATGCGTGCCCGTGTTTCAGTTTGATTTTTTCCGCATCTTCCGTTGAAGCCCTCAGACAGATGGACAAATCTTTTGTGATATGGTCTCCGCCGACGGGCAGCACGCTCGTTGTCCGGATATGGCCGTTTTCAAAAACAGCCAGCGTCGTCGAACCGCCGCCGATGTCAACGAGTGCCGTCCCGAGTTCCACTTCATCTTTTGACAGTGCAATGGCGCCGGCTGCAAGCGGCATGAGGACAATTTCCGCGATGGTCAGGCCGGCCTTTTCCACACAGCGCAATGTGTTATGTAAGATCGTTTTGGAAGTCGTGACAATGATGCCTTCCATTTCCAATCTGACACCGATCATCCCGCGAGGATCATGTATTTCATCCAAACCGTCCACAATGAATTGTTTCGGAATGACATTCACAATCTCTCTTTCGGGAGGAATAGAAAGCACTTGCGCTGCATCCATCACTCTTTGTACATCCCCGTCCGTAATTTCACGGTTTTCGCTCTGGACCGCCACCACCCCGTGGCACGGCTGCAGCATCACATGATTGCTGGCAATGCCGACGATTACGTGGTCAATTTTCATGCCGACCATTCTTTCCGCTTGCTCAATTGCCCGCCTGATGGACAGTACGGTTTCATCTATGTCTACAATCGATCCTTTTTTAATGCCTTCGGACCTGACATTGCCAACCCCAATAATATTTAATGAATCATTGCCCAATTCGGCAATGATGACTTTCGTGGCAGATGTACCGATGTCAAGACTCACATATATTTCACTGCTGTTCATACTGCGGCACCTCCCTTTGCCTTTCGATCAAACGCAATCCGCCTATGTTAAAGCTCCATTTTTCCCAATGCGTCTCTTCTGAGGCGGGCTTTTTTGCCGTTCCGTCCGTGGACCCGCCTGAAGCCCCCATTCAAAAAGATGAGTATAAAGAAAGTATTCTTCGTCATGATGAAATTCCCTTTTTTCAATCGGACTTTTTTCATTTTCTTTTGGTTATCAAAATATTTCTAGTCTCAAAATATAGCAATTCCTAAAATTTGGTTTCATCATAAGTCTACACTAAGATGGACACGGAGAAAAGCGAAATTTTTTCATGTTCACTTCGAATCGTAAGCTTTAAAATACGAACCGACTTCGAGGTCAATCACACCTTTTTTCTTCGGGTCAAGCTGGCTGATGATCGAAGGGTAATGCGCCATTTTTTCTGCGAACGACGGAATGCTTGCGCGCACTTCAAAACCGTTATTCATGTACAAGGTGACAAGGTCACGGTCAACGTTTGAAGGGGTATAGCGGACTTCCGAAATGGCATTTGTGATCGAATCCGGCAATTTTTGCATCTGGCGGATCATTTCATGCAAATGCGTATCCTGTTTGAAGCCGGTAAATATCAGGCTTGCGGACGGAATTTCTTTCACCGTTCTTTTGACGACCGAACCGTTGTCCAAAACCGGCAAAAAACCATTTTTCTGCTGTAAATATCCGATTTTTTGATGCTCTTTCACTTTTATGTAAAGCGTATTCGGCAAGGAAATGCTCATTTTCACCGAATCAATTTCAGGGATGGATGCGATTCTTTTCCGGACTGCGCCTTTACGGATATTCCATATATTCTCACCCGTGGCAATACCGCTTTTTTTCAGGATGTACGGCTTGCTGACCGCCTCATTCCCCTCTATCTGAATGCGATGGACGCGGCTCAGCGGGGACTCAAGGTAGATGATCAGCATCACCAGCATAAAAAAAACCGTCAGCAGCATGATGAGCCGCCGGTTCGTTTTTCGGCGGCGCTGCTGCTTTAATTTCGGGATCCGGTCTTCCAGCGAAACGATGTTTTTGTCAGACCGCGCCATTTTGTTCCTCCCTTTTTATTTGCCGCATCATGATTTGGCTTTTGCGGCCAGATTTTCCATCACTTCATAAAGCCGCCACGAAGCGTCACGAATGCCGAGCTTGCGGGCGGCCGCCTGCATTTTCTCCATTTGTTCCCGATCCAGTAAAATTTTATCGATCAGGGACACGAGCTTCGCGGAAGATAAATCTTTTTCAAGCAGCATAAAAGCTGCACCGTTTTCCAAGAGTGTTTTCGCGTTTTTTTCCTGGTGATTATTTGTCACATAAGGGCTCGGAATTAAAATACTAGGCAGGCCGAGCGCCGTCAGTTCGGCCAATGTGGTTGCGCCCGCCCTTGAGACGACAAGATCCACCGCACGCAGCACTTCCGGCATATTGTGGATAAACGGCACCACTTTGATATTTCCCTTTTCGCCGATCAGTGCAATTTCTTTTTTGACGGCCTCATAATGCACATCCCCTGTCGCATAAATGACCTGGTAATTTTTTTGTGCAAAATTGGAAAAAGATTTCACAACCGCTTCATTAATCGGGCGTGCCCCGCGGCTCCCGCCGAAAATGAGAACGGTTGGAAGCGTAGTTTTCAGGCCGAAACCGGAAAGGACGTCACGCCTTTTCTCCCCGATCACTTCCGATGCGCGCGGATTGCCTGTCAGTACTACTTTTTTCTCATCAAAAAAAGATTTTGCGGATTCAAAGCAAATGGCCACTTTGTCAACGTACCGGCTTAAAAACTTATTCGTCAGCCCCGGCACGCTGTTTTGTTCGTGGATAATGGTCGGGATGTGCAGTTTGGCGGCGGCGTAGACAACCGGCCCGCATACATACCCGCCTGTGCCGATGACAACATCCGGCTTGAATTCCCGGATGATTTTTTTGCACCGACTCACGCCCTTTAGAAAGCGGGCAACCGTTTTGACATTTTCAAACGAAAGGGAGCGTTTAAACCCCGTAATATGAATCGATTTGAACGAAATGCTTTCCCGCGGCACAAGCCGGGATTCGAGCCCTTTTTCCGTGCCGATATACAAACATTCCGTGTCAGGATGTTTCTGTTTGATCGTTCTGATCAATGCCAGGGCCGGATAAATATGCCCGCCTGTTCCGCCCCCGCTGACAATGATTTTCATTTTTTCCACCTCAGGACGCCGTGCTGGGTTGCACGGGTATCAATATATGATGTTTGAACCATTCTTTTTCCTATATTACTATATTTTAAACGACAATGGGTACACAGTAAAACGATTATTATCAAAATGTTAACTAGTTGTCAAACGAAAAAAGAACCCCTTTATGAGGTTCTCCTTCCGTTACAGCCGGGAATGGCGGCTGATGTTTAAGAGCACGCCGACTGCGACAAGCATCAACGTCAAAGAAGAGCCGCCGTAACTGATGAACGGAAGCGTAATGCCTGTAACCGGGATCAGGCCAATGACGACGCTGATATTGATCATCACCTGGATCGCGATCATGGAAATAATGCCGACTGCGAGCAGGCTTCCGTACAGATCGGGTGCGCCAAGCGCGATCCGGATTCCGCGCCAAAGCAGCAGCGCAAACAAAATCAGGACAAAAGTCCCACCGATAAAACCGAGCTCCTCGGTTAGAATGGCAAAGATAAAATCATTTTGCGGTTCAGGCAGATAGTGGAATTTTTGCTTGCTCTCCCCAAGCCCCATGCCGAACAGGCCACCCGGACCGATCGCAAGAAGCGACTGGATAATTTGAAATCCTTTCCCCTGCGGATCGGACCATGGATCAAGGAAAGAGGTAATCCGTGCGATTCGGTATGGAGCCGATAAAACAAGAGCGACAAAACCGCCCACACCAAGGAGCCCGAGCATGGCAAAATGGGCAATGCGGGCGCCGGAAACAAAAATCATGATGATGCATGTCCCAAGCATCACCGTTCCCGTTCCAAGATCCGGCTGTAGCATAATCATCCCAAAAGCAACAAAAACGAGCGTCAAGGCCGGGAGCATGCCTTTTTTAAAAGTCGTAATGTATTTCTGGTTTTCCGATAAAAATTTTGCCAAATACGCGATCAGCGCCATTTTAATGAATTCGGAAGGCTGGATGGAAAATGCGCCGACCCCGATCCAGCTCCGCGACCCGTTCCGTTCAAGCCCGATGCCGGGAATCAACACAAGGACGAGCAGCACAAAACAAATGACCAGGATGGTTTTCGCCCATGCCCGCCACGTCCAGTAATCAATGCGCATCACGAAAAACATCGCTGCCACGCCGAGCCCGGCAAAAAGCAGCTGCCGCTTCAAAAAATAAAATGCATCGTTAAATTTGTACTCCGCCACGATCTCACTCGCGCTGAACACCATCAGGAGCCCGGTTGCAAGCAGCGCCAGGGTCACAATGATTAATAAAAAGTCGGGATTCGTTTTTTTCGACGGCATCCGCGCCCACCCCAGAAAAGATTTAGAGCTTCCCGCAAAAACCGGCAAACCGCACCGGTAAAAAAGCGGTGCAAGCCCTTATCTTAACTTATGCACGGCGTCGATGAAAATATCACCACGAATTTCAAAAGATTTGTACTGGTCCCAGCTGGCGCATGCCGGCGACAGCAAAATGCAATCGCCCGGTTCGGATAATGCCCACGCGGCCGGGACGGCTTCTTCCACGTTTTCCACCGTGCGGATGACCGGAATGCCTGCTTTTTTCGCGGTGCTTTCCAGTTTCGGCGCGGTTTCCCCAAAAGTAATCAATGCTTTGACGTACTTCAAAGCCGGGATCAGTTCATCAAAGCCGTTGCCGCGGTCGAGCCCTCCGGCAAGCAGAATGACCGGCTGATGGAAAGCAGCGAGTGCGGCTTTGCAGGCCAGGATATTGGTCGCTTTTGAATCGTTGTAAAATTTCCGCCCTTTGATTTCGCCAATATATTGCGTCCGGTGCTTGACGCCTTTGAACGTTGCGAGCACGCCGCGGATAGCATCATTACTTGCCCCCATCAGCTTGGCAGCGGCGACAGCGGCTAAAATATTTTCCAGATTATGGTCTCCCGGCAGCACAATTTCAGCGCGGTCCATGATTTTTTCGCCTTTCCACATGATGCTGCCGTCTTTTACCGATGCGCCGTCTTCAACATATTCCTTCGTTGAAAAAGGAATAATTTTTGCTTTTGTGAAGGAGACCAGATCCCACAGTTCCGGCTGGGCATGGTTCAGAATCAGGAAATCATCCTCTGTCTGGTTCCGGGTAATATTTGATTTTGCTTTTGCATAAGCTTCTTTTGTCCCGTGATAATCGAGATGGGCTTCATAAATATTCGTGATGATGGCAATATGCGGCCTGAACGTTTGCACGCCCATCAGCTGGAAAGAAGACAGCTCCACCACCATCTGCTGGCCCGCGCTTGCTTTTTGCGCCACCGTGGAAGCTACTTTGCCGATATTTCCGGCAATTAACGGATCAAAATGCGGATCCGCTTGGAAAATTTCATAAATCAAAGTGGTGGTCGTCGTTTTCCCGTTCGTTCCCGTAATGCCGACCATAGGGCATTCTGCAATTTTATAGGCCAGCTCGATTTCGGTAATGACCGGGATCCCTTTTTCAAGCGCCCCTGCAACAAGCGGGTTCGAATAAGGGATGCCCGGATTTTTCACAATCAGTTCAAAGCCTTCATCCAGCAGTTCGATCGGATGGCTGCCGCAAACGACTTTGATGCCCTGTTCCAAAAGCCCCTGCGCCTCCGGGTTCTCTTCAAGCGGTTTATAATCATTCACCGTTACAAACGCCCCGAGCCGGTGCAACAGAGAGGCCGCGCTCACCCCGCTTTTTGCCAGCCCGAGCACTAATACTTTTTTATGTTCATATTCCGTGATATTTTTCATGTTACATCCACACCTCGATATAAATTCCTAAAATCGCACACAAAAGGCCTACCGCCCAGAACGTCACGACAACACGCCATTCCGACCAGCCCGCCAGCTCATAATGGTGGTGCAGCGGGCTCATCCTGAAAATTCTTTTTCCTGTTGTCTTAAATGATATCACCTGAAGAATGACAGACAAAGTCTCGATGACAAAAACACCGCCAATCACAATTAAAAGAATCTCAAGATTGGTCAGAATCGAAATGGCGGCAATCGCCCCGCCCAATGCAAGCGATCCGGTGTCCCCCATGAAAACTTTTGCCGGATGGGCATTAAAGACGAGAAAACCAAGCACGGCCCCAACTACGGCAACCGAAAACAGGGCGACATCCGCCTGTGACTGGTTCCATGCCAAAACGGCGAATGCCCCGAAAGCAATCGCTGCCGTCCCGGATACAAGGCCGTCAAGCCCGTCCGTCAGATTGACCGCATTGGAAAACCCGACAAGCCAGAGAAGAATGATGACAAAGTAAAACCAGCCGAAATTAACCGATTTGTCCGTAAACGGAATCGAGACTTCCGAAGATAAATGGAAGTGGCGGAAAACGACATAAAAAATGACGGCAACGAGAATCTGGCCAAGCAGTTTCTGCTTCGATGTAAGACCAAGATTCCGCTTCATCACCACTTTTATAAAGTCATCCAAAAATCCGAGCAGCCCGAATCCGATCGTAACAAGCAGCAGCAGGTAAATTCTGACAGTCGGTTCAGCGAATTTACCGGCCATGACCAGCGTGGATGCAATGATCGATACCAAAATAATCAAGCCGCCCATTGTCGGCGTCCCGGATTTTTTCTGGTGCGATTTCGGGCCTTCTTCCCGAATGCTCTGGCCGAATTTCAGTCTCCTTAAAAAAGGGATAAAAACGGGCGAAAGCAGCACGGAAATTAAAAAAGCCATCAGCGTTGTAAAAAAAATTACCTGCTCGATCATGCTTTTTCCCTCCCGTGACGCCTGCATGCACAAAGCAGCCGCTTCCTGTTTTCCGCATCCGCCAAATCATATGTATGAGGGTTTTTGTCCCGCAATTCCGGGCCGTAAAAAATAAAAGTTGTCTTCATATCCAAATCCTTGCTTTCCATTTTTTTTAGATAAAACTGTACCAGTTGTGTAAAAGCAAAAGAAACATCTTCTGCCATAAACAGCGGAAAATCATTCGGTATATAGCGGGGCACGGGCGCATCTTTTTTCCAAAGCGCCGCGATTGCCCCGTGTGCAATTGCCCGGTTAATGTCCAGTTCAGAAAAAGGGACGTATAATCCCTTTGGCTGGTTTACATCTGCAAACACGCTGACTGTTGCAAATTCGAGCGCCATCTCCATGCCGCGGCCCAAACTGAAAAGGCGGGCTGTATCCCCGAATGATAACATATGCTTCACCGCTCCTTTATCATTTCCAGTGCAACTTCCCTGTCATCAAAATGATGCACTTCATTTCCAATGATTTGATAAGTTTCATGGCCTTTTCCGGCAATCAGGACAACATCCCCCGCCTTTGCACGGAAAATGGCTGTTTTGATTGCTTCCCTCCGGTCGGGGATGCATGCATACCGCTCGCCTTCTACCCCTTTTTCCATCTCGCGCAAAATGGCAAGCGGATCTTCGCTGCGCGGATTATCCGATGTAAAAATCGGATAATCCGCATATTTACAGGCAATTTGCGCCATCACCGGCCGCTTTGTTTTATCGCGGTCGCCGCCGCAGCCAACAACGACAAAGATTTTTTTCTTGGCAAACTGCCGGACCGTTTTCAGGACATTTTCCAGACTGTCGGGCGTGTGCGCATAATCGACAATCACGGAAAAATCCTGGCCGCCGTTTACGAGCTCAAACCGGCCGCGCACGCCTTCCATCGCTTCCGCCGTTTTAATGATCGAATCAAGCGGCACCCCGGAAACAACCCCGGTTGCGATCGCTGCGAGCATATTATAGACGCTGAACTTCCCGACAAGCTGCAGACGGACTTCCCGTTTTTCAAACGGCGTCACAAGCGTGAATGTCGTCCCGCGGGCGTGCATGTCAATGTTTTCGGCCATAAAATCCGCATCGCGGTCGATCCCGTACGTTATGACAGGCACCGCTGTTACTTGTTCAAATTCTTTTGATGCGGCGTCATCTGCATTTAAAATGGCATATTTCGGCTTATCCTGCGGGCAGGAGTTCCCGAGCTGCGAAAACAATAAACTTTTAGCGCGCCGGTATTCTGCCATTGTTTTATGGTAATCGAGATGATCCTGCGTGAGATTTGTGAAAACGGCAATATCATAGTCGCAGCCGTGCACCCGGCCTTCAACAAGCGAATGCGAAGAAACTTCCATCACACAGTCGGTGACGCCGCGCGCGTTCATTTCATGAAATATTTTTTGCAATGTCAGGCTGTCCGGCGTTGTGTTTTTCGTTTCCAGCGTTTCATCGCCAATTTTCATATACATCGTGCCAATCAGGCCGGTCGTTCTGCCTGCATCCCGGTATATTTTTTCGATAATATGGCTCGTTGTTGTTTTTCCGTTTGTGCCGGTAATCCCGACAAGGCGGAGCTTGCGGGACGGCTGCCCGTAAAACCGGTCTGCAAGGAGCGCCATTGCCCGTTTTGTATTGCGGACGATAATGACCGGTACATCCACATCGACCGGCTTTTCGGCTAAAATGGCTGCTGCGCCCCGTTTTGCCGCATCAACGGCAAACTTGTGCCCGTCAACCGTATAGCCTTTGATGCAAATAAACAGACTGTTTTTCGTGACAAGCCGGTTATCCTGGACAAGTTCCGTAATTTCCGGATTCACAGCAGGCATTTTCACAAACGACAATGCCTCTAACAATGTATGTAACTTCATTTGCTTCCAACCCTTCCTGTTCCAAACCCTTGTTGCTGCATCTTTTTTGTGTATACATGTAAATACAGTCCTTTTCTATTGTACAAAAAAAACGGCCATTAAGCTATGAAGTCCTGCTGATTTTTAAAATGTAAGCCGGAGCAGCCCTGTTTTATGCCCCTTGAAACAAAAACACGGGCGGCCGGACATACGGCGCCGCCCTGTTTTCCTGCATGCAAATCCGGATTGTCGGGCCTGGCGGGGCCCAAGTAAATAAGGAACTGGAAAGTCTGTTTTACTGCATGTAAACCCGGATCGTTGAGCCTTCTTCCACTTTCACGCCTGGTTCAGGGGACTGCCGGATCACCTTGTTTCCGGATCCGCTGACGTCAAGTTTGAGATTGTATTGGTCGTTCATCATCTCTTTTTTCGTCTCCCCGATTAAATTCGGCACTTTCACCGTTGGCGTTTCAAAATAACTTTTTTCTTTTTCCGCCTGGTTTTTCACCGGCTTGACGCCCATGGCACGCAGGCTGTCGCCGATGATCGTGCCCGCGATCGGGGCTGCCACCTGGCCGCCGAATTGGATCGTATTTTTCGGATTATCGACCGCCAAGTAGACGACGATTTTTGGATCATTGGCCGGGGCGAAACCGATAAAGGATAAAACATAATTGTTTTCGAGATAGCGGCCGTTTTTGGCTTTTTGCGCCGTCCCGGTTTTCCCGCCGACCGGATAACCGTCCACATAAGCATTTTTTCCGCTCCCCTGTGTGACAACTGTTTCAAGCGCATGGCGGATTTGTTTTGACGTGTTTTCCGAGATCACCCTTCTTTTGGCAACCGGGTTTTTTCGCATGACCGTTTCCCCAGTTTCGGGGTCGACGAGTTCCTTTGCAATATACGGTTTGTAGAGGATCCCGCCGTTTACGGCAGCCGAGACCGCCGCCACCTGCTGGATCGGCGTAACAGAAACCCCCTGCCCGAAAGCCGTTGTCGCTAGTTCAACCGGCCCGACGCGATCAAGGTTGAACAAAATGCCGGAAGCTTCGCCGGATAGATCCACGCCGGTTTTTGTGCCAAACCCGAAATTGCGGATGTATTTGAACAATGTATTTTTCCCGAGCCTTTCACCGAGTTCGACAAAACCCGGGTTGCATGAATTTTGGACAACCTCAAGGAACGTTTCGCTGCCGTGCCCGCCCCTTTTCCAGCAGTGCAGCGTCGAACCTCCGACTTCAACCGCGCCGGAATCGTAAAATTTGTCTTTTGTCAAATTCACTTTCTTTTCTTCAAGGGCGGCGGCAAGTGTGATAATTTTAAATGTCGATCCCGGTTCGTATGTGCTCCAGATCGGCAGGTTCCGGTTATACACTTCCTGCGGCACATTTTTATAATTGTCAGGCGTATAGCTCGGCCTGCTTGACATCCCGAGAATTTCCCCGGTGTCCGGGTCCATGGCGATCGCAATCAGCCCGTCCGGATGATATTTTTTTTCAGCATTATCGAGTTCGCGCTCAATGACCGTCTGGACTTTTGTATCAACCGTTAGCTTCAGGTCAAGCCCGTTTTTTGGCGCTTCATATTCATCCGCCATATCCTTCATCTTTTTCTTCCCTTTTGCGTCCGTATAAAACTCGACTGCCCCTTTTTTTCCGCTCAGCGCATCATCATAATACAGTTCGAGCCCGGTCAGCCCCTGATTGTCGGCGCCGGTGAATCCGAGTACATGCGAAAGGTAGCGGCCGAACGGATAATACCGCTTGGAATCTTCCGCGATATAGACCCCCGAAAGCCCGAGGCGGCGTACGTCATTTGCCTTTTCATTGCTGATTTTCCGCCCTTCTTTTATTCTGACAATCGATCTGACCTGTGTAATCTCTTTATAGATCTTTTCTTTGTCTGCATCAAGGGCGTTCCCCAGTTTTTCTGCCGTTTTCGCCGGGTCCTTGACCTGCCTCGGAATGATGAAAATCGTCGGGGCGCTTTGGTTGGAGGCGATCGGCACGCCGTTTCTGTCTTCGATTTTTCCCCGCTCCCCTTCAAAAGGGATACTTCTGCTCCATAGTGCTTTTGCCCTGTCCGTCAGCATATCCCCGAGCCCGAACTGGACATAACCGAGCCGCACATCTATAATGCTGAAAATGACAATCCCGCAAAGCAATATAAAAACAAGCCGCTTTCTCACCGTAACATTGGATACACGTTTCACGAGCGCGCCTCCTTTATTTAAATCTCAAAGCAGCAGACTCCACGGCGCAGGAAAGATGAAAAGTTTCAGCCCTGCAGGCTTTCTGAAATCCTGTAAATCCGCTCCGGGCGAAACAAGCCCTTTGTTGCCTTTACACCCATTTATATGCTTGTACGCATCCGGCTAGTACCTTTTCACGCGCATGAAAAAAAGCAAGCCTTGTGCTTGCTTTTTTCGGCATCCCTTCTGCCGCCCGCCTATGGATTCTTAAATTTTACAGTAAGGGCCTGCCCGGATTTCACCTTTGACTTTGCCGGAATGCTTTGTGATACGGCATAGCCTTCCCCGCTTATGACCAGGCGGAGACCGAGCAGTTTGGCAGCGCCCACCACGTCACGTTTCGAAAAGCCGCGTATATCCGGCATTACCCTATTGCCATTTGTTTTCAAAAATACTTTTGCGCCCGGCAGGAGTTTTTCCTGTGCCCCGGGTTCCTGGGCTGTCACGGTATCGCCATCGCCGAGCACAACAGGGGTAAGCCCCAGTGCTCTTACGGCAGATGATGCTTCTGTCCGGCTGTCACCCGTAAAATCAGGAAGCTTGGCAAGGCGTACGACCTTCCCTTTTGCCGGTTTAATATTTAAATATTGCAGGCTGTTCTTCATAATCGGGTTAAACAGCGCTTTAACCGGTTCGCCACCAAGCTCGCCTGCTTTTAAATGCGGCTGCTGGACAACGGCGTAAACGATTAATTTCGGATTGTCTTTCGGCGCCATGCCGAGAAAAGAAAAGATATAGTTATCGGTACCGGTTAAATAACCGCCGCCGTTCGGATTCGGGATCTGGGCGGTACCGGTTTTGCCGGTCACCTCATAGCCCGGAATGTTATAGGCCGTGCCGGTCCCGGTTTTTTTATTCGTCACAACCGTCCGCAAATAATCCCGGACTTTTTTCGCGGTGTCCGCGCTGATCGGGTTGCCGGCAACGGTTGGTTTTGTTTTTTCCGTTTTTCCGGTTGTGGGATTGACCACTTTGTCGACTACATACGGCTTCATCATTTTCCCGTCATTGGCAACCGCTGTTGCCGCCTGAATCATCTGCATTGCGGTCACGGTTGTGCCCTGACCGAATGTCGTCGTATACCGTTCGACCGGATAATCGTATAAAATTTTGCCGGAAGCTTCATTTGGCAAGCCGACTTTCGTCTTTTTCCCGAACCCGAACGCTTCCAAATATTGCTTAAGTTTATCCTGCTTAATATAATCAAGCAATGTGGCAAATGCGACATTCGAAGAACGCTGCAGCCCTTCCAGAAAGGTGATCCTGCCCCAGCCGACCCCGCCGTTATGGTCTTTAATCGGGTTTGGCACATTTTTTACATGGAATTCCCCTGACTTATAGGTCGCATACGGGTGAAAAGCGCCTTCCTGGACGGCCGCCGCCAAGGTAAAAATTTTCATCGTCGAGCCCGGTTCATAAGCGGTTTCGACTGCTTCGTTCTGCCAGACGCTCAAACCTTTCCGCGTTTCCGGGTCAAATGTCGGTCGCTGCCCCATCGCCAGTATCCTACCCGTTTTCGGATCTGCCACGACAACAAACGCTTTTTTCGGATTGTATTGCTTCTGGACTTTGCCAAGCGCATCTTCAACGAAAGACTGGATTTTCTTGTCAATCGTTAAATAGACATTTTCCCCGTTTTTCGGTTTGGTGACTTTTTTATGCGCGTTTGGCAGAATATACCCCCAAAAGTCGCCTTCATAACTGATTTTTCCGTCTTTCCCTTCCAAAGCGGCATTCATGCTTTTTTCGATTCCCATTACGCCTGCCATTTGGCCGCCCGTCTCATTTTTCTGCGCATAACCGACCAGATGGGAGGCAAACGAACCGTTCGGATACGTGCGTTTCGGCACCGCTTCGAACTGGATGCCCGGCAGGTTCAGTTTTTGAATTTCATTTTTTGTTTGATAGGGAATATCCTGCCCCGCTTTCCCGAATTCCACTTGAAACCGCCCTTTTTGTGTCAGAAGCGAATAGATTTTTGATTCGGGCATGTCAATATATTTTGCAAGGGCCTGGGCGGTTTTCCGGGGGTTGACAACATGTTTCGGATGTTCCGGATCAATCGTGGCTTTCGGGTCCAAAATAGCAACCAGATTGTACGAAACAACATTTTCGGCGATCACTTCCCCGCTTGCATCGTAAATATTGCCGCGGGAAGCGGGAATGGTGCTTGTCCGCAAATACTTTTTCGCCGCTTTTGCCGCGAGCACTTTCCCGTCTGCCTGCCCTGTGATTTCAATCGTCAAAAACCTTACGGCGATAATAAAAAAGGACAGACCGAATATGATAAATAATATCGCTGCCCCCCTGTTTGTATTCAGTTTTCTAGACTTCATTTATTTTCAACAACCTTGACATTATTCTCGTCCAATTTCAAGCCGAGTTTTTTTGCCTTTTCGTAAATACGGTCGTAGCGGCTTAATTCGCTTACTTGCATTTTCAAATCATCGGTCACCTTGTTTTTGTTCTGGATCGCGGTTTTCGTATCTTCAATCGACCGGTTGGCATTATAAATCGCAGCTTCCGTTGATACGATCTTCACGGCCATAATCAGAACGAACAAAGCAAAAAGGCTTGCGATAATCTTTTCCCCTAAAGTGATCTGCGCGCGTCTTGTGACCGGGGCTACTCTTTTTTCAACCTGTTGCTGTTGTTCCGGCGCACGTTTCGGCTGCCTTGCTAAATTACTCAAAAAACTCCCTCCTCTATTTTCTTAGCGTTTTTCCGCAATGCGCAGTTTAGCCGACCTTGACCGGTTGTTCCCGCCCACTTCCTCATCATCCGGGATAATGGGTTTTTTCGTAATGAGTTTTAATACGGGCTCGTATTCTTTTGGGATGACAGGCAGCCCATGCGGCAAATCTCCTGCACTGCTGAATTCTTTCAATATATTTTTACAAATGCGGTCTTCCAGGGAATGAAAGGTAATGACAGAGACCCGCCCGCCCGGTTTTAAAAGCGAAATGGCATCCGTTAAAGAAGTTTCAAAAGCGGATAATTCATCATTCACGGCAATCCGGATCGCCTGAAAGACCCTTTTTGCCGGATGCCCGCCTTTTCTTCGTGCGGGTGCGGGAATCGCTTCTTTAATTAGATCGGCCAGTTCACCGGTTGTTTCTATCGGTTTTTTGGCACGGGACGCCTCGATTTTGCGGGCGATTTGTTTTGAAAACTTTTCTTCCCCGTAACGGAAAAAGATCCGGACCAGTTTTTCATACGGCCATTCATTGACGACTTCATATGCGGTAAGCGGGGCATCGAGGTCCATCCGCATATCGAGCGGCGCATCATGCTGGTAGCTGAATCCCCGTTCCGGTGTATCCAGCTGCGGGGATGAGACGCCCAAATCATACAAGATGCCGTCGACAGCCTGCACACCGCGCGCTTTCAGTTCAGATTTTAAATAGCGGAAATTGCTTTTAATAAAAGTGATCCTGTTTTGGTCATGGGCAAGCTTTTCTTTGGCATGCTGAATCGCCGTTTCATCCTGGTCAAAAGCGTATAAATGCCCGCCGGTAAGCTGCTTAAGTAAATAGGCGCTGTGCCCCCCGCCGCCGAGCGTGCAGTCAACATAAATCCCACCCGGTTTGATATGTAGCCCGTCAACGGTTTCTTTTAGCAAAACGGTCTTGTGTGCAAACATACTGAATCTCCTATCCAATCGAACATGTTAAAGGTCAAAATCGATGAGGTTTTCCGCAATATCGGCAAAAGAGGCCTCCGATTCCTGAAAATATTCTTCCCATAAATCTTTGCTCCAAATCTCAATTCGATTGGAAACGCCGAGCACCACGCATTCTTTTTCGAGTTTCGCGTAGGAAAGGAGCGGTGCGGGAATCAGAATGCGCCCTTGCTTATCCCGCTCGCATTCGGTCGCCCCCGAAAAGAAAAAACGTGTGAATGCGCGGGCATCTTTTTTCGTTAACGGAAGGGACTTCAGTTTTTCTTCCACCTGTTTCCATTCATCCGCAGGGTAACCGAAAATGCAACGGTCCAGCCCACGGGTAATGACAAACGTATCGCCAAGCTGTTCACGGAATTTGGCCGGTACAATCAAACGGCCTTTTACATCGATATTGTGCCGGTATTCTCCCATGAACATTGGCGCGTGCCCCCCGCTTCCCACTTCATATTAATAATTTACCACAATCCCCCACCTTTCACCACTTTAATTTTTATATTCTCCCCGCGCGCTTGATTTCCTGCTTTTTGCAAGAAAAAATCAATTGAAAACTTGCCGGCCGTAAAACCCGATTCCAGCATGGCCAGACCCCGGCAGCCCGCTTTTTCACTTCGCAAACCAACGCCCCTTCTCCCCTGTTTTTTTGCACAAAAAAGCCGGCCGCTGTCAGCCGGTTAAATTTTAACGAGTTTATGGGTGCCGTCAAATGCGAACGGCAGGGCGGCAAGGGTGTGGATAAAGTCTGTCCCGTATTTGTTAAGGAAATAAAAAAGGTTCCAAACCCTTTCTTGGGGATTGCCGTCCGGGCGCAAAGCACGTTCGACCCGTGCGTATTTTTCAAGGACGGCATCATGTTTTTCCGCAATCTCTTCATCCACTTTCCGCTGCAAAAACGCAAGCTGCCCGAGGTGAAAATCGAGATTTTTGCGGGCAAGCGGTTGCAGCCCCTTTCCAATTGCGGCGAAAATTTTATCGTATTGCATTTTCAGCATTTTTTCTGTTTCTGCAATGAGTGCGTCCATATTCTCATCTTTTGCGGCATTCCAATATTTTTCCCGCTCTTTCCAGGTCCCGTATTTTAATACATGCCCGATATCGAGTTCCAGTTCCTCGATATCCCTTTGGACCGCTCTCTCAAGCAGCGTAATGTTGAGCCGCGGCACAAGAGGCGGCATAAGAATCCCCAATTCTTCAAACACCCGCTTCAGCTCGGCCCAGTACGCAATTTCGCCCGGCCCGCCGATAAACGCGAGGGTTGGGAAGAGCCATTCCTGCATGAGCGGCCGTGTGACAACATTATTGCTCAGCCGTTCAGGGCTTTTCGCACAAAGCGCGAGCAACGCTTCCTCCGTAAAAAAGGGGCTGCCGCCTTTCCCGGTAAATCCGCCGTGCTCCGGACTGTACGCAAGCAAAATCCGTTCCTTCCCGTCATAATAAAAAAGATTCAACGCCCGGCTCGAAATGTCAATCGCTTTTGGAAACTCAAACCGCGCGATTTCCTGCTGCTGCCAGAGGACCGCTTCCGTAATCGTGCCATAATCCCGGATCATCCGTTCAAAAAACGGCGCCTCGATCTTCCGCAAGTGCGCATCAGCCGAATCGATGAGCAGCACCCCGTACGCCTTGAAAAGATCGTGGATCATGCAGGCAAACAGGTCAGAAAGGCTTTGCGCCCTGTCTGCAAACGCCTCCAGCCGGGAAAGAAGGGCATTGGTATGTTCGGTTTCGCCAAATGCTTCAAAAACTTTATGTATCCATTTCTTTAAATGGGCAGGATCCGGTTTGGTGTCAGAGATCATTTTTTTCTCAAGCGGCCCTTCAGCATAACTGAATTTTTTTAAACGCCTTTCCTGTTCAGCATAAATATGATTCACTTCCAAATAGTCATGGTCCTCGCCCGCTATCCAGAAAACAGGCACAACCGGAATTTGAAGGGCTTCTTCCTGCTCACTGGCAAGCCGGATAATGGAAATCAGTTTATGGATGGTATAAAGCGGCCCTGTTAAAAGCCCTGCCTGCTGGCCGCCGATCACAACAGCAGCGTCCGGCTGCCTTAATTTTTCCAAGGAACGGGCCGTCTCCGGATAAATCCCAAATTTTTCCATATAGTGCCCGATACAATCTGCCAGCCCTTCCCGGTTAAAAGCCCGTTTTTTTAAATCTTCCACTCTTTTATGGAAAACAGAAGCATCCGTTATGTCATAATGAAAAAAATCCTTTACAGGAGATTTTTGCGCAAGATAGAGGGAAGCGAACCGATTCGTTGCTGGAATTGAAAAGTTTTCCAGTTCCATCAAATGATTCTTCCTTTCTCGTTTTCATTGATTTTCTCATTGAGTATAGCATTTTTGTGAAAAAAAGAAAAAAAGCCTGCCTGCCCGTTTCAAGGATGCCCGTTTCAAAAACAGAAGGCCTGTTTCCGGCCGCTTGAGGCACGGCGGCAGCACCGGGAACGCGCCTCACCCCTTTTCTTCCATCCCTTTCACCATTTCATAAAGGGCGGACGCAAGCGGAACCCGGCTGTTTTGACGGGCAGCCGTTTCCAGCATGTAACCGAGAATCGCGTCAATCTCGGTCCGTGCTCCTTTTTTCACATCTTTCAGCATGGATGATTCATTTTCGCATGTATTTTTGCAAATGCCGGTGGCTTCCTCCCACATCTTTTCCCGCGAAAGTTTCGGGAATAGCGCCACCAGTTCTTCAAATACCGCGCGGAACACACGGGCATAATGCGGGTTGCTGACAAGTTCCCCGTTCTTTGCCTTTAAAACGGCTGTGAGCGGATTGATGACGGCATTGGCAAAACATTTGCGCAAAAGCATCAGCTCATAATCCGGCTGCATCGTGAACGGGAATGCATCTGTATGCAGCTGCACGCTTTCATCCCATTTTCCGTGGTAGACGGCGATATTCGTTTTGCCGTGCCCGTTATGCTTCACCGTTGTGCCGTCAAGCCGAGATGCACCGTGCTCCACCGTGCCAACAAGGATCGTTTTTTGCGGCAATTTTTCAAGAAGAGCCAGATGGCCCATGCCGTTTTGCAAAAACAAGGCCGGCACCCCGCCATCTTCGTGTTTTAAAACGGCTGCAACAGCGGGAAGGTCATATTGCTTGACGGCAACAATCACCAAATCCTGGGAGGAAAGTGAAGAGAACGTGCCATCCGCTTTGACAATCGTCCTGAACGAAGATGCGCTGTCTTTTACGGTAATCCCTTTTTCATTCAGCTGCCCGGCCTGTGCCTTCGTCCTCGGAAACAGGGTCACTTCATGCAACTTTCCAAGCCAGCCCCCGTATAATAAACCGATCGCGCCAGCGCCAATAATCCCGATTTTCATTTTGCCCGCCCCTTTCCATTTTCTTTGCTCCATTTTAACAGGCAATAAGGGAATGGAAAAGAAAATTCCGGACAAAAAATGAGGTGCGACCGCTTACACGTATTTCTTTCATTCTTCCAATTGTTTGTTATATAATTATAATATCAACCGGTTTTATGCAAGAATCGCCGCCATGCTGCCGCGACACAGCACTATAAAGAGGGATGGGGGAATTAATATGGCATATCAAGTGGAAAGGCTGAAAGTGAACTACAAAACGCTCGAAGAATTCAAACAGTTTAAAGAGTACGGGCAGCAGGAACTGTCCATGCTCGAAGATTTGCAAGACAATATTATTGAAGACAACGCCGACTCGCCATTTTACGGCATCTATTTTGCCGATAAACTCGTTGCGCGCATGAGCCTTTACGAACGGGATGCAAAATATGATCTCTATTTTGATCCTCCGCAAACATTTTTGGAACTTTGGAAACTGGAAGTGCTCCCGAACTATCAATATAAGAATTACGGCCGGGCGCTTGTTGATTTTGCCAAAAGCTTCGGGTTGCCGATTAAAACAAACGCCCGCCTGAAGTCGCGGGGATTTTGGGAAAAAATGGGGTTCAAACCCGTTCCTTATAATGTTGAGCGTGATTTGAGCGAAAATCCGTTTGTCTGGCTGCCGCACGGCGTGAAGCTGAAAGACGCAAAACAGGACAAAAAAACGGCCTCCTCTTAAAGAACCGGATTCCGGTTCTTTTTTTGCCTTTTACGAACAAAAAATGTCCCCTGCCTTTTAAGGTCCAGGGGATGTCCGCCGCTTTAATCCTGTTCAGCCAGCTGCCGTGCTTTTTCCATAATGGAAAGAAGCGCACTGTATTCTTTTTGCAGCACTTCATGCTTTTCCTTTTCTTCAAGATACTTTTGAAGCAGTGCCTCATATTTGGTTTTCCATTCCTCTGTACCGCGCCGGGATGCGGACAACTTCCCGTTCTCGTGCCTGCTTTTTTCCGCAAGCTGCTGAAGGATACGGATGGCATCAAACAGCGTCGCTTTTGCCTGCGGCCCTTCTTCAGCAGGCGCTCTCCCGGAATCCCGGACAAGCTGTTTTCTTTCCTTTCTTTCTTTTTTTGCGGCCTCAATTTCGGAGGCGTACTGCTTTCTCACATAAGAATTCCACCTAAACCCGCATGCCGCTGCGGTCCGGTTCATCCGCTTCCCTGCCTCTTCAAACGCCCGGAGCTGCGTGCTGCCTTCGCGGATATGGCGCAACACAATGTCCGATAGCAACAAATCTTCTTCCTTTGTCCAGGCATCCTGTCTGACTGCCGGCATATCTTCCCCCTCCATCCTTTTTAATACTATTCATATGCCGTTAATAGAAAAGATAGACGAAAAGCCGCTGCAAAATTTCGAGGAAAAAGGGAAGAACAGGCAGGGGCTTATGGCGGGAAGGGAACGCGTTTTTTAGGCAAATAAAAAAGCACGGGTTTGCGCCGTGCTCTTTTATTATTTATTTACCACAACTTTGTCTTTGTAAAAACCGCAAGATGGGCATACGCGGTGCGCCATTTTCATTTCACCGCATCTCGGGCATTCAACCATGCCGGGAACTTGCAATTTAAAATGTGTGCGGCGTTTTCTTTTTGCCGTTTTAGAAGTTCTTCTAAAAGGTACAGCCATTCTTCCCACCTCCTTATAAGAGATCAGCATATCATTTTAGCCGAAGATGGCGGTTATTCAGAATCCTGGTCAAAAAATTTCGCAAGGCCGGCCATACGCGGGTCTACCGCTTTTTCCGCCTTCTGCTCCATTTCCAAATACTCGTCCTCCGTCAGCACCTGCCAGTTGTCCGTATGCGGCAGTTCGCCTTTTTTAGCTTCCTCGCTGAAAACTTGCATGGGAATGTCGAGCAAAATCAATTCTTTCATAACCGGGATCAAATCAATGACCTCATTTTCGGCAACATGCACTTCTTCATCTTCAGCGCCTTCATAATCGGAAGGCTCAAGAAGAAACGTTTCTGTCGATTTCAAGTCTACCGGGTAATGTACATCAACAAGCGTCCGGGCACAAGGCAGCACAAGCGTCCCTTCAACGTGAAGGTCAAACGTCACCCTGCCCCGCGCAACGCTCCCCGTTCCCGTTACGTGGAAAGGCGAGGCCCCGCGGATTTCCGAATCGGTTTCCATTAAATCTTTTGTAATATCAACCGACCCATCTATCTCAAAGCGCTTGTCCCGAAATTTTTGCAATTGAATGGCAGACCATTTCACTTTCATCACCCCAAGACAACAAAGGTAATTATAGCTTCCTTCATACCTTTTGTCAATATTTTTTGCTTTACAACCATTATGTCCAAAACGAAAATTTTTCTTCAAAACAGAAACCGGCCTAAGCTTTTTAGGCGCATCCTTTTTACGCTTTCGTCTCAAGTCTCCCCGTTTTTTCAAAAAATTTTGCAGCCGGCAGGATTGCTTTTTTTGCCGGTTATGGTAAAAATAACTTATCCCAAACGGATTTCTTTAAACATTCAAATCTTCCGGAAAGGGGAATCACAATTTGAAAAGTACCGGCATCATTGTGGAGTACAATCCTTTTCATAATGGCCATCTGCACCATCTTAGCGAGACGCGGCGGATGACAGGCGCAGAGTGCATCATTGCCGTTATGAGCGGCTATTTTACGCAGCGGGGCGAGCCGGCGCTTGTTTCAAAATGGACGCGGGCGGAGATGGCCGTATTATCGGGCGCGGATCTCGTTGTCGAACTGCCGTATGCATTTGCCGTGCAGCCTGCCGAAACATTTGCGGCAGGCGGGATTGCCGTTTTGGACGCTTTGCAGTGCAAAAGCTTCTGCTTCGGCAGCGAATCCGGCGACATCGAAGCATTCCGCCAGGCGGCCGCCGCCCTGCTTCAAAACGAGGCGGCATTTAACGCATCCGTCAAGCGCGAGGTCAAAAAAGGCATCAGCTATCCGGCTGCGCTATCAAACAGCTTTCAAAAGCTCGCCCCAGGCAGTGCGCTCGATTTACGTTCGCCCAATAATATTCTCGGCTTTCATTATATGCTCGCGGCAGCCAGGCAAAACCCGACGATGGAGGCTTTTACCGTCCAAAGAAAAGCAGCCGGGCATCATGACGCCGCGATAACCGGTGAAATTGCAAGTGCGAGCGCCATCAGAAGAACCATCTTGCAAACCGAAGATCTGCACGCTGCCCGCCCGGCGCTGCCGGAATCAGCGTTTACTATGCTGAACCGGCACCGGAACGGAAACGGGCACTTCCTGCATTGGGCGCTTTACTGGCCTTTTTTGCACTACCGGCTGCTTTCCTCTTCTGAAGAGGAACTGCGCGACATTTACGAAGTGGAAGAAGGCATTGAATACCGTTTAAAAAAAGCCGCGGTATCCGCCAACAGTTTTCCCGATTTCATGAGAAAAGTGAAAACAAAACGATACACATGGACAAGGCTACAGCGAATTTGCACCCATTTGTTAACCAATGCCAAAAAAACAGAAATCAAAAGGCATGCGGCAAAACCGGCGTATATCCGGCTGCTCGCCATGAACGAAACGGGAAGGCGCTATTTGAACAGCGTGAAAAAAACGGTACCGGTTCCCGTTATTTCAAAGTTTTCGCTGCAAACTGCCCCGCTGCTTGCACCGGACATAAGGGCCGCGCGGATATATGCCCTCCCGCTTCCGGCAAATGAACGGGAAAGCCTGATGGCGCGGGAATTCAGCAAGCCGCCTTTTTTCGCAGACGAAAAAACGGATGGCGCGTGAATCTGCAGGCTGCCTTTTTACAGGCGGAAAGCTTCGGGCATGGGGCTGGGAATAACCGGATGAAACGCAAGATGATGAGGACGGCTTTTTGCAGGGGAAAAAGCTGCATGCGTGCAGGCTGGCACCTTTTTTGAAAGCGAACAAGCCGGATCACACATTACATGCCGGCTTGCAGGTAAAACCCGGAATGCGTGACGGCCTTCCCCTTATTAGGGAAAAGCCGCTAAAACAAGCGGCTTTCCGGTTATTTCTGTTTCAGGGCGTTTAAATAGGCGAGTGCATCATCCAGTGTTTTGACCGGTACAATTTTCATGTTCGTCCCGATTTCTTTCGCGGCCGCTCTTGCCTCTTCGTAATTCGGCTTGATGCCAGGGTCGGCTTTTTTCATTTCGGGTGGAATCGTATCATCCGGGGCAAAGAAAATGTCCGCCCCCGCTTTGTCCGCTGCAATCACTTTTTTATCAATTCCGCCGATGCGGCCAACCTCCCCGTTTGGCGAAATGGTTCCGGTTCCGGCAATTTTATAGCCTTTTGTAATGTCCTGTTTGGTCAGCTGGTTGTAGATTTCCAATGTGAACATCAGCCCGGCGGAAGGGCCGCCGATTTTTTCAGTATCCATTTTCACGGCCGGGTCGGATTTGATGGTCCGGTCATCGACAAGGCTGATCCCGATTCCCGTTTTATGGTGGTTTTCCTTAAATTTTGCAAGCGCAACGGTTGCCGTCTTCGCCTTTTTCTGGCGCACATAGGTCAATTCCACTTTGTCCCCGGCTTTTTTCTTTGCTACATAGTGCATAAACTGTTTGGAAGACTTGAATGCATGGCCATCCACTTTTGTAATTCTGTCTCCGGCTTTGAGCACTTTTGCGGCCGGCATCCCGTCATATACATTCAGGACATAAATCCCTTCATAACGGGAGCTAAACGGCCTTTTCGCCTTCTTAAAAGCAGCCTGGATAGCATTATGTTTTGCTGATTCCATTAAATAAAGCTGATAGACATTGTATTCCTCGTCCGTCATATTTTTATCCATAATTTCACGAACCGGCACGACATCCTCGTGTTTTCTCACTTTTGCCCAAAGATACGTATACGGATTCGCACGGCCCATACGGACAGTCGTCAGCATAAACTGGCCTTTTTCAGGATAGCCACCTTTTACTTTGATCAGCGGGGCAAGCTGCATGGCGCTCCCCGGCATTTCAATATAATAAGGCAGCGGCACAAACGACAGGAGGGCAAGGATCAGCACTGCCGCAATCAGTATGCGCCGCCGGATGTTTCGGTGTTTCATTTGTCGAGCTCCTTCCATTTTTCCAGCAATTGCTGTATTTCAATTACGGATTGTTTTGCGGCTTCTTCCCCTATCTTAATGATTTGTCCGGCATTTGTAAAAGCCATTGAACTGTACATCGAGACATCGGGGCGGATCGAAACATGGGCTTCCGTTTTCCGGCTTTCGGCCAGTTCCATCTGCATGATATCGATGCTTTGCATAATAACATCATAAATATGGCGGATTTCCGCTTCTTTTTTCATGGCGGAAACATCCACCCCGACCAAAAGCTCCGCCCCCATTTCCTTTACAACAGACACCGGGACGCGGTCCGCCACGCCGCCGTCCACAAAGAGATGGCCCTTGATTTTTTTCGGGACAAAAATGCCGGGGATGGAAATGCTGGCGCGTACCGCTTCTGCAACCGGCCCTTTTCTGAACACCGTTTTTTCGCCGTTTGAAAGATTTGCGGCGACAACGGCGACAGGCGGGTTCAATTCTTCAAGTTTTTTCCCGTGAACGAGCAAGCGGATCAGATCTTCAATTCTTTTTCCTGAAATCAGGCCCATCTTGCCAATTTTAAAGTCCAAATAATATTTGCGTTTAAATGCGCCGGAAAGCAGCTCCATCTCGCGGACAGTCCGCCCCGCCCCATACAGCGCCGCAACCAGCGCCCCAATGCTGCTGCCGGAAATCATATCCACCGGAATGCCTTCCTCTTCGAAAACTTTCAATACACCGATATGCGCAAAACCTCTGGCGCCTCCCGAGCCGAGCGCCAATCCGATTTTCGGGCGGCCCGCCATCGTCCCCCTCCTCGTGCTTCTCTTTCGTACAGTTTATGGTCTAATTTACAGACCTATGAGTATATTTGATTTATAAGGACAAGCGAGCAAGTGCTGCGTATTGAAAGACAGGGGAGGAACACAGATTGTACCAGTCTAAACTCAAAAGCGCCATTTTGGCCTTCAGCGTTTCGATAATGGCGATTTCCATGATTGTATTGCCAGATGAATCTTTTAAAGCCTCCATTCAGGGTTTAAATATGTGGTGGGAAGTCGTTTTCCCTTCACTTTTTCCTTTTTTTGTCATTTCCGAACTGCTGATCGGCTTCGGAGTTGTCCGCTTCGTCGGTGTCCTCCTGGAGCCTTTAATGCGGCCATTGTTCCGTGTTCCGGGTGTTGGCGGGTTTACCTGGGCCATGGGGCTTGCTTCCGGCAATCCTTCAGGGGCAAAATTGACCGCACGTCTCCGCCAGGAAAAACAGATTGACCGGATTGAAGCAGAACGGCTTGTAGCGTTTACCAGTTCTTCCAGCCCCCTTTTTATTTTTGGAGCGGTCGCTGTCGGCTTTTTCCATAATCCTTCTCTCGGCATTTTGTTTGCCGCGGCGCATTATGCGGGCAATATTATTGTCGGCCTGGTGATGCGTTTTTACGGAACTGGCGAGGATACAAAAAGGCCGAAAAAGAAACATACCTTTCTTTTAAAAGAAGCGCTTATCGTTTTGCATGCGACAAGAATTAAAAACAGCAAGCCGATCGGGAAGCTGCTCGGGGACGCGGTAATGTCCGCCATCCAGACGCTCTTAATGATCGGCGGATTTATCATCCTGTTTTCAGTCTTTAATAAATTGCTTCTGTATATGCATGTCACATCCGTATTAGGCACGCTTGTCTCCCAGCTACTTCACCTCGCGCATTTTTCGGAAAAACTGAGCATCCCGCTCATTTCCGGCCTTTTCGAAGTGACGCTCGGGATCCAAATGATCAGTGAAGTCCAGGAATCCCCCCTGCTTCAGCAGGTCATCGCCGCAAGCTTTATCCTCGGCTTTGGCGGGTTCAGCATCCAGGCGCAGGTGGCAAGTATTCTTGCCCAGACGGATATCCGTTTCCGGCCGTTTGTTCTTGCCCGCGTGCTGCACGGCTTTCTGTCAGCTATGATCATCCGGCTCATTTGGAATCCGGTATACTTACGCTTTTTTGCCGAAAAAAGCGCGTGGCAGGAAGCTTTCAGCATGCCGGGTGGAGGCCGCAGCTTGTACGCGCGTTTGACAAATTGGCTTGAAATTTACGGGCCGCTGTTCACCCTGTCCTGTCTTGTGCTGTACATTTTCCTTTATTACCGATCCTGCCGGGCGGACCGGGCCTGACAGAGGCGCAAAAAAGCGGGGAGCATTCCCGCTTTTTCTGATGCCTTCGCAAATTTTCCGGTACACAGACCGGTACCCCGGGTCGGCCCTGTTTTTTTAGGGATTTTTAGTGCCGTGTATGAACGCGGCATACCCGGTTTTAGGGAGCCTTATTGGCCGGCGCTTTAAGTGCAAAACCGGCCCCGCCCGGGATTTTCCCGTCGCTTTATGTATAGCCGGCATGTCCGGTCCCCGGTCGCTTTTTCTATTGCCCCTGAAATTTCTTTTTCAATGCTTTATGCACAACCGGCGGTACAAGTTCAGCAATATTGCCGTGGTATTTGGCGATTTCTTTCACAATGCTTGAGCTGAGAAAAGAATATTGGTTGTTTGTCATGATAAAAAAGGTTTCAATTCTGTCATTCAGCACACGGTTCATGGACGTCAGCTGCAATTCATATTCAAAATCCGAAACAGCCCGTAAGCCCCGGATAATTACATCCACTTTTTTGGATTCCGCATATTCCATTAAAAGCCCCTGGAAGGAATCGACTTCCACATTCGGGATATCTTTTGTCACTTCCCGAATCAGCGCTTTTCTTTCTTCAATATCGAACAGCGGCTGTTTTGAAATATTATTCAGCACTGCCACATAAACTTTGTCAAATACTTTTGCCCCTCTTTTAATAATATCCAGATGCCCGTTTGTAATCGGATCAAAGCTGCCCGGGCATATCGCGGTCTTCCCCACGGGTTTCATCCCCCTTTTTCGTGTAAATCGTGATGCCGGTAATGCCGTACTGTGCTGTTTTATATGTAAAAAGATTGCCCACTTTTTCAGGCAAGGTCAGCCCGGCGTCGTGCTCGCAAACGGCGTAACCGTTTTCACGAAGAAGGCCGTTTGCCGAGATAAATTCCAGCATCGCGGTTAATTTTTGCTTTTTGTAAGGCGGGTCGAGGAATACCGTATCAAAGGCAAGCCCCCGTTTCGCCAGCACCTTCAATGCACGGCCGGCATCGTTCCGGTATACTTCACTCCTGCCTTCAAACCCGCATTTTGCCAGGTTGGCCTGGACGGTTTGCAGCGCCTGGATGTCCTTATCCACAAAAATGACTTTCTCCATGCCCCTGCTTAAGGCTTCAATCCCGAGCCCGCCGCTTCCTGCATATAAATCGAGGCCCAGGCCTTTTTCAAAATACGGGCCGATCATATTAAAAATCGCTTCTTTTACTTTATCTGTCGTAGGCCTCGTCCCCATTCCCGGAACGGCTTTTAAAACAGTGCCCTTTTGGTTGCCTGAAATGACTCTCATGCTGGTCACCACGTATCATCAGATTTCCATCTTATCCTACCATATTTTCCGGCCGGGTGGAAAAGTTTTTCACCAAAATTTAAAGCAAAAGTATAATTCAGGAAAAGTTGGCCATAATGATACCAGCAGCATCAAAAGATGTTGCTGCCAACCGCGGAGAAGACTTACGTTTCCCCATAAGTTCTTCCTCCGATTTCTCCTCTCCCTTTGCCTTCTGTCCGGAATAAGGATATAGAAGGGCCCTGCAGTATTGGCTGCAGGGTTTTTTATTTTCCGCATTTGCCGGAGTCCCGGCACGCCGTTTCAAAAAGCCGAGCCGGCATTTCGCCCGGTTTATTTTGCAGGAATACTTTCCGAATAAAAAGAAGTGCAGTAGAATAGAAACAGCAAATTTGTTTGTAAGTGAGGAATAGAGGATGCAGCAAAGATTTATTGAACTGGGGAACGGATATACAGATTTATTTGAACTGATCGAACTGGCAAAAGCAAACCGGCACCGGCTGCACGGCATGCTTGCCCTTCATACCATCGTTGCGGATCAAGCCGTCACTTCACCCGTGCTCATTTTAAAACCGACCGATCCGGGGGAATTTCAGGCGCTATACGTTTGCCTTGAAGGGATTCCGGATCCGCGGGTGCAGCCGAATAAACGGTACAGCCTGTTTGCCGAAACCGCAGCCGCTTTAGGAGCGGACATTGTGGAACTCGAAGTCCGGCCGTCTTCGTCTTTTTCCGACAAAACCCTTTTTTATCAATATTTAATCGGCATATTAAGAATGAACCGGCTAATTGCGCCGCTGCAATAAAATATCCGGCCAGGGCGCGGCCGGATGTGCTTGTTTTAAAACGCGCCGGACGGGGCTTCCAGGCAGTTTTTGGCACGGCGGATTTGCTGATTCACACGCAGCAGGGAATGCCGGCATGCAAACCCGGGCGCCTTTATAACCCTATTTTATAGTCGTATTCTTTTGCTTTGTCGGGTTTTGCGTTTTCATATTCCGTTTTTAAAAACGGCTTCATGGAATAATCCACTTTCCTTACAAACGGAAGACTTTCAATTTTCGCTTTTACTTGTTCTATCTCTTTGCGGTCACAATAAAGGACGGCATACTTCATCCTTTTCGACGCATAATGGACATTGCCGAATCTTCGTAAATGTTTCGTATGCTTCATCTGATACAGCCAAATGATGAGGCCCTGCCGATCTGATAACATAGCGTTTCCCCTTCGTGCTTTTTTAATGAGTGTATCATACCTTTTTTCACGGAACAATAAGGAAAGGCCGCAGATTGCGGCCTTATCGCGGTTATTATGCAGAACAGCTGCAGCTGCCGCCGGTTCCGCAGCCGCCGGAACAAGATGCATCAAAAAACGGATTTCCGGTCGGCACTTTTATATGTTCAGAAACAGATTTGCCAATCAGCAGGCTGATTTGGTCGAGCAGGTCCTGGAGGGCATTTTCCGCCCGCCTGAATCTGGCAACATTTTCATCCAGATCCATTTCCCTCTTGGCTTCCCTTGTTTCTTTGTTGATGCGTTTATAATCAGGGTGATACCTGCCAAAGCGCTGGACTTCCTCAAACTGCTCTTTCAGGCGCGCAAATTTCCGGATTTTCTGTTGTGTGGCGGGATCATGATACATCTTGCTATAGCAGTCCCGGTAATTTTCGGCAATATCCGAGGCAATGACCATTTTCGCCAGTGCTTCGGCTTGGGACAAAATTTCCGCGCTTTCCAATGTTGCAAGCAAAAAGCTCACCTCCACATGATGATTTTACCATGTTTCCGCAAGCTTTGCGAATTTGCCCGGTCAGCTGACAGAAATATAAAACTGCCTGTGAATGCCTAAGCGGGCGCCTGTGTTTTTGTCCACCACTTCCAGCTGCACGGCATGTACCCCTTTATCAAGCCCTTTTACAACAAATGCAGCCGTATTGTACTCGCCTTTCCATACACCATCCACATAAACTTTGATTTTTGCCGGTTTGGCATGCCGGCTGCCTGAAAAAGTGACGCTTGGAATCATGCATTCCACAAACAAATCCCGGCCCTTTACAAAATGCCGAACTGTTGCCTGGTTTTCTGCCGCAGAAGCAGCATCCGCTTCCCGCTCCTCTTTGCGCGGCATGTGCCCGCTGCAGCCGGCAAACAGCAAACATACAGCAAGGAATCCTGCAGCCATTTTCATTACGATCACTCCTTGCGGTTATTTTCCGCAAGAAAGCGCTGATTTACTCAAAAAAGGTAAATTTTTTTCGGAAATCAACCTTGTTCATAGATGGACTGCATCATATGCATCATCATTTGTGCCATTTGCAACCCGTTTGCAAACTTTTCAACCCGCTGAGGGATCGTTTTCTGGTAATAATGGAGCGCTGCAATTTGAAACTGTTCCAGTTCCCCGGGATGCCTTGACAATTTCCGGTACCACACCGGCTGCTCCCTTAAAAAGGTTTTCCATTCATTCGACCGCCGGATGACTTCCATCACTTCGTTCCGCATATGTGCAGCCCCTTTCTAGTCTTTTCTGAATGAAAACGGGCCCTTCGGCTGGGGAGCCCGCGATTGCGGCGCCTGTTGCGGTCCTGTAAACTGCGTGATCACATTTTGGACGGCGGCAATCGCTTCCGTCAAATGCTGCAAGTGGCCCTGGACCTGTGCTGTATCCAGGTTCTCGAGCATCGTGCCAAGCTGGTTCAGCCAGCTGCTTTTCCCGCCCGTTTTTTCCTTCGGTCCGCTGCCTTCTGCCGCGTACTTTTCCCAGACCGGGTCATCTTCGCCCAGTATATACCATTCTTCAAAGAAATCCTGTAAAGATTTTTTTCCGCCCCGGACTTCTTTTAAAATCAAAGGATGGGTTTTTGTAAATGCTTTAAACTTTTCTACGGAAGGATGCAATTTTTTCGTTCCCATTTCCGCTCACCCCGCGAGAAGACATTTTTTTCGAACCTTGGCTTTCTGTTACGTTCACATACCTTCCTCATTTCCAGCATATGCCCGCAGCAAACAGGTGTGAAGGTTTTCATTTCCCGTGAATTTTGATACGATATGGGTATGCTTTTTAAAAAAACGCGTTAAAAGAGGTATCAGGAGATGAAAGAAGAAATACGCCATACTTTTGAAAAAGTGGTCCAAGCGGCAACGGAAGAAGACTTAATCGTATTGCAGCAAATGTTAAACGGGCTTTCCAATAAGCAGGCCGGGAACGAGCGTACATATTTCAAAGATCTTTTTCTGATGGAAGCGGATTACGGCGGGGAAGAATGCGAGGTGGACATTCCGGTTACGCCGTTACTCTACAATCATTTTTCCATCGTTCACGGCGGGGTAACAGCAACCTTGCTTGATACAGCAATGGGCGTGATGGCAAACAACCTGTTGCCGGCGGGCCAGCAGGCTGTTACGTCCAGTCTCACCATTCATTATATTGCCCCTGGGACGGGAAGCCGCTTAAAAGCGAAGGCAAAGGTGATCCACCGCGGCACACAAACGATGGTGCTGGAAGGCACTGCCTTTCGGGACGACGGGACAAAGATTGCCCATTGCACGGGTTCTTTTTTCATTTTGAAATGAGAAGCCGGAAATACCGCTGTTTACCCTTTCAAAAGCCCCGGGCAGCCCGCCTGCCTTTTTTAACTATCCTTCAGCCGGACCCTCTCCAGCTTCGGCTGGAACGGTATCCGGCTATGGTGCCTTAATGAAATCCTGGGTATAGTATTTCTGGTACACCCCGACGCCAAGATGGGTAAAGTCTTTCTCCAGCAATGTTTTCCGGTGGCCCTCTGAATTAAGCCATCCCTCCACCGCAGCCGGGCCGTCCGTATAATGGGCGGCAATATTTTCCCCGGCCGCAGTATAAGAAACATGCCCATCCTTTAATCTTTCTTTTAAGTCTCCATATTTGGGGGAGACATGCGAAAAATAATGGCCGTCAGCCATGTCTTCGCTGTGACTGTATGCCACTTCGGAAAGGGCTGTATTCCAGGCCAGTTTTTTTAACCCGAATCGCTCCCTGACGATGTTTGTAAGGTCAAAAATTTGCCTGGCGTTCGCCTTTTCTACGTCAACCCATTTCGGGTCATCCTCCGGGACGGATTGGGGCAGTACTCCGCGGTACACCATTTCATAAGGATGCAGCATCGTCAGTGTGTTTTTATCCATAAAACGGATAAAAAGCAATTTGCCGCTGAACTTATCAAGCGCCAGCTGGGCATAAATGTCTCCAAGACGGACAAGCGGGCGGATATTCAGATCTTCTTCCGACAATTCAAAGCGGTATGAGCCTTCATTTGTTTGCACCGTCATATCCGTATCCATTAAAATGGAACTGTAAATTTTTTCTACATTTTCTCCAATCTCAAACGGGGCTACGTCTAAACGGGTTCCGACAGCGTAAATGGTCGTAACCTTGCCGTTTTTGACGCCTGCCTGAAAGTAACCGGCCGATTTTTTCTTATAAACCCACCAATCATAACCATATGGAGACGGATCCACTCTTTGCGGTTTTCCGAAATGTGCGGTTAACGTTTTTACGGGTTTTCCGATATATACCGACATGCCATGATCCGGGCGGCTGTACGTTTGATTCTTGCTGTGGTCATGAATGTCAGAACTGTTATCCATTTTCTTGTTAGAGGAATGGTTTTGCAGTACGCCGTTTTCAGGACGAAGCTGGACATAAAGCCCGATCAGAAATATGATGACAAGGATCGCGGCTGCTTTTAAAAAGGTACGCAGGTGACTTCACCTCTCTTGATGTTCCGTAAATTTTTTCTCCTTTAATTCATTTTATTATATATTTTACAGTTTTAAGCAGAAAAGCACCAATTTTTTTCAACCGCCTCCGGGAAGGGCAGCTGCTGCGGCCGGCTTTTTGCGGCAATGAATATTTGCATTGCATAAATGTTTGTATTCAGATAAGATAAAATTGAAAGATTTTAATTGCGCGGACGGGAGGGGTATTCTTGCGGTTTGATGACACGGGTTTGGAAAATATGAAAGTGGATTTGACGCGGCTGGACGATGTAATGGAACGGCACAAGATGGTACGTGCCGGGCAATGGGATTACGAACGCGTCACATACGATAGAAAATTTACGATTCAGGAAGGCACCTATTATCTTCGCGTGCAGGGAGTTGCAACCGAGGGGGATGTGGATTCGTTTGATGCCGTGATTCAGTTAAAGGCGCCTATTTTGGGAAAATATTATTATCCGCATGGTGTGGAATACGGTGAGGACGAATATTTTCCGCACGATCTCGTCAAGTATTGCAGAAAAATTTTGGAAGCGCTTAAAAAAGACTTGGCTATATTTGCAGAATAAATTGCGCCGCTCCTGTGGCCCCTGAAAACGGCTGGCCATAGAGAGCGGCCTTTTTTAATGCTGTTCCATCAGCCTCTGCTGTTCTCCTGCAACCGGATTCGTTTCCGGGCTGCCATCTCCCTGTTCTGTCTTTGCCCATTGGAAAAAGATGCGGGCAAGCATGATGCCGTAGACGATTTCCTGCATGATTTTCATCACCACACCGCCAAGCTGCTGATCCTGCAGTACAGGAAGCGGCGAGAAAAGCGCCGGGGAGCCGTAACGTGCGAGTCCGGAGAGCATGTCAGCAGGCACACATAAATGCATGGACGAAAGCCACATCGTTCCGTCGGAAAAGCTCCTGTAAACCGGATGATTGGCGAACATGATTAAGGCGCATGCAGGGGTTAAAAGCATGGCGCTTGCAAATAAATAAGCGATTTTTTTCAGGCCGCCCAGCGCATATTGCCCGGGCAATGGCGACAAAACCGGCCACCACATCGCTACGGCTAAAAGAAACAGCACGATGGTATAGAGGCTGTGGAGAAACGGATTGACCTTTACCTGATCGAAAACGGCCGGAATGTGGTACAGGGAAAATATAATATTAAAGGTGACAACGGCAAGCACCGGATTTGTAAAGAACCGGACAACGGGCGCCACAACCGGAAGCTGCATCCCCTTTTCCAATATCCACACCGGCATCCCGCGCAAAAACAGCGGCGCCACGATGAAAAAAAGGACAGACATTTGCAGCATATGGACGGAAAACATGATATGCCCGATAAGATCGACAGGAGAGCCTTTGACGATGTAAAGCAGCGCCATCGCTGTGCAAAAAGAAGCGGACTGCGCCGGCCCCGGCGGCGTTGCGTTCAAATAAGACCTTTTGCATAAGGACGCAAGCAGAAAATAAAGAACAACAAACAGTAAGATCGTGATAAAAAAATAAGGGCTCCACAGTGCACGAAATCCGAATATTTCAAGCGGCACCATTTCCACTCCTTTCCGCACCCATTGCAAATGGATTTAAAGCAGGGGCGCCTAAAAAGCGCCCTCCGCTTTTCTTTGTCCAGCTGCGGGCGCTGTCGGCTAGTGAATTTCCAGTCCCCTCCCCTACGATAAGTCAGCATCGGTTCGCCTGCGGCTCACCGTGCTTCCTTTACCCCACATTAACGGGCAGTAAGACCCCCGCTACTGGTATGATGAAAATATGGCACAATAGGCTGAGCGGGGGTCAACTGCCCGTAAATGTCCGATTGGTTCAACTTGCAATCATCAGGGCCAATGCTCTGATGATTGCAGTTTCACTCAATCTCAGTTCGGGGACTGTGAAATTCATACGCCGACGGGCAAGCGCCCTCCGCTTTTCTTTGTCCAGCTGCGGGCGCTGTCGGCTAGTGAATTTCCAGTCCCCTCCCCTACGATAAGTCAGCATCGGTTCGCCTGCGGCTCACCGTGCTTCCTTTATCTCAGTTCGGGGACTATGAAATTCATACGCCGACGGGCAAGCGCCCTCCGCTTTTCTATTCACCACCAGATGATGGTGAGGAATGCCAGTACTGTGACAAATGCGACGAGTGCGCCGCCAAAGATGAAAAGTTTTGGGCCTTCATGGTGCTTATGGTTCATATGCATGAAATAAAACAACTGAAATACGACCTGGATCGCAGCCAAAAGCAGGATCACCGGAATGGTAAACCATTTGGACAAATGGGCACGGACGGCCCAGAATGCAATAATGGTCAAAAACATCATTAAGATAAAACTGACGACCTGGTACTTCATTTCCTCCGCGCTTTTGCGGCGCCGGTATTCATATTCAACATGGCGTCTGTCCATTTGTGCATTGTGTTCCATTGTCTATCCCACCATCCCCATCAAATATACAACCGTAAAGATAAACACCCAGACGACATCAATAAAGTGCCAATACAGGCTTGCCACATAAAATTTCGGCGCATTGTACAAATTCAAGCCCCGTTTAGCGTTCCGCACCATCAGTGCCGTAATCCATAACAGCCCGAACGCCACGTGGCCGCCGTGGAACCCGACAAGCGTATAAAACGCGGAACCGAATGCGCTGCTTGTAAATGTATGATGGTATTCCGCCACATAATGATGGAATTCATATACTTCAAGCCCAAGAAAACAAGCGCCAAGCAAAACGGTAATCAAGAACCAGGCCTGCATTTTTTTAAAAGCAAAATTTTTCATATGATAAATGGCATACACACTTGTAATGGAACTTGTCAACAGAAAAACCGTGGCCAAAAAGGTCAGCGGCAGTTCAAATAAGTCTTTTGCATGCACCATCGATGCCGGACCCTTGTCTTTCAGCGCCAGGTAGGTTGCAAACAAGGAAGCAAAAAGGACCGTCTCGCCGCCTAAAAACAGCCAAAAACCGAGAAATTTATTCCTGCCTTCAAGCGTCGCCCGCTCCGGGGACTCAGGCCATGTTTTCGCCGTGAAATTTTGTTCTATTTCCATTACGCCCCGGCCCCCCTTTCTTCGCGTTCCATTAAGGCTTCCTTCTTAATATGGTACCCCGGATCATCTTTTACCGACCGGATCAGCATCGATGCAAGGGTAATCGCCAAGCCGATAACAAGGATGGTGGTCCCGGTTTTGGTGTGGGTTGCATGGTACAGCGCGCCGAAAGCGGCAATAAATAGGCCGAATGCCATAAACAATGGCAGGATGGACGGGTTCGGCATATGGATGTCTTTAATCGGCTCTGCCGGTGTCACCTGCTTTTTCCCTTCCATTTTTTCGAGCCACCAGGTGTCAATTCCCCTGACAAGCGGTGTTTGCGCAAAGTTGTACTCCGGCGGCGGAGAAGAAATCGACCATTCGAGCGTCCTGCCAAACTCCCACGGATCGTTTCCGACTTTCCGGTTCTGGACGGCCGTTACAACAATATTGGCCACGAGGATAAGCACACCTGCCGCCATCAGCACCGCGCCGCATGAACTGACGAGGTTATCCGTATCCCAGCCTTGATCCGGCAGATATGTCCACTGCCTTCTCGGCATTCCGAGCAATCCGAGCCAGTGCTGGATCATAAAGGTTAAATGAAAACCGATGAAAAACAGCCAGAATGTGATTTTCCCCATTGTCTCATTCAGCATCGTGCCGAACATTTTCGGCCAGTAATAATGCAGTGCCGAAAGCAGCCCGAACACAACACCGCCGACAATGACATAGTGGAAGTGGGCTACAACAAAATAGCTGTCATGATATTGGTAATCAGCAGGTGCAGCCGCGAGCATCACCCCGGTAACCCCGCCCAATGTAAAGGAAGGGATGAAAGCGGCCGCATAAAGCATCGGCGTTGTAAACCGGATGCTCCCGCCCCACATCGTAAGCAGCCAGTTGAAAATTTTAATGCCCGTCGGCACCGCAATGGTCATCGTGGAGACAGCAAAAATGGCGTTGGCTACGTTGCCCAGGCCGGTTGTAAACATATGGTGGGCCCACACCATAAAGCCTAAAAATCCAATTAAAATTACGGCGAATACCATGGAAGAGTATCCGAATAATCGCTTTTTAGAAAAATGTGCAAAAATTTCGGAGAAAATGCCAAATGCCGGCAAAATGAGAATGTAGACTTCCGGATGCCCGAAAATCCAGAAAAGATGTTCCCAAATGATGGTATTTCCCCCGAAAGCCACGTCAAAAAACTTCGCGCCGAACATCCGGTCAAATGTCAGCAAAAACAAACCGACCGTCAGCGGCGGAAAAGCAAACAGAATAAGGGCGGACACAACGAAAGTCGTCCATGTGAACATTGGCAAGCGCATATACGTCATCCCCGGCGCCCGCATGTTCATGACCGTCACAAGGAAATTCACCCCGGCAATGAGCGTACCGAAACCTGAAATCTGCAGCCCAAGTGAATAAAAGTCAATCCCGTGCCCGCTGGATGCGAGGGACAGTGAAGCATAAGACGTCCACCCAGCATCAGGCGCGCCCCCGAGAAACCAGGATAAATTCAAGAAAATGCCGCCAAAGAAAAACAGCCAGAACCCCAATGCATTTAAAAACGGAAAAGCCACATCACGGGCACCGATCTGAAGCGGGACAATCGCATTCATAAAACCAAACAACAGCGGCATGGCCGCAAGGAAGATCATGGTCGTGCCGTGCATCGTCATGACTTGGTTGTACGTATCCGCGCCGACAAAATGATTGTTCGGCACCGCCAGCTGAATGCGGATCATCAGCGCTTCAATCCCGCCGATGACAAAAAAGAATCCCCCTGTAATCAAATACAAAATGCCGATTTTTTTATGATCCACTGTTGTGAGATATTCATAGACAGTGGCGCCAAAACCTGCCTTTTTTGTTCCTACGCTCACTTTAACCTCCCCTTTGCTTTCGAATATCCCCTTGTTTTATTCACCAGCTTTCAGTTGCATCAGATAAGCCGCAAGCGCATCGATTTGCCGGTCGGAAAGCTTATCCCCGAAGGCGGGCATTTTTGTCCCCGGTTTGTATTTTCCCGGATCTTTTATCCAGTTTTTGAGATTGGCCTCATCACGGTCCAAAATGCCGGCGACTTTTTCCCTTTCGCCAAAGGTTGCCAGATTGGGAGCTGTCCGTGCCTGTTCCGGGCGTGTGTCATTCGGCGTGACCGCGTGGCAGCTGATACAGCTTTTTTTGAATACATCCTGCCCTTCCTGTGCGAGAGCGGACGCCGGTTTTGTTTCTTTTGCGTTTTTCATATTGCTGATCCACGCCTTAAATTCATCCTGTGACACCGCTTTCACTCGGAAGTCCATTAAGGCATGGGAAGGGCCGCATAATTCGGCGCATTTTCCATAAAACACATTTCCGGCATCCTCTGCCTTCTTATCATCAATTTCAAGCCAGAATTTGTTGATATTATCTGTGTTGGCATCCATTTTCCCGCCAACGGACGGTATCCAAAAGGAGTGTTTCACATCTGAGGCTTTAACTTGGAAGTAGACTTTCTGGTTTGTCGGGACAACGAGTTCCTGGCTTGTCACCACACCGTAACCCGGGTACTCAAATTCCCACCAATAAAGGCTGGCGCGAACTTTAACGATAAGCGCCCCCTGCTTGGCATCCTTTTTCTTATCCATCGCTTTTGTATCTCCGAGGCTGAAGACCTGGCTGATGGTTGGAATGGCAATTAAAATCAATAAAACAATCGGAATAATGGTCCATAAGATTTCAAGCTTATGATTCCCCGCTACCTGTTTTGGAATGGATTCGTCCCCTTTTTTCCGCCTGAACCGTATGAGAACGGCAAGGAAAACGGCGAATACGACAACCATGACGAACACCATAATCCAAACGCTCCACATCATCAAATCATACTGCTTCCGGGCCACTTCACCGGCAGGATCAAGCGCCGACAAATATGGCTTGCCGCAGCCCGAAAGCGCGGCCATAAACAAAGTGACAATAAAAAGCAAACTCCCCTTTTGTAGCCGCTGTTTCATCGCTCTACCAATCCCCTCTTTCCTGTATCTTTCTGTCAGAACAAGGATGCAATCTATTGGATTTCTTTTGCAAGAAAGAACTCCCTTTAGAAAAGCGTAGCGATCACCATTGCTACAAACAAGATCGTTAAATAGTTCAGCGAATAAATAAACATCCATTTCGCCCATTTTAAATCATTTTTCATTTTAAAACCGGACAGGCTTAATGCCAGCCAGCCCAGATTAAACAATGTCGCAAGGATGATAAAACCAATGCCGAGCGGTTTCAGGAAAAACGGCACCGGAATAAGCAGCGCCACCCATATAAGCATATGCCATTTCGTGATTTGAAACCCTTTGACAACCGGAAGCATCGGAATGCCCGCTGCCCGGTATTCTTCGCATTTTTTCATCGCAATCGCATAAAAATGCGGCGGTTGCCAGATAAACATAAGCAAAAACAGCATCCACGGCACAATCCCGAGATGCGGGTCAACAGCCGCCCAGCCGATCAGTGGGGGAACAGCGCCGGCGAAACTGCCGATCACGGTATTGCTGACAAGGGTTCGTTTTGACCACATTGTATACAGCACAACATAGCTGAATGCGCCAAACAGGCCGATCAGACCCGCCATTGGGGTGGTCAAAAACAATAGCAGCGTGCCGAAAGCCACAAATCCGAGGCCGATTGCAAGCACTTTCGCGTTTGAAAATCTGCCCGTAACCGTCGGCCTGAAATTTTTGCTTTTCATAATCGCATCAATATCCTGGTCATACCAGTTGTTCAGGCTGCACGACCCGGCGACAATCAGTGCAGTTCCCGCCATCGCGAGGAACATAATGTCCAGCGACTGCAAAAAATGCCTGTTTGTCAGTTCCAGCGCAAGCCACATTCCGGTAAATGCCGTAATTAAATTTGAGTTTACAATTCCAATTTTAATCAAGGATAAAAAATCTTTAAACGCAGAGGCGTCTGCAGCTTTCACCCTTGTTGCCGTATTCATCGTCCGACTATCTGCCACGATAGCCCCTCCTTCCAATTGTTCAAAACCGTTCAAAAAAAATGTCCTTACACGCTGCCTGCGGATTCCCTTTGCAAATGTTTTTACGATGCCAATAAGGAAAACGGTATACTACAACTATAATCCATCTTTTCCTTTTTGGCTATTAATCAAAACTGTATGTAACGGTATTGCCCTGCTAAGATCATTTATAAGTTTTCCAGCATGCAAATATGTGGAATTCCGGAATATACCTGCCTACATAATATTTAATCATAAATTGCCGCGAAGGTGTGATATTTTCGACACATTTTTATGGCAAATTTGTGTCATGGGAAATAAATATTTTTCCTTCAGGCTGTTTTACGATAAGATGATAGTTGGAAGTACCTTGCCGAACGGATTTTCTACTATATGAACGGTTGCAATAATGCGGGACTGTATGTTGCATTTGCGGCTGCTGATACATGTTTACAAATGAGATTAAAGAAGGTGGAACAATTGCGCACAACTTTAAAATGGCTCGGGGTAGTGACAACTTTATCGATGATGGTGGTTTTAATTGGCGGGGCACTTGTCACCAATACCGGTTCAAGCCTTGGCTGCGGCCGCCAATGGCCGCTTTGCAACGGCAAAATTTTTCCTGATCCGCTCACTGTCGAGTCGCTGATCGAGTGGCTGCACAGATTTTGTACGGGCATCGCATCGTTTCTTGTCTTTGCGCTTGCCATTTGGTCATGGTTTGCAATCGGCCATAAAAAAGAAACGAAATTTTTATCCATTATTTCCGTCATTTTTCTGCTTTTGCAGGCATTTCTCGGCATGGCGGCAGTCGTCTGGGGTTCATCCGATCTTGTGATGGCGCTCCATTTCGGCGTCTCTCTCATTTCGTTTGCGTCCGTGCTGATGCTGACTTTGATGGTATTTGAATGGGACCAGAAATTTGACGCAGGCAGGCTTGTCCTTGAAAAAAGCATGAAACGGCATACGATCGGCGTGACCGTTTACAGCTTTATCGTCGTCTATACGGGCGCGCTTGTCCGCCATATGAACGCAAGCCTTGTTTGCCGGGATTTCCCATTTTGTGTGAACAGCGACCCTTCCCTGCCCGGAAACCGGTACGAATGGGTGCAGATGGGCCACCGGACGGCGGCACTCCTCATCTTTGTCTGGATTGCTTATATCACCTTTAGAGCCGTAAGACATTATCAAAACCAGCTTGTCATTTACTGGGGATGGATCATTTCGTTCGTGCTTGTCTGCCTGCAGGCTGCCTCAGGCGCCATGGTCGTTTTTACGAGGATGAATCTTACTTTCACCCTCCTGCACGCATTTTTCATTTCCTGCCTGTTCGGCGTGTTATGTTATTTGAACCTTGTTGTCGGGAGAGTAAAACAATTTGCCAAAAGCAAAGACAGCCTTCCGCTGAAAAAAGCCCGGGTCCGCTGAGTTCCGAAAAAACAATAGTGCCGCCTGTTGCGGCCTGAAAAATAAAAAAGCTGTCCTGTTGCAAAACAAGGCAGAAAAGGGCTTACGCAAGATAAGCAGAAAAGGCGCAAGGCATAAAACCTTGCGCCTTTTCTTTTAGCCTCTGCTTTATCTCTGCCGCGCGCCTGTTTTTTTTCGTTACGGCCTTGAATAGACCTGATACGGCCTCCGGTTTGCATCATCCGCTTCCTGCGGCTTTTCCTGTTTGTGTTTATACTTTTCCTCATACTTTGTAAACATGCCCACATTAACCAGAATGCCGAGTGAAAGGGACAAAATCAGAAGCGATGAACCGCCGTAGCTGATAAACGGCAATGTCACCCCCGTAATTGGAATCAGGCCGCAGACGCCGCCCAGATTGATAAATGTTTGGATGGCAATCATGCCGGAAATTCCGATGGCAAGCAGGCTTCCGAACTGGTCTTTTGAATGGATGCCGATATATATGCCGCGCAGCACAAGGTAGCAGAGCCCGCCGATTACAAACAAGACGCCAAAAGCCCCGAGTTCTTCGGCAATAATGGCCATAATAAAATCGGTATGGGGCTCCGGAAGATAACCGAGTTTTTGAATGCTTTGCCCGAGGCCCTGCCCTTTCAGCCCGCCTGACCCAATCGCAATATAGGAGTTTACGAGCTGGAGGCCTTCCCCGCCTTCGTTCTGAAACGGATCCAAATAGCCTGTAAACCGCGCGATCTTAACCGGCGTAAAGATTTTATCCTTTTCCAGAAAAAGAAATGGCGACAGCAGGACGGCAAATGCAAGCCCGAGCCCTGCCAGCTTCAGCATGGTTTTCAGGCGCATGCCGGATGCAATGATGATCGTGCAGCCAATCCCGAAAATAATGGTCGCCGTCCCGATATCCGGCTGGATCGCAACCAGGAAACAAACAACGATAAGGAAGATCAGCGGCGGGACAACCCCTTTGTTGAAGATGTCAATGTATGCCTGTTTCTTGGCATACACGGCGGACAGGTAAATAATAATCGCAACCTTCACAAATTCCGATGGCTGCACGGAACTGGAACCGAGCCGGAACCAGCTTTGCGCGTTGTTCGATGTATGGCCGAAAATAAACAGCGCCAAAAGCCCGAACATCGACCCGCACATCAGCAATGCAAGGAATTTTTTGCTCGCGTATAGTTTATACGGGAGAAAAGCCGTGACGGTAAACGCAAGGAGAGCAAGGGCCAAATTGATTTTCTGCTTGTTGTAAAAATAGGCGCTGTCCATCCCGTAACGCTGCACTGCAATCACCATGCTGGAACTGTAAATCATTACCAAACCGAATAAGCAAAGAAGCAGGTAGACAATGATGACCGAGTAGTCGAATGATTTTAAGATTTTTTTCAGCATAGAAACCTTCCAATCCGTAAAAACTGCAACATTCTTGATAAAAAATATTCTACCGTTTTAAAAAAACTCCTGCCGTTATTTTTAAATTATAACATCTTTTTCGCCGGCCGCCATTGCCTTTGCCTTTTTCAAGCAATAAAAAACTCAAACAACCGGAACATCGTTTGAGTTTTCAACATCATTTTTTTATATATGCATCATGCAAAAGGGACAGTTCCTGTTCAAGCGAATCAAGAAGCCGCTTTCCGTCACCGGCATCCACTAAGCCGAGCCGGACCGCAAAATCTATTTCACGGGATAAACCAAACATTTGTGTATCCAACACTTCCTCATATAAAGGGCATTGGGGCATCGTTAAGTTATCCATTTGAACCTGAATTAATTTTAATATCTTTTCTGCGTCCGCCTTGAGCAGGCTGTATGCTTTTTCCCGGTGGTTCACCTTTGTTTCAGACGCCAAATTGATCCCCCCGTTCACATATCAATCTAATTAAAAATTGTACCTTTAAAACCGTGATTTTGCAAGTTATACGAAATGCGGAGGGCGCTTGCCCGTCGGCGTATGAATTTCATAGTCCCCGAACTGAGATTGAGTGAAACTGCAATCATCAAGGCCAAGGCCTTGATGATTGCAAGTTGAACCAATCGGACATTTACGGGCAGTTGACCCCCGCTTAGCCAATTGTGCCATATTTTCATTATACTTGTGGAGGGGGGCTTACTGCCCGTTAATGTGGGATAAAGGAAGCACGGTGAGCCGCAGGCGAACCGATGCTGACTTATCGTAGGGGAGGGGACTGGAAATTCATTAGCCGACAGCGCCCGCGGCTGGACAAAGAAATGCGGAGGGCGCTTGCCCGTCGGCCGGGCTGTTTTTATACGCTTTCAAGTGACACGGGCAGCCGTAAAAGGTATAATGCTGTATAGACGGACAGAAAGGGGCCACAATGATGATTATGCAAATAAAGGGAAAAGTGAAGTTTCCGATTACACTTGATGTCGGCACTTGGATATTTGATGACCGGAAAATCGATCTTGATACATATTTCGACGAAGAAAAGCAGGAAACCAGCCAGGAAGAAGCCTACTTAAAGAAAACCGGCAAATATTTTGATAAAGCCATGGCAGAAGGGGCTGATCCGCAGGCTGCTGTAAGGACAAAGCCAAAGTTTAAACGGCACCATCTAAAAACCGGGACATTTGGCATTCCGGTCGGCCTGTTCATCCAAAATGCGGAGCCGCTGGAAGATGCGGAAAAAATCGTGTTTGAAACAAAGAACGGGCCTGTCGCTTATCCGCTTGAAATGGCCGGCCATTTAATTGCTGCCTTTTCTTTTAAAGGAGAAGCGCTGAAAGAAGACGGCCCGCTTCACATTTTATTAGATGACGGTTCAAACCGGGAAAACCCGGTCAAATATGTAACCGGTATCCGCATTGAATAATCCCGGATGCCGGGGGCAGCGCTAAAACATCCTGAGGCGGCTGCTCCCGGTTTTTTCATGCCCTTACAACAGGTCTGCCGCGATTTGCGCGAGTTTTGAGCGCTCGCCCTTTAGCAGCTTCACATGTCCGGCAAGCGGCACATCTTTAAACTTCTCAACGACGTACGTCAGCCCGTTATTGTAAGCATCCAAATACGGATGGTCAATTTGTTCCGGATCCCCCATTAACACGATTTTACTCTGCTCCCCTACCCTTGTTAAAATCGTCTTTACTTCATGCTTGGATAAATTTTGCGCCTCATCAATAATGATATATTGCCCCGGGATGCTGCGCCCGCGGATATAAGTTAGCGCCTCTACCTCAATCGAACTCATGCCGGAGAGAATCCCGTCAATTTCCCCTGCTTTCTTCGTATTAAACAAAAACTCAAGATTATCGTAGATGGGCTGCATCCACGGCCGCAGCTTTTCCTGCTTTTCTCCTGGCAAATAGCCGATATCTTTGCCAAACGGGACAATCGGCCGCGCGACCAAAAGCTTTTTATAATCATGTAAATCCTCCGTCTGCATCAGGCCTGCAGCAAGGGCAAGCAATGTTTTGCCCGTTCCCGCTTTCCCGGTCAGGGTGACAAGCGGAATATCAGGGCGCAGCAAAAGTTCCATCGCCATCCACTGCTGGGCGTTTCTCGGCTTGATTCCCCAGACAGCATCCTGCACGTTAAAAAGTTTCCTCACCGTCTTTCCCGCCTGGTCCACAATGCCAATGGCGGAAGCCGAGCTGCCGAGCGCATCTTTCAAAATCAAAAATTGGTTCGGGTAGAACGGATGATTGGCAATTTCACTCAGCGCCAGTTCCTGCTTTTCATAAAACCGTTTCAATAAATCGGGGCCGATATACATTTCCATTTGCCCGGTATAAAGATGGTCGAGGCTTACGACACGGTCGTTTAAAAAATCCTCCGCCAACAGGCCGAGTGCGTCCGCCTTCACCCGGACAAGCGCATCTTTGCTGACGAGAATTACCGGGCGGCCATTTTCTTTTCTCTCTTCTTCTAGCGATAGATTTTTCGCAACCGCGAGGATCCGGTTGTCATTTGTTTTTTCCGCGAAAATATCCTGCAGCTGGTGAAATGAGCGGTGATTCAGCTCAATTCTGAGCACGCCGCCGTTTTCAAGCGGGATTTTCTCATGCAGTTTTCCGGCTTTCCGGAAACCGTCCATTAATTTGGATACCTGGCGCGCATTTCTGCCGATTTCGTCCATATTTCGTTTTTTGGAATCCACTTCTTCCAGTACAACAGCCGGTATGACAATTTCATTATCTTCAAAAGAAAAGATGGCATATGGATCCTGGAGCAATACATTGGTATCCAAGACGTATATTTTCTTCAAATCGATGCCCCCTGCTTCACTTGGATTATGTTATTTTATGTGAGCGCGGTGTGACCTGTTCATACCTGGGATTGGACAAAGGACCAAGCACTGCTAAAGTATATGTACGGGCAAGTCCGATTAGAATCATTGCGCGCGTCCGGGGCTTTTTGTGACGCAAAAAAAAGCTTCCGGGGGCCGGAAGCGTGCTACATTGGAAAACGTCCCTTTTTTTCAGTTTTTTTATGCTGGTACAGGCGGATTTTGTAAACGCCAAGCACAACAGCCGCTAAACAGAGTGATTCCCCTACAGGCAAAAAGATTGCAAAAAACGTGAGCAGCGTGCATCCCATAAGGAGCAGCACATAAATGACAGCAGATTTCAGAGCCGGCAATTTTCTCGCAAATCCGAGCCGGTAGACAATGACCGAGAGAACGACGATGGTGAGATACAAGAGCCACATCCCCGGTTCCGGGTTTTCATCCACTTTGTACAATGCCGCAAAAAATGACAATTGGTGGTGAACCGCCTCGCTTGTCATCCTATCTCCCCTTTTCCCCTTTGAATAGATGAAAGAACAGGGTCATGCCGGCCCTATTCTTTGTTTATGCATTTTCTGCTGCTTTTGCCCGTTTCTGCGCTTTTTCGCGCTCGCTCTTATTCAGGATTTTTTTGCGCAGCCGGATCGATTCCGGCGTCACTTCGCAATATTCGTCATCGTTCAGGTATTCGAGCGCCTGTTCCAGCGACATGATACGCGGCTTTTTGATGACCGCCGTCTGATCTTTTGTTGCCGAGCGGACGTTTGTCGCGTGTTTTGCTTTCGTAATATTGACGGCAATATCATTTTCACGGGAGTTTTCCCCGACGATCATGCCTTCATAAATGTCCGTGCCCGGCTCAACAAACAGCGTGCCGCGGTCTTCCACCTGCATCATGCCGTATGTCGTGGCTTTGCCCGTTTCCATGGAGACGAGAACGCCGTTTCTGCGGCCGCCGACGCGTCCTGGCTGCATCGGCTGGTAGGAATCAAACGTATGGTTTAAAATGCCGTAGCCTCTTGTGAGCGTCATAAATTCGGTCGTATAGCCGATCAATCCGCGGGCCGGGACATTGAAAATCAGGCGGACTTGTCCATTGCCGTTATTGATCATATCGAGCATTTCGCCTTTCCGAGAACCGAGCGACTCAATAATCGAACCGGTATATTCTTCCGGCGTATCGATTTGGACGCGTTCCACCGGTTCGCATTTGACGCCGTCGATTTCTTTAATGATCACTTTCGGCTTTGAAACCTGCAGTTCAAACCCTTCGCGGCGCATATTTTCAATTAAAATGGATAAATGCAGTTCCCCCCGCCCGGACACAACCCATGCATCCGGAGAGTCAGTGTTTTCAACGCGCAAGCTGACATCCGTCTGCAGCTGCGAACGGAGCCGTTCTTCAATTTTCCGCGCCGTCACAAATTTTCCTTCACGGCCGGCAAACGGGCTGTTATTGACGAGGAAAGTCATTTGCAAAGTCGGCTCATCAATGCGGAGCGGCGTCAGCGCTTCCTGGTGTTCAACCGGGCAGACCGTTTCCCCGACATTGATGTCTTCCATTCCGGACACCGCAATCAAATCCCCGGCATATGCTTCCTCGATTTCTTCCCGTTTCAGCCCGAAGAAACCGAACATTTTGGTGACACGGAACTGCTTGACGCTGCCGTCCAGCTTCATCAATGCCACCTGCTGGCCGACATGCATTTTCCCGCGGAAAACGCGGCCGATGCCGATCCGCCCGACATAATCGTTGTAATCAAGCAGCGCAACCTGGAACTGGAGCGGTTCTTCGCGGTTGTCGACAGGCGCCGGAATATGTTCGATAATCGTATCAAACAGCACCTTCATATTTCCTTCCTGTTTGGCCGGATCCGGATCGAGGCTTGCCGTACCGTTGATGGCGGAAGCATACACAACTGGAAATTCCAGCTGTTCATCATTGGCATCCAGTTCAATAAATAATTCAAGCACTTCATCGACCACTTCTTCAGGGCGTGCAAAATCGCGGTCAATTTTGTTTACGACCACAATCGGCGTCAGGTTTTGTTCCAGCGCTTTTTTCAGCACGAAACGCGTCTGCGGCATACAGCCTTCATAGGCATCCACCACAAGCAAGACCCCGTCCACCATTTTCATAATCCGTTCGACTTCGCCGCCAAAGTCGGCATGTCCCGGAGTATCCAAAATATTGATTTTCTTATCTTTATAATGAACTGCCGTGTTTTTGGCAAGAATCGTAATGCCTCTTTCCCGTTCCAGATCATTGGAGTCCATTGCACGTTCTTCAACATGCTCATTGGCACGGAAAGTACCGGACTGCTTCAGCAGCTGGTCCACAAGCGTCGTCTTCCCATGGTCTACGTGCGCGATAATGGCAATGTTGCGTAAATCTTCTCTTCTTTTCAAAAACATTTCCTCCTGCCTAAACGCAAATCTATGTTAGTCTATACCTTTAACTAAAATATTATAACACAATGCTGGCTTTATTAAAACATTTTCGGTAAAATAAGGGGAAAGGGAGGTTCACCGTATGCGGGAAATCAAATGGGTATTTGTGTTCTTTTCACTGGCCGCATTCCTTTCGATGTGCGGCATCGGCGTTGCGATCGGCGCCCAAAGCGTTGCCGGGATTCTCGGCTGCACCGCGCTTCTCATTGCCATTATGGGGTTCGGCTTTAAAACAAAGAAAAAAATGCGTGAAGAGGGGAAACTGTGAGCCCCTCTTTTCTTATTCCCACCCTTTTAAATACCGCTTCAAAATTTCCTCATGCAGCCCGGGCCTGCCGGCAAACACAGAACTGTTTCCGAGCATATCGAGCGGGCGCCCGTAAACGTCCGTCACAACGCCGCCCACTTCTTCCACGATCACTTTCCCGGCGGCAAAATCCCAAGGTGACAAGCGCATCGTAATATAAGCATCAAGCCTTCCCATTGCTACATAAGCAAGCTCCAGCGCTGCCGACCCGTAACTCCTTGTGCCGCGCACATCCCTGACCAGCGCCGCCAGACGGGCCGGGTCGATACCCCTGTTTTCCACCATACAATACGGGTTCAGTGCAAGGATCGTATCCTCGAGCCTGTTTTGCGCAAGCAGCGGAATCCGTTCCCCGTTGAAATAAGCCCCCTTGCCCTTTTCTGCAAAATACATTTCTTTCCGGACGACATCATAAATATAGCCTAGTTTGCCTTCTCCGTTCTCGTAGACCCCAATTGAAATCATGAAATTGACTTTTTGGTGGACAAAATTGACCGTCCCGTCAATCGGATCCACAATCCAGACGATGCCTTCCATATTCCGGATGTCTTCGCCGAAGCCTTCTTCACCCAAAATGTGGTGATCCGGGAAGATTGTCCGGATTTTGCCGATTAAAAATTGTTCTGTTTCCTTATCAATATTGGTCACCAGATCATTGCGGTCCGATTTTGTTTCAATTTGCAGCGGTTTTTGCGAAGCAAGAATCCGCTCGCCCGCTTCCCTGATCCACCGGACGGCATATGTATTGATTTCTTCCCATCTGTCCATAGCCGGACCCTCCATCTTTCCAAATCATTTCCCTTAAGCGTAAAGGAAATGAAGATAATTATCAAGTTTTGGGAACGCATTCGGCATCGTTTTCCGGCAGCGGGTTTTGCCTGCAAACATGGACCTCTGCTGCACAAAAACGAACCCCCATCTGTCCGATACAGGGAGTCCGCTTTTTACGACATCCTGCCTTTTTGTTTTCCATTACATGGCTTTCATTTTCAGCAGTTCTTCACGGATTTTTTCCAGACGCTTAATCGACTGTCCTTTTTGCTCTTCATCTTTCATTTCCATCGCTTCATACAACGTAGCCAGTTCGTAATCCAGTTCCATGCGCAAGACTGCAATCCGTTTTCTTTCATAAGGTTTTCTTTTCACCGAAGGGATTACCTGTTTCATTTTTCTTCACATCCTCCTGGGGTAATGATATGAATTTTCTGATATTATCTTTATATATATTATGTTCAATCATCACTGATGTAACAAAATTGTGTGTATACCTATTTTTACCCTCCGGCTTTTATTTGTTAAACCTCCCTTATGGATGATAAAATATGAATATCCATCCCCATGGTTCATACAGAACGGAGGTGAACAAATGGGCATCACCGCTTTTACCGGACAGGATTTTGACGTTTTCCGGATTGAGGGCCTCGACCAGCGGATGGAACAGCTGAAATCAACCGTCCGCCCGAAACTTGAAACATTGGGGGAATACTTTTCGCCGGTTTTGTCGGTTTTGACCGGTGAAGAAATATTTTATCATGTTGCCAAACACGCCCGCCGTACCGTCAATCCGCCGAAAGATACGTGGGTGGCTTTTTCCCCCGGCAAGCGCGGCTACAAAATGCTTCCCCATTTTCAAATTGGGCTGTGGGAAGACCGGCTCTTCATCGTCACGGCCATCATGAATGAGTGCCCGCAAAAAGCGTCCATCGGAAAAAAACTCGAAAAGAAAATTGATCCGATTTTAGAAAATATGCCTGGCCATTACATTTGGTCGGATGATCATACAAAACCGGGCGGCATCCGCACTGACCGTATGAATCACCATACGCTAAAGGAGTTTTTCAGACGGATGCAGGTTGTAAAAAAAGCCGAATTGCTTTGCGGGCTGGATATCCCGCGGGAAGAAGCAGCCGGCATGTCCCCGGATGAACTGGCCAAAACGATCGAGGACGTCTTTGTACATGTATTACCCATCTACAAAATGGCCTAAACAGAACGCGGAAGGGAAAAAGCGCGCCGGAACACGGCGCGCTTTTTCTCCTGTGCCAAGTCGTATTTGCAGGCAACTTAAAAGCAGCATCGGCGGGTGATGCTGCTTTCTTTCCGTGCCGCTAACCGCGCGATCCGGTTTCATGCATTTTAATGACCGGGCCCTGTTCTTCCTTCATTTTCTTGACGGCCCGGTACGGGGAGTAGCCGCTCGCTTCTTCAAATTCATTGCATATATTCCGCTCATCGGCTTTCCCGGGGACGATTTCTTTAAAACGGCGGTACCTGGCAAGCAGCACGTCCCGGTTGACCCCTTTTTCATATGCTTCTTCCACCGCTTCGAAAAATTGGACGGCATCGATGACTTCCTGTGTCGACCAGTCAGCTGAAATCGGATATGGATATTCCATCCAAACCACCTCGCTTTTCTTCAGTATACCCGTTCTATTTTACCTGAATCGCTTCCGCCCGGGCAATCATGCCGCAATCCGCCGGAATACAAGGGGGCTGCTATCCGTTTTAAAGAACGGTTTGCCCACGGCTTTCTTCCGCCTGTACACTCACCGTCTAGCTTCCCCTCATTTCTCCATGCTTTATGCGCTTTATCTTTTTCCATCGCCCGCTTCCGGCTTGTTTTTTCCCTGTGCAAAGAAAAACTATTTAAAAACCGCGGCTGGAATGCTATAATCCATCTTGTTTTTCTTCAAAAGCCAGTAATGAGATAAAGAGGTGGAATGATTGTCACAGTATCACACGCCATTATACACCGGGCTACTCCGGCATATTGAACGAAATCCCGTCCAATTCCATATTCCCGGCCATAAAACCGGGCGCGGGATGGATCCTGATTTTCGCAAATTCATCGGCGACAATGTATTAAAACTGGATTTAATTAATATCGAGCCGCTCGATGATCTTCACCAGCCCCACGGCATGATCGAGGAGGCGCAGAAGCTTGCCGCGGAAGCATTCGGGGCGGATGCTACGTTTTTTTCCGTACAAGGGACGAGCGGCGCAATTATGGCCATGGTGATGAGCGTCTGCGGGCCGGGCGATAAAATCATCGTGCCGCGCAATGTCCATAAATCGGTGATGTCTGCGATTGTGTTTTCCGGCGCCGTGCCCGTTTTTATCCACCCGGAAGTGGATCAGGTGCTTGGCATTTCACACGGCATTACACCGGCATCCGTTTCCAAAGCGCTCAAGCAACATCCCGATGCAAAAGCCGTCCTGGTCATTAATCCGACCTATTACGGCATTTCCGCTGATTTGAAAAGTATTGTGGATATATCCCATGCCTATCATGTCCCGGTGCTGGTGGACGAGGCACACGGCGTCCATATTCATTTTGACGATGAACTGCCGGTTTCCGCCATGCAGGCCGGCGCGGATATGGCCGCAACGAGCGTCCACAAGCTTGGCGGATCGCTGACACAAAGTTCGATCTTGAATCTGAAAGAAGGGCTTGTATCGAAGAAACGTGTTCAAAGCATTTTCAGCATGCTGACGACCACGTCCACTTCCTACATTTTACTGGCTTCGCTCGATGTCGCCCGAAAAAGGATTGCAACAGAGGGAAGCACGATCATCAAGGAAACAACCCGCCTTGCGCAAAAAACACGGGAGCGTATAAACGAAATCGATCATTTATATTGCGCCGGAAGCGAGATTCTCCAAACGAAAGCGACTTATGATTACGATCCGGCGAAGCTGATCATCTCTGTAAAAGATTTGGGGATCACCGGCCACGATGCGGAAAAATGGCTGCGTGAAACCTACCATATAGAAGTGGAACTCTCTGATTTGTATAATATTCTTTGCATTGTGACGCCCGGGGATACAGAAACGGAACTGGATTTGCTCGTTGAGGCTTTACACAGCTTGTCCGAAACCTTCTCGCATTTGTCCGGCAAAGTGGGGGTGAAAGTGATGCTTCCCGAAATCCCATCGCTTGCCCTCTCGCCGCGTGATGCCTTTTATGCCGAGACGGAATCCGTTCCGCTTTCCAGTTCTGCCGGCAGGATTATTGCCGAGTTTGTCATGGTCTATCCGCCGGGCATTCCGATTTTTATCCCGGGGGAAATCATTACGGAAGAAAACATTGCCTATATCCGGAAAAACATCGAAGCCGGCCTTCCCGTACAGGGGCCTGAAGACGAAACATTGCAAACGATCCGCGTCATTAAAGAACATCATGCCATTCAATAAGTTTGAAAAAGCAGGCGGGGCCTCCCCGCCTGCTTTTTTATCCCATAACGCAAAAAAAAAGCCGGGCAACAAGCCGGCTGAGAGAAAATGGACGCATGCATTGAAAAATCAAGTGCTACACTTCAGGACTATTCTTCTTCGTGTTTACATTGGTCACACGTTGAGTAAAGCACGGATACTTTTTCTTCCTCAACGTGGTCAATCATGGCATCGCATGATTGGCAAACAATGATTCCCATCCGATTTTCCTCCCCTTTGCGAGTTTTGTAACCGCTTGTAACATTATAATATGTCATACTGGAGAAAAAATCAAGGATTTTGTATAACATAATTTAAATTGTGTTATACAATTGAAAGTGGGGGTCATTTTGTGGTTGTTTTAGAAAATCAGTTTTGAAAAAGACATTTCCGCAAGCCCGTATGCAGCGAGACTCAACACCGTTACTACAGATGCAGCCCGGAGCGAATGCACAATTGATTTTGCCAGAGCAAAGGCAATGAATAAAAAGATAATGAACAGGGCGGCGGTAAAAATAGCCGGATCGTGTCCGGATAGCCACGCTGCCAGTTTAAAACCGCTCCATATCATGATCTGGAATAAAAATGCCACCGTACATTTCATTGTCCCACCTGCACCTTTCATTATAATTCAAAATATGCACGCGGTTTCGCCGTTATAACCCTGCCTGCCAGCGCGGAAAAAATCTGTCCCATATGCAGCTGTTACTGTTATAGCCTTAAAGCGGCGCCTTTAAACGGAAAAAGGCTTCACGCCGGGGCAGCCTTCCCGGTGTGAAGCCTTTGAATCATTATTTTAAAATATGGACTGGGGTGCCGAGTGCCGCTTCGGCCGCTTCCATCGTAATTTCCCCTAATGTCGGGTGGGCATGGATCGTCAGCGCGATATCTTCCGCTGTCATGCCCGCCTCGATTGCGAGGCCGATTTCCGAAATAATATCGGAAGCGCTGATCCCGACGATTTGGCCACCAATCAACAGCCCGTCCTCTTTGCGTGTAATCAGTTTGACGAAACCTTCGCCGGCTTCAAGGGCAAGTGCCCGCCCGTTCGCACCGTACGGAAATTTGCCGACTGCATAATCAATGCCCTCTTCTTTTGCCTGCTGTTCTGTATAGCCGACCGTTGCCAGTTCCGGATCAGAAAAGACAATGACCGGAATGCCGAGGTAATCCACTTCGGCCGGCTGCCCGGAAATGGCTTCGGCCGCAATCTTCCCTTCATAGGAGGCTTTGTGGGCAAGCTGCGGGCCCGGGACAATATCACCGATGGCATAAATATTCGGCACGCTTGTCCGGCACTGTTTATCCACTTCGATAATGCCTCTGTCTGTCATCTTTAAATTCAACTGTTCAAGGCCGAGTTCATCTGTGTTTGGACGGCGCCCGACCGTAACCAGCACATAATCGCCTTCCACTTTTTGTTCCTGGCCTTTTGCTTCATACGTGACAACTACGCCGTTTTCCTTCTCTTCCACGCCTTTTGCCATCGCTTCCGTGATAATTTCGACACCCCGTTTTTTTAGCTTGCGGACAACGAGGGAGGTCATTTGTTTTTCAAACGCGCCGCCGATAATGTCTTTTGCCCCTTCCAAAATCGTTACTTTCGCCCCGAATTTTGCATAGGCTGTCCCGAGTTCCATTCCGATGACGCCGCCGCCGATAATGACGAGTTTTTCCGGAATTTCCTTCAAACTCAGCGCGCCGGTTGAATCAATGACGCGTTCTGAAAATTTGAAGGAAGGGATTTCAATCGGTCGCGAACCGGTTGCGAGAATCGCATTTTTAAACGTATAGGTTTGCGCTGATTTCTCGTCCATTACACGAAGCGTATGGTCATCGACAAAATAGGCTTCCCCGCGGACGATGTCAATTTTGTTGCCTTTTAACAGGCTTTCTACGCCTCCGGTCAGTTTTTTCACGACGCCGGATTTCCATTCCTGCACTTTCCCAAAATCAATTTTTGCATTTTCAACGGCAATGCCGAGCGCCTCGGATTCCGTTGCGTATTCATAGCGGTGCGCCGCCGAAATGAGCGCTTTTGAAGGAATGCATCCTACATTTAAGCAAACCCCGCCGATAAACTGCTTTTCAACGATCGTCACTTTTTGGCCGAGCTGGGCTGCCCGGATGGCCGCGACATATCCGCCAGGCCCTGCGCCGATTACAATTGTGTCGGTTTCAATTGGAAAATCTCCTACAACCATCAGATTACGCCTCCATTAATAAAAGTTCTGGATCATGCAACAAACGTTTGATATGATTTAACGCATTTTGTGCGGTGGCACCATCGATGATACGGTGGTCAAAACTGAGCGACAACGCCAGTACAGGCGCTGCAACAATTTCACCGTTTTTAACGACCGGCTTTTCTGCAATCCGGCCGATTCCTAAAATAGCCACTTCCGGACGGTTGATAACCGGTGTAAACCATTGCCCGCCGGCGGAACCGATATTGGAAATCGTAATGGAAGCGCCTTTCATTTCGTTCGGGGCAAGCTTTCCATCTCTTGCTTTTTCAGCCAGTTCATTAATTTCTTTGGAAACCGCAAATACCGGTTTGCGGTCGGCGTGTTTGACGACCGGCACAAGCAAGCCGCGCTCCGTATCAGCGGCAATCCCGATATTGTAATAATGCTTATGGATGATTTCATTCGTTTCATCATCAATCGAACTATTTAAAACCGGGTATTCCCGCAGCGTGCTGACGAGCGCTTTTACGACATATGGCAGGAAAGTCAGTTTGATGCCTTTTTCTGCCGCGATCTCTTTGAATTTTTTCCGGTGCGCGACCAGTGCCGTCACATCGACATCATCCATCAGCGTAACATGCGGCGCGGTTTGTTTCGAGTTGACCATCGCTTTTGCAATCGCTTTGCGGATGCCGCTCATCGGTTCGCGTGTTTCAGGGAATTCCCCTTCAGGCACAGCATCTTGGGAATCAGGCGCCTGTGCTTCGGTTTTGCCGGCTTCCGTTTCCGTCTGCTGTGGCCCGTTCACATACGCATCGATATCTTCGCGGAGCACGCGGCCGTTTTTTCCGGTTCCGGACACAAGCCGGATATCGACGCCTTTTTCACGGGCATATTTCCGCACGGATGGCATCGCGATCACGCGGCGATCCGCGGATTCGGATCCGTGTTCTGCTTCTTTTTCAGCAGGCTTGGCAGTTTCAGCTGTTTCCTGTTTTGCCGGTTCCGGTTTTGCACTTTCTGCTGCTTCTTCTTTCTGATCGTGCCCATGGTCCCCTTTAAATTGAAGATTTTCATATCCGGGCGCATCGAATTTTACAAGGACATCACCGACAACTGCGACGCTTCCTTCGTCAATAAGAATTTCTTCAACGGTCCCTTCCACAGGGGACGGAATTTCGACAACCGATTTGTCATTTTGCACTTCACAGAGCACGTCGTCTTCCGAAACTTTATCGCCCGGTTTAATAAACCATTTTACAATTTCGCCTTCATGGATCCCTTCGCCGATATCCGGCAGCCTGAATTCAAATGACAAGGTGTTCACGCTCCTTTTTTCAAAATGCGCCCCATTCAAGGTGCAGCAAAAACTCGATTGGAATGTATCCCGGTTCAGCGCGCCGCCATAACCCTCTTACTTACGGCAAAAACCGGTTTAGAATGTCAATGCCTCTTTTGCTTTTTCCAAAATATCTTTATAGGTCGGAATCCAAACGCCTTCCGCCTGCGAGAACGGATAAACGGTATCCGGGGCCGTTACACGCAATACCGGCGCTTCCAGGCTAAAAATCGCGCGTTCGTTGATTTCCGCAACAACGTTTGCCGCAACGCCGGCCTGGCGCTGTGCTTCCTGGACGACAATGGCGCGGTTTGTTTTTTCCACAGACGCCACAATCGTTTCCACATCAAGCGGGCTGACTGTGCGGAGATCAACCACTTCTGCGGAGTATCCTTCTTTTCCAAGTTCATCCGCTGCTTTCAATGATTCATGGACCATTGCGCCGTAAGCGATAATCGAAATATCTTTTCCTTCCCGTTTTACATCTGCTTTTCCGAGCGGAATCGTATATTCTTCTTCCGGCACTTCTTCCCGGAAAGAACGGTACAGTTTCATATGTTCGAGGAAAACGACCGGGTCATTGTCCCGGATCGCGGAGATCAGCAGCCCTTTCGCATCATAAGGCGTGGACGGAATCACAACTTTGATGCCCGGTGTTTGCGCCATGAGTCCTTCGAGGCTGTCCGCATGCATTTCCGGCGTATGCACGCCCCCGCCGAAAGGAGCGCGTATTGTAATCGGCATTTTCAAATCCCCGCCGGTGCGGAACCGGTATCTCGCCATCTGGCCGTGGATTGAATCCATGGTTTCAAAAACAAAACCGAAAAACTGGATTTCAGGAACCGGCCGGAAACCCTGGAGCGCAAGCCCGATGGCAAGCCCGTTGATGCCGGATTCGGCGAGCGGCGTATCAAAGACGCGGTCTTTGCCGAACTCTTTTTGCAGCCCTTCCGTTGCCCGGAAGACGCCGCCGTTTACGCCGACATCTTCACCGAATACCAAAACATTTTCATCATTTTTTAACTCGGTCCTGAGCGCATCCGTAATTGCCTGTATCATCGTTAATTGGGCCATGGCTTATTTCGACTCCTTTGCTTGGTAAAATTCGTATTGTTCCTTTAAGGTTTGCGGAAGTTCTTCGTACATCACGGAGATCAGATCCGTCACTTTCTGTTTCGGCGCGCTATCCGCTTTCTTAATGGCAGCTTTAATATCTTCTTTCGCCTGTTCGATTGTTCCATTTTCCTGCTCTTCGCTCCACAGGTTTTTCTGTTCCAGAAACTTGCGAAAACGGACAAGTGGATCTTTTCTCGCCCATTCATTGTCAAGGTCTTCCGTACGGTAACGTGTCGGGTCGTCCCCGCTCATTGTATGCGGGCCGAAACGGTAGCAGATCGTTTCAATCAGGGAAGGCCCTTCGCCAGCGAGAGCGCGTTCGCGTGCGCGTTTTACCGCCGCATATACACTAAGCGGGTCCATACCGTCCACCACAATTCCCGGGATGCCTGCAGCCACCGCTTTTTGCGCCAGTGTTTTGGCCGCGGTTTGCACGGAGCGCGGCGTTGAAATCGCGAACTGGTTGTTTTGGACAATAAAAACAGCCGGGGCTTTAAAGGCGCCCGCAAAGTTGATGCCTTCGTAAAAGTCCCCTTGTGAACTGCCGCCGTCCCCTGTATACGTCACTGCAACGGCCTTTTTGCCGCGTTTTTTAATGCCGAGCGCAACGCCGGCAGTCTGCACATACTGGGCGCCGATAATGATTTGCGGCGGGAGGATGTTCAATTTTTCAATGCCTTTCATCCCGTCCACATGCCCGCGCGACCATAAAAATGCCTGTTCAAGCGGAAGGCCATGCCAAATCAGCTGCGGCACATCGCGGTATCCCGGGAGAATGAAGTCCTCTTTTTCAAGTGCAAAATGGGAAGCAATCTGGGAAGCTTCCTGGCCGGCAGTCGGTGCGTAAAACCCGAGGCGGCCCTGGCGGTTCAGGGAGATGGACCGCTGATCAAGAATGCGGGTATATACCATTCTCCGCATCATTTCCTGAAGCTGTTCATCCGTTAAATCAGGCATGAGGGAATCGTTTACAATTTTCCCTTCTTCATTTAAAATTTGGACTGTTTCAAATCTTTCTTCAATGTCATGAAGCGTCTTTACTTCATCAAACTTTGTGCGTGAAGCCATCCCGTTCACCAATCCTTTCTTTATCCGCATATATGAAGATACAATTTCGCCGATTTTAAAAAATGTGTGTTTACAGCAGAAACCGACAATTCCTTCAAGTAACCGCAATCATTTTTGACCTGCCAAAAATGCGCTGTATCAATGAAAAAGCGGAAGTGACTAATACAACACTATATTCAACATATATAGAGTACATGAAAAATAAAAAAGCGTCAATTATAAACGCTTTTTCTATCCAATATTTTTCTAATATACCGAATCATTCTGTTTGGAAAAACTGTATCAATGTGTATTTAAATCTGTACTATAAAAGCGGAAACGTTGCTGGAGAAGGTTTTCAGGAAAACCGGTTCCGCCGGGCCCGGGCGTTGTTGCAAACGCTGCCATTTTTTGCGGCAATTTTTCCCGGCCTGCCGGAAATTGTCATATTTTGGCGTGACGCTTCCGCCTTTTCCCTACATATAATAAAGGACAAGAATGAGCCGCACGCCTTTACAATATCCAAATTAATATTACAATAGAAGTAGGGAGTTGATCCACAATGTTAAAAAAGCTGAGGAAGAAGCTTTTAAAACAGTGGAAAGATATGCTGCGCAAAAAGTTAATCGCCTGAACTTTTGAATCCCTCTTTTCCAGGAGGGATTATTCTTTTCTTTATGAAAAAAGGCCATGAAAAAGTTGTGATATGCGCCATGATTTATATATAATAGAAAAAGTTACAATTGAAAACGGAGCAAGGAGAGATTAATCATGATTTACAAAGTGTATTACCAGGAAAATCCTGAAGAAATTCCTGTCCGGGAAAACACGAAGACGTTCTATATTGAAGCCGGATCGGAAAGGGAAGTACGCCAAAAGTTGAAAGACCGCCGAATCAACATTGAATACATCCAGCTGCTTGAGGGAAAATATCTTGAATACGAAAAGCAGCAGGATAATTTTAAATTAACGGAGTAACTGTATGAAATTTGTTAAAAATGACCAGACAGCGGTTTTCGCTCTCGGCGGATTGGGCGAAATCGGAAAAAACACTTATGGCGTACAATTTCAAGATGAAATGATTTTAATTGATGCAGGCATCAAATTTCCCGAAGATGAACTGCTCGGAATCGACTATGTCATCCCGGATTACACCTACCTCGTGAAAAACGCGGACAAAATCAAGGGCCTGTTTATCACGCACGGGCATGAAGACCATATCGGCGGCATTCCGTATTTGCTGCGCCAGATCAATGTCCCGATTTACGGCGGTAAGCTTGCACTCGGCCTTATTCGGAACAAGCTGGAAGAGCACGGCCTTCTCCGGCAGACAAAGCTGATTGAAATCAAAGAAGACGATGTGATTAAATTCCGGAAAACATCTGTCGCATTTTTCCGGACGACACACAGCATCCCGGATTCTTACGGCATTGTCGTCAAAACGCCGCCGGGTAATATCGTGCACACTGGCGACTTCAAGTTTGACTTTACACCGGTGGGCGAGCCGGCTAACTTAACGAAAATGGCCGAAATCGGAAAAGAAGGCGTGCTTTGCCTTTTGTCCGACAGCACGAACAGCGAAGTGCCGCATTTTACGATGTCAGAACGGCGTGTTGGGGAAAGCATCCAGGATATTTTCCGAAAAGTGGACGGGCGGATTATTTTTGCCACGTTTGCCTCCAATATTCACCGCCTTCAGCAGGTGACGGAAGCGGCTGTTCTGGCAGGGCGGAAAATTGCCGTGTTCGGGCGCAGCATGGAAGCGGCGATTGAAATTGGCCATGATCTGGGCTATATTCGCGCCCCGAAAGATACGTTTATTGACACACAGCAATTGAACCGCCTGCCGGCCAACCGGGTGACCATTCTTTGCACCGGCACCCAGGGCGAACCGATGGCGGCGCTGTCCAGAATTGCAAACGGCACGCACCGGCAGATCCAGATCCAGCCCGGCGATACCGTCGTCTTTTCTTCCTCCCCGATTCCGGGCAATACGACGAGCATCAACCGGACGATTAATTTGCTGTACCGCGCCGGCGCCGACGTTATCAGCGGCTCGCTGAACAATGTGCACACATCAGGCCATGGCGGGCAGGAAGAACAGAAGCTGATGCTGCGGCTGATCAAACCGAAGTATTTTATGCCGATCCACGGGGAATACCGGATGCTCAGGACGCATGCCAAGCTTGCCATTGACTGCGACGTCCCGGAAGAAAACTGCTTTATCATGGATAATGGCGAAGTGCTGGCGCTCGGCCATGACACCGCAGAAATTGCCGGCAAAATCCCGTCCGGCTCTGTCTATATCGATGGGAGCGGCATCGGCGATATCGGCAATATCGTTTTGCGCGACCGCCGCATCCTCTCTGAAGAAGGGCTCGTCATTGTCGTTGTGGCTATCAATATGAACGAGTTTAAAATTGCATCCGGCCCTGATATTATTTCAAGGGGCTTTGTGTACATGCGTGAATCCGGCGATTTGATCAACGAAGCGCAAACAATCATCACAAAGCACTTGAATAAAGTAATGGAACGAAAAACGACGCAATGGGCAGAAATCAAAAACGAAATAACAGATACGCTGGCGCCGTTTTTATACGAAAAAACGAAACGCCGGCCGATGATTATGCCGATTATTATGGAAGTTTAAAAAAGGGGCATTCTGCTAGGAAGCCGCCAGAAAGTCCAAACGAAAACAAAAAACGGCGGGGCACCACCATTCAGCGTGTCCCGCTGTTTTTTTGCATCTTTAAAACACACTTTTTCAGCGCCTCCGTTATCGGGGTGCTTTTTTGTATGCCTGTTTGAAAGGCCCGGCATTTTGCAGGGGAAAATGCTTCCCGAATTTTTTCCTCCCGCCTGAAAAGAATTTTTTATTTTTTTGCAAAAAGGACTGTACAAAACAAATTTTAGGGTATATACTGTATTATAACAGAAAGATAAATGATTTGTTGTTATAAAACATACTTTTTTGCCGCGACAGCCCGGGCCCGGCATTGCGGCATCATCGATGGTTTTATAACAGCCGATATGATTCCAAACACGAAAAAGGAGATGGATGAAAAATGATGATGAGCCCAGTTGAATTTTTCAAAACATTGCCTGCGAAACAATGCCCTGAATGCGGCCAGCCGATTGAAGAACAAGCAGAATCGTACATGCTGGAATGCGACCATTGCCTTTCCAAAAAAGAGGAATAGCGCCGCAAAAAAAAGAAGGGGTGCCCCCCTTCTTTTTTACTGCAACGATAAAATATAGGATACCATCAAATCGGCAGCGGTCCTGAGCGCACGTTCATCCGGCGCAAATTTGGCATGATGCAGCCCGTATGGAGACCCGACCCCGAGCCAGAACATAAAGCCGGGGATTTCTTTCAGCATATAGCCGAAATCCTCCCCTGTCAAAGCTTCCCTGCATTCATGCAGGTGCGCTCCGCCGTAGCTTCGGACAAAATCCATAAAGCGGGCGGTCTCTTCCGGATGATTGAACACCTGGTAATAATTGCAGCCGTAATCAATTTCCGCCCGGCACTCAAAACCAGCCGAAAGCCCGCTTGTGATTGCTTCAATCCTGTGCTTCACTTTTTCCATGGCTTCGCTTGATAACGTGCGGATCGTCCCTTCAAGGCGCGCATGTTCCGCGATTGCATTTTGAACCGTGCCGCCAGTGATTTTCCCGATGGTCACCACTGCGCTGTCGAGCGGGTCGATATTGCGTGAGATAATGGACTGGAGCTGGGTCACCAGATGGGCCGCCGCCACCACCATATCCTTTGTATGCTGCGGATAGGCCGCATGCCCGCCCTTTCCTTCCAGGTCAATATACAGTTCGGATGTATTGGCAAACAGCAGCCCCTTTTTTACCGCTACCGTGCCGGCCGGGTATTCCGGCGCAACATGAAGCGCCATCACAAGGTCCGGCCGCCATTCATTGCGCAGCACTTCTTCTAGCATCGCTTCCGCCCCTCCAGGCCCTTCCTCTGCCGGCTGAAAAATAAAGATCAGATCATCCTTAACGGGCCGGCTTGCAAAATGCGATAAAATCCCGAGTGCGATCGCCATATGAAAATCGTGGCCACACGCATGCATGTTTCCTTCGTGTTCCGATTGAAACGGGAAGCCTGTCTCTTCTTTGATCGGCAGGCCGTCTATATCCGTCCGGTAACCGATCTTTTTTTTGGGGCGGGTCCCCTTTACTTTTACAAGCACCCCGGTTTTCCATGTTTTCACTTCAAGATGGCCTTTCGGCAAACGCGAAATAAAATCAAGGATGTACCGCTGTGTTTTATGCTCCTGATATCCGAGCTCGGGAATCCGATGCAGATCCCGCCTGATGGCAATCAAATTCGTTTCCATATCCAGCCCTTCCTTTCCGGTATGGCAAAAAAGGCCGGGCACCGTTTTTTGGCACCCGTCCTTCCGGCTTACAAATTTCTAAGATCTTTCATGATTTCGGTTTTGGATTTTGTTTTTTCGTCAATTTCTTTGATCACTTTTGCCGGAATGCCTGCAACAACGGTATGCGGTGGCACATCTTGCGTGACGACCGCACCGGCTGCCACAACCGCCCCTTTTCCGACGCGTACGCCTTCCAGGATCACAGCATTCGCTCCGATTAATACATCATCCTCAATGACAACCGGATTTGCAGAAGGCGGTTCAATGACCCCGGCAAGCACGGCGCCGGCTCCGATATGGCAGTTCTTCCCGACTGTTGCCCGGCCGCCTAAAACGGCGTTCATGTCGATCATCGTGCCTTCTCCAATAACGGCACCAATATTGATCACGGCCCCCATCATAATGACGGCATTATTGCCGATTTCAACACGGTCACGGATCGTGACGCCAGGTTCAATACGGGCGTTGATTCCTTTTAAATCGAGAAGCGGAATGGCCGAGTTGCGGCGGTCATTTTCCACGACATAATCCGCGATTTTGCCACGGTTTGCTTCCAGCACGGCCGAAATCTCTTCCCATTCGCCAAAGATGACAGCCATGCCGCCGCCTGCGAAAACGCGGGCTGACTCACCGAAATCAAGGCCATCGACATTTCCCTTCACATATACTTTTACAGGTGTTGATTTTTTGCTGTTTGCTATGAATGAAATGATCTCATTTGCATCCATCATGTCCATATGTATGCCTCCTGACAGCTGATTCGCCGATAAATGTGATAGTTTGCGCATATGTTCATTTTAAAGGATATGGGGCTGTGCCGCAATAAATTCACGCACCACTTTTACAAAAGCGCGGACCTGCTTCAATTGAAACGCGGCGTCATAACCGAGGAGCCATGTGTCGCGTTTCAGCGGCTCCCCGCCTTCCCCTTTGAGCGGAATTTTGTGCAGATGGCGGATTTCCGCCCCGTCCAGCGTGATCGCAGGCAAAATCGCATAACCGATGCCGTTAAAAACCATTTGCTTGCACGTTTCGATCTGGTCCACTACGATTGTTTGTTTCGGGGAAGTTTGAAACTCGCGGTGCCACCAGTCCATCATTTCCTGATAATAATTTGAATCGCTTTTAAACTGGATAAACGGCCGGTCGGCAGCCGGCAGCTTTTCAAGGGTGTCAATTTCCTGGTCCACGAGAAAGAGCTGGTCTTCAAACAAATGGATTTTCGTGCTTTTCCATTCATTCAAACCGCGGACAATGCCGATATGGACTTCATCTTCGTAAATGGACCGCAAAATTTCACTGCTCCAGCCCGTGACAAGCGAGATTTTTGCATCCGGATATTTTTCAACGAATGTTTTCAGCACTTTCGGCAGCCAGTTTTGGCCGACGATCGTGGCGCAGGCGATTTTTAATGTCCCGTGCACTTTTGAGTCGAGCGTGCGGATGGCTTCCCGCACATTTTCTTCCTTTTCGAGCATTTCATTGGCGAGCTGGATGACCAGTTCCCCCTCAGGCGTTATGATCAACCCTTTTTGCGTGCGGAGAAACAATTGCGCCCCCCACTGCCTTTCAACCGACTGCAGCCTTTGCGACAAGGCCGGCTGCGATACAAACAGGCGTTCAGCTGCCTTCCGCATATTTAACTCCTGTGCTAAAACAGACAGTAACTGGCACTCCGAAAAATTCATGTTAACCCCAATCCGTTTTCTTTGGTTTATGGAAAAACGGACCGCGCAGCCATTTGCGCGGTGCCGCCGCTAAAAATGATTCAATTTATGAATATGATGGTTCAATTCTTTCAGAAGCGAGCGCCTTGTAAAAATGCCAGCAAAAAATCCTTCATCGTCTTCGACACATAAAAAATTGTGGTCAACAAGCCAACGCAACGCTTTTTCAAAATTGTCATGCACATTTAGCCGCGGAATGTCCGCCTTCATGACCTGTTCCACCTTAATCTCGCCCAGTTTTTCAAATTCAATCCGTTCCAGCCCCAAAATGGAATCGGTGATCATCGCGGAACTGATCAGGCCGTGCAGCCGGTAGCTGGCGTCCAAAACCGGAACAGCGGCATACCCGCTTTTCGTCAGCACGAGCAAAGCATGTTCCAGGCTGTTTCCAACCTGCACATGGGCCACTTTTTCAGACGGGATCATAAAATCCATGATTTTCGGTTCAAGAAATTCCTGGCTCTGCAATGAAATCATCTTGCAAAAATCTCCTTTTCTTCCGTATTTTCAGGTACAAAACCTTCAAGAGGAGATGCTTATTTCGTTTGCCGTTGATGCATGATGAATCACTACTATTTTATCATAAACAGGGCTTGATTGACGAAAGAAAAACGCCCGGCTTTATGCCGAGCGAAAAAATTTTTTAACTATCAGAGCCTTCCTGGACGATATCAAAAATTTCGATGGCGGCAATATCCAGGTCGTCAAACTGGTACTTGCTGGCGTGTTTCTGCCCGTCGAATACTTCCAGTTCAAACGTTCCGGTTTGTGGAAAAAATTTCACCTGGCAGAGCGCCTTGCCGTTCACTTCAAAACGCCGTTGCTGGACTTCCCCTGTATCTTTTGCTTCCTGCATCGCCTGCAGCCTTTGGATAATACCTAATAATTGAGACATAATGGACTCCTTTCGACGAACGTGAGTGCCGGTTTTGAATAACGGCATTCACCCTTTTATTCACACAAATGATAACCTGTCCCATTCGAATTTTACAGTAAAACCTTCGCTTAGAAAAGGGAGCGGCGGCAAATTTTTTCATTTTGTGCCGTTTCTGTCCTTATTTTATCCGAAATCGGGGAAGACCTTGTACCATTTTTTCGATTTGTCCCGCAGAAAAACCCCCTGCTTTAAAAGAAGCCGCTGAAAAGGCCAAAAGAAAACATAAAAACGGCGAGACACCGCCATTTAGTGCCTTACCGTTTCTTGAATACTTTTCCAGTGCCCTGCATTTAAAGCAGCGGGCCCGGCGCGAACAAATCGGGCAAAACAGCTTTCGGCACGGCTATTCTGACCGTCACAAGCGGATTTACAATCTGGCTGATTTCAAGGGAGCATGTGGCGCTCAAAAGCCTGTAGGCATCATTAAACCCGAGCCCGAATGCAGCCCGGAACCTGTTTGCAGCCGCCCGCATCCCTTTTTTCGCCGCCGCTTCCAGGGTTTCTGCCGATGAAATCAAAAACCATGTCTGGCTGGTTTCAACGGCCGGCATGCCGATGGCGGGAGCGCCGGCCAGTTTCGTGCATTGCAGGGTGACTTTACCGCCAATTTCCACGCCTGAACCATCCAGTTCCCCGTCCCCCATTGCGGCGTGAAGATCGCCGAGCGCAAGCAGGGCGCCGTCATGGAAAACGGGGAGGTACAATTTCGACCCCGCCGTGATCCATCTCGTATCCATATTGCCGCCATGGTCTCCGGGTATTTCACAAAGCACTGCGCCTTTTTCCGGGGCAACGCCGATGACGCCGATCATCGGGGCAGCCGGAAAGTGAAGGCGGCTGTTAAACTGGATGTTACCGTCCTTTACGCGGATGATGCGCGTATCGGTTTCTTTTACCTCTTCGCCGAGTGCCCCCATCCCGGGGTAAAGCACCATGACACCGGCTTCATCCAGCTCAATATTTTGAATGTCGACACAAAGGATGTCGCCTTTTTTCACGCCTTCGATCTCAATCGGGCCGGTCGCCGGGTTTATAAATGGAATGTCCACTTCCGTCCTGAGCTGGCTTTCCGAGGTGATTTTTCCGCCGTAGCAATCAAACGTCTCCACGGCAAACGTTTCGTCCAGCCGGACTTTGTAAGCCGGCTTGTTTTCCGCTGAAAAATGGGTAATAAAATGTTCTTTTTTTAGTTGCTGCATAATCCGCTCCTTTCGCGGCCGTTTAAAAAGGATGCTGATTCAGCCACTGGCCGCCGTCCATTGTAACCACTTCTCCATTGATATATGCGGCATGGGGCGAAAACAGGAAAAAAGCAAGTTCGGCAATTTCTTCCGGCGTTCCGAGCCGCCCGAGCGGGACACTGTTTAATGTCCTTTGGGCCGCTTCTTCCGATTCCCACAGCTTGCCCGCCCCGCCTGTTCTTTCAATCGGGCCGGGCGCGATCGCATTCACGCGGATGCCGTATTTTTTTCCCCATTCCACCGCAAGCGTACGTGTTAAGGATAACACACCCGCTTTTGCCGCTGCTGAATGGGCAACGCCAGCTCCTGCCCCCCAGGCATAAGTCGCGACCATATTGAGGATGCTCCCTTTGATCTTTTTTTCTATCCAGTAGTTTCCAACTGCCCGGGAACAATAGAATGTCCCGTTTAAAACAATATTGATGACCGCATTCCAGCCGTTTACCGATAATTTTTCCGCCGGGCAGATAAAGTTTCCGGCGGCATTGTTGACAAGAAAATCAATGTGCCCGAATTTTTTGTCTGTCTCTTCCACCATTCTCTCTACATCTTCCGGCTTCCGGACGTCCATTTGCACCGTGAAGATATCGGAATGGTAACGGAGCAATTCCGCTTTTGTAGCCCTTAATTTTTCTTCATCTCTTCCTGTAATGACAACTTTTGCTTCCGACTGCGCAAATTTAGCCGCCATTGCCTTCCCCATTCCGCTTGAACCGCCTGTTACGATGACAACTTTTTCTTTCATTAACCTTCTCCCCTTTCATGAATGATCAGCCATTCATTTTATATAAAAAAATTCAACGGCTTCGGCAAACTGCCAGATACCGTCGCAAACTATCCCGGCGCCCCGGCCAAGGTGCTTCCAAGGCGTATGAACCTAAGAATCTTTTTTTAATTTTAATAAGGACTCATGCAGCTTCGTTAATGCCCGGATGATCGTTTTCTTGCGGTTATAGCCTTTTACCACAACCGTCAGGCCGTTATATTCCGCAAACACCTGCCCCCAGGCACTGTCACGCAAAAATCCGAAAACGTAAATTTTAATATATCCAGCCTCAGCCGGGATAAAAATCATGTCCATTCTTTCGCTCATTTTGAACGCTCCTTCCGTGTCCAAAAATGCGGCCCGGATTCCGGCTGGCACCGAAAACGATAGAAAGAGCCGTCTTGGTGAAGTACTTTTTTCTATACCATACCATACAATGTACCATTAGTCAGGGAAAAAGAAAATACGTTTTGACAATTTAACGGACGGATTTTACACAAACAGCTGCTTTTCCACTTCTTCGGCGAGGACAGGCCGGCTGAAGAAATATCCTTGCGCTTTCTGGCAGCGGGCCGATTGCAAAAACTTCACCTGCCCTTGTTCCTCCACCCCTTCCGCGACGACTTCAAGCCCGAGCTGGTGGGCGAGATGGATGATCGTTCTTGTAATGGCCGCGTCTTTTTGGCTGTTTTCCAGTTCCCGGACAAAAGACTGGTCAATTTTTAAACGTCGGCCCATTTTCCACTTTCAAAACACTGACCGTCTCGGAAAGCTTGGAAAGAAAATCCCGGCTGAAAAAAATATCAATTGGCAGTTCCTGGAGTTTCTTTGTTTGTTCTTCAGCTTTCGAATTGTCCATAATATCATCCTTTTTCTCATCAAGAAAATGCTTGCTGATGCTGAAAATTCAGGTAAAAAGTATATTTCTATTTTACAGGGAAATGTACGAAAAGCATAGTTGAAATACAAAAAAACGGGGCGGAAAGTGCGGGCGGGAAATCCGGGCCCGTTCCTTTCCGCCTGGCCGGCCATCCATTTGCCGGGTCCCGCAGCCGTTCGCTTGCCTTTCATGCTCTTCATTACCGGAAGTGATCCGCCCATCCGCCCCTTTTTACTCCTGATTTGCGATAAAGGGCCACCAATTTGCCTTGCCAAGCATTTTTACAAGCACCGGCACAAACAAAGGCAGCATGATCAAAGCATAAAACAGAAGACCAGTAAGTGTAAGGGTGGCAATTTGCAGCAACGATAAAACGCCGGACGGCATCATTGCCGCAAAAGTGCCGGAAAGAATGACTTCTGCGGAAAGAATAACGGTTCCCATCTTTTTCATCGCAAGCAAAATTGCTTCTTTTGCAGGCAAATGCTGGTATTCATTGAACCGTTCCATCAAAAAGATGGAGTAGTCGGTGCCAAGCGCGATTAAAATAACAAAACCGAAGAACGGCACCGCCCAGCTGATACCCGGGTAGCCAAGCAGATGGACAAAAATGGCCTCCGTCAAACCGGCGGATGCAAAATAGGTGATAAGAAGGGATGCCAGCAGATAGAGCGGCATGACGATTGACCGTAAGAAAATCATCAGCACGGCAGCCACCCCGATCAGCATAAAAGTGACAGTACGCGCGTAATCCGCTTTTGACATCTTATCCAAATCGCGATTGATGCTTGACACGCCGCCGATCCCGATATGGGCATTTTCCAATTTTGTCCCCTTTACAGCGTCTTTTAACGCCCGGTTGATATGGCCAATATCCGCCATTGCCCTGTTGGAATACGGGTTTTCAGTTAATATCAGATGAAAAGTCACCATTTTTCCGTCTTTCGAAATATAATGGCCCAGCGCTTTCTGATAATCCGCATTTGAAAGCAGGGCATCCGGAATATAAATGCCGGACTGTTCCATACTTGTTTCATCCGCCAAATCATTCAGATAAGAACCGGCATCGTACAACCCGGATTCGATTTTCCCGAGTCCTGCCGCGCTTTTATCAAGGCCGGCGGAAAGCTCATTCATATGGGTTCCGAACGTACTGAGGCCGGTTTTCAGCTGTGCCTGGCCGTCCGTGATCCCCTGAATCCCTTTTTGCAGCGCCGGGATTTTCCGGATCACTTCGTTCTGGCCTGCTGCAGTCTGGTTCAAACCGGTTTCAAGCTGATCAAGCCCGTTGATGATCGGCGTAAACCCGTCAGCAAAGCGGCCAAGCCCGGCGGAAATAGCTGAAAGTTTTGCGTCCACGCTTTCCAAAGTTGCTGTGACGGTGTCAATCTGGCGGTACAGGCTGGCAATTGTATCATTGCCATTGCCGGTGCCGAGCCCGAGCTCATTCATCGCCTGCTGCACTTTTTGGAATTGCGGGTCGTGCGCCGCTTCAGGATTGTCTTTTAAAAACGCCCGGTAAGCCGCTTGCAGGGAGCCGATCTGCTCCGGAACATCAGCTGGCAACTGGTCCGTTTGGCTGATAAACTGGCGGATGCCGGACTGGACGAGTTGGTATTTTTCATACAGCTGGTTAAAGCCGGACTGCAGTTCCCTTGCCTGCTGCTGGGCGTTTTTTACCCCGCTTTTCAGTTCGTCCGCGCCCGCGGAACCGTTCCGGATGCCTTCTTCAATCCGGCTTAGCGAGTTTGACAAATTCCCCATGCCGGCTGAGATTTTTTCGGAACCGGCCTCCAGCTCCCCGATCCCGTCGGTTGCTTCTTTAAACTTTGATTTGGCGTTTTCCAGAGAACCGGATGCCCCCGTTAATCCTGATTTGATTTTCTGAATGCCGTTATGGCTTTTTTCCAGCCCTTCGCCCAATGTTTTGGCTTGGTTTTTGACATAAATTTCTTTCATCACCGAACCGTCCGGCCTTGTCGCGCTTTGAACTTGTGCAACATGCGGGACTTTATCCAGATCCGCGCTGATTTTCTCGATTAAAGCGAGATAGTCTTTTGATTTGACAGACTCGTCATTTTCGAGGACGACTTCGACCGGCATCGCTTTCCCGGCGCCGAAACTGGCGGCAATGATGTTGAACGCTTTTACGGAATCGTAGTTGTCCCCGAGTTCATCAAGTGAATTGAAAGACAGCTTGCCGTTATAGCTGATCAATAGCGGAACCATGATCACCGCCACAATCGCAAGGGAAAGAAACGGCCTTGCCAGCGCAAAAAGGCCGGCCCGTTCCCAAATTTTGCTTTCATGTTGGGAAATGTCCCCGCGCACAGGCCAGAACAGCCCTTTCTTTAACACAGCCATAAAAAACGGCACAATTGAAAACAAGGCAAGCAGCAAAACGGCTACCCCGACCGCAACGGCGGAAGCGGATTGGTACAGTTTAGAACTGGCAAGCCCGATCGAGGCAAAACCGATCAGAACGGCAATACCGCTGAACAGCACCGTTTTCCCGGCCGAACGGTAAGTCGCAAGAATGGCCGCAACTGTTTCTTTGCCATCCGCCAGTTCTTCCTTAAAGCGGCTGAGCAGCAAAATACAATAATCCGTGCCAATCCCGAACAAAACGGCAACGAGAAAAATTTGCGTAAAATTTGAAACCGGAAAATCTAGCTTGTCGACGAGTATCGCAACGATAAACTGGCTGACAAGATAAGAAAGCCCGACCGTTAAAAGCGGAATGAGCGGCGCGACGATTGAACGGTACACCAGCACAAGGACGGCTAGGATGAATACAATCGTAATCGCTTCTGTTCTTTTCAAGCCCGCCTGCGAGCTGTCCGTGACATCCTCATTGATCAGCCTGTTGCCGGTCATCATCACCTCGACGCCCGGCGTTTTTACCGCTTTCTGCAAAGCCGCGCGCACTGTTTTAAAAGACTTTCCTCCCGGATCCACGCTGGCAATGGCCATCACCGTTTTTCCGTCTTTGGAGACAAGCTCACTTTTAAGGGCCGGCTCGTGAAAATGAGTTGTCAGCTCCATAATCGCATATTGTTTTTTATTTTTTTCCAGCCGTTCAAGCGTGCCCCGGATACGCCCCATCTCATGGCCGGATATTTTCACCCGGTCATGGAACACGATGATGACGCTTGTACCGCGGTTTTCTGTCTGCTGGTGCCGGCTTTTGATTTCAGCCGCCCGTTGCGAGGCATAGCCTTCCGGAACCTTAATCTGGCCTTTTTCCCTGAGTAATGGTTCCATTGCCGGCGCTTTCCATGCCAATAAAATGCTGATCATTGCCCATACTAAAACAACAATCCATTTCAACTGCACCAATCGCTTCATGAACTGGTTTCCTCCCAGACTTGTGATCGCATAACTCTTGAACCATTATAAAACAAACGGCTGCAGAAGTATGTAAAAAAATGGGCATTTTTATGTTGCTTTCTTTCCAAAATAAACGAAAAGTAGTATAATTGACTAAAAAGTAACATGATTAAAAACGAAAGGAGTTCTCTATTTGAATTCGCATAAACCTGCTCCATTACAACCTACAATCGAAAACCTCTCTTATGCTGTATTCACGGTCAATCGCCATGCGAAAACCGCAACCAACCCAAAATTTCTGTACCTGTTAAAGAAAAAAGCGCTCGAAAAAATGGTCCGGGAAGGGAAAGCGCTGAAAGTCGGGCTCCACTTTTCCGAGCATCCGAAGTACAGCCAGCAACAGTCTGATGTGCTTGTAAAGTGCGGTGATTATACGTTTCATATTCCGCCGTCAAAAGACGATTTTAAAAACCTCCCCCATCTCGGCTACCTGGACCATAAAACAAGGAACCCGAAATGCCGCATGCCTTTAAGCCAGGCAAAGCAACTGCTTGAACGGTATACCGGGCTCACGGAAAAACAGCAGCAACCGGGGCAGCCCCGCACCGGCAGGAAAAATTGCAAACCGGTTTTCAAAAAACTGGGCGACTCCTTTTTCTAAAGGATGGCCGCAGCAAGTGCAAGCCAAATAATGGAAAAGCCCCAAACCGGGTAAAGACCCCGCCCGGGATGAATAATGATACGCAACCATGCAGGAAAGCCCTCCGCGATTGGCCGGGGGCTTTTCTGCGTTACAGCACTTTTTCGTCCATCGCAAGGATCAGCTGGTTGATTTCAGGCTTGCTGATTTGGGCATCGGCGCCGACCATTTCCCCTTTATGCCTCAAGGCATCCGTGATCAGCGATGAGAAAATGATCACCGGCAGCACTTTTAAGGCAGGGTCTTCTTTTATTTTTTTCGTTAAATGGTGCCCGTCCATTTGCGGCATTTCAATATCCGTAATCACAAGCTGGACTTCATCCTTTATCTCTTTTCCGCTTTCTGCAATCCCGGATAAATATTCGTATGCATCTTTCCCGTTTTCAAAAAACGCAATTTGTTCATACCCGGCTTCAAGCAGCGTATCGCGGAGCAATTCCCTGAGCAGGCCGGAATCTTCCGCAATCACAATCCGTTTATTGTTCCGCTCCCGCTTTCCAAGCTTTTTGACTTCTTCCACCCGGATCGTTGCTTCCGGGTTGATTTCCGCAATCATTTTTTCAAAATCAAGCAGTAAAATCATCGTGTCTTCTTTCTTTACTACGCCGATCACCTGTGTATCGGTGCCTGCATACATCCCGGACGGTTTTTCAATTTGATCCCAGGAAAACCGGTGGATTTTTGAAACATTGTCCACATGAAAGACGATTTTTTGCTGGTTGAACTCCGTCACGATAAATTTGTCATCCTCGCCCGTTTCCGGCGGATGCCCAAGTACTTTGCGCAAATTGACAACCGGCAGTATTTCCCCGCGCAGCTGGATAATCCCTTCAATATTTGGATGGGCGTGCGGAATGGTGGTGACCGCAGCCGGCATGATAATTTCCTTCACTTTAATGACATTGATGCCGTAATGATTTTGTGCGACAGAAAATTCTACAATCTCAACTTCATTTGTGCCGCTTTCCAGTAAAATATCGTGCTCCAGACTCATCATTTTTTGCCCCCTCGTTCTAAAACGTATGAAAATCCGGCGCAGAGCATTTTTGCACTGCCCGGTTTTCAATATTTGCCCACATGAATTATATCGGCAGATGGACCGGAATTTTTCACCTGAAAAAGGGCAAACGGAAAAGATTGCTTTTTCACAAATGTTTAAGCGTGGTAAGATTAAGAAGAACAGGACATACATATTTGATGAAAAGCAATCCGTTAAAGGGGAGGAAACCGGTTTTGGAACATTTACTGAACCCGCATGTACAGGAAATTGAAATATCCGGCATCCGCAAGTTTTCAAACATGGTTGCCGGAATCGAAGACATGGTCTCATTTACAATCGGCCAGCCCGATTTTAAAACGCCGGAACATGTCAAGCAAGCTGGGATCCGTGCCATTGAAGAAAACAGGACAACCTATACCCACAATGCCGGCGACCTTGCTTTGCGCAAGGCTGCAGCACAATTTGTCAAAACGAAATACAACCTGTCTTATAAACCGGAAACGGAAGTCATAGTCACAATCGGCGCCAGCGAGGCGATCGATATTACGCTCAGAACCGTATTGACGCCCGGTTCCGAAGTTATCCTCCCCGGGCCTGTTTACCCGGGGTATGAACCAGCCATCCGCCTGTGCGGAGCCGTTCCGGTGCATGTAGACACAAGGGCAAACCGGTTTAAGCTAACCGCAGATCTCATCCGCCAGGCTATTACAGCCAACACGAAATGCATCATTTTGCCGTACCCTTCCAATCCGACTGGGGTGACGCTCGAAAAGGCGGAATTGCAGGAAATCGCAGACCTGATCCGCGGCCGTGATATTTTTATTCTTGCCGATGAAATTTACAGCGAGTTAACGTACAATCTGCAGCACGCCTCGATCGCTTCGTTTTTGCCGGAGCAGACCATTGTCATTAACGGCGTCTCAAAGTCCCACTCGATGACCGGCTGGCGGATCGGCTTCGTGTTTGCGCCGGAATGGCTCACAAAGCATGTTTTAAAAGTCCACCAGTATAATGTGTCGTGCGCGCCTTCCATTTCCCAGATGGCGGCGCTTGAAGCGCTGACAGCCGGCATCGATGACGCACACGCCATGAAAAAGGAATATGAAAAACGGAGAGACTATGTATGCAAGAGGCTGGATGAGATCGGCATCGGGTATGTGAAACCGGACGGGGCTTTTTACGTATTCGCGAAGGTGCCGGAAGCGTTGAAGCGGTCCTCTTTCGATTTTGCGGTCGATCTGGCAAAACAGCAAAAAGTCGCGGTTGTCCCAGGCAGCGCTTTTTCAAAGTACGGCGAAGGCTGGTTCCGGATGTCCTACGCATGCAGCATGGATCAGCTCGAAAAAGGGCTTGCGCGCATGGAAAAGTTTGTTGCAAACCTATCCTGAAACGATGCGCCGGCTGATTCTCATTTTTCCCGCTGGTGCCGCATTCAAGCGCAATGGGCATCATACTAAAAATGAAATATATTTTCATTCCTTTGCTGGCGCCGCGTTCGCCTAAGGAATAGAAGCCTGCGTTAAACCATACTGGCTTCCCGCCCGCATAAAACTAAAACAGCCCGCCGGCATATGCCGGCGGGCAAACTTTACTTGGACCAATATTTAATCAATGCTTGTGTGCCGCTGTTTTCTTCGCCTTTTGCGGCCAGTTCTTCATATAATTTTTTGCTGAGTGCAAGCCCCGGCAGGTCAAGCCCCATTTTTTCCGCTTCATGAAGGGCGATTTTCATATCTTTAATAAAATGCTTGATAAAAAAGCCCGGAGAATAATCGCCCGCAAGCATCCGCGGAACAAGATTGGACATTGACCAGCTTCCGGCTGCCCCGGCGCTGATGGATTTGAGCACTTTTTCCGGATCGAGCCCTGCTTTTTGCGCATACACAACCGACTCCGTCACGCCGATCATATTGGAGGCTATGGCAATCTGGTTGCACATTTTTGTATGCTGGCCGGATCCCGGGCCGCCCTGCAGCACGATATTTTCCCCGAGTACGTGAAAAACCGGTTTTACTTCTTCAAATACCGATTTGTCGCCGCCTGCCATAATCGTCAAATTGCCTTTTTGCGCCCCAATATCGCCGCCGGAAACCGGTGCATCGAGCGCCTTCACCTGTCTTGCTTTCGCCGCTTCATAAATCTTTTTGGCAAGGGTCGGCGTGGAAGTGGTCATATCGATCAGGATTGTTCCTTCTTTCGCCGCGCCAAGCAGTCCGTTTTCACCGAAATACACTTCTTCCACATCGTGCGGATAGCCGACCATCGTAATGACGATATCTGATTTTGCAGCCGTTTCCGCCGGCGTGCTGCACCATTCGGCTCCCGCTTTGAGAAGCGGCTCCGCCTTTTCTTTTGTACGGTTATAGACAAAAAGCGGATACCCTGCATTCCGCAAATTTTGCGCCATGTTCCGGCCCATTACGCCTAACCCGATAAATCCGATCTTTTTCATCCTAGCTCCCCTTTCTTCGCAAATAAACAAAAAAACCTGCATCACAGCAGGCCAAAAGCAAACATGGGGGTTCAAGGAAGAAAACAATCTTTCCTCTAATTTATACCCCGCATGCCCTGCTTTAAACCTGACAGATTAAATCGATTTGACTTTTCCGCCGTCGATCAGGAAGCTGCTTCCGGTAACGTAGGAATTGGCTTCTGAAGCCAGAAACGCAACAAACCTCCCGAATTCGTCCGGTTCGCCGTATCTGCCGAGCGGAATCGACTCCAGTTCCTTTGCCTGGACTTCTTCCATCGATTTTCCGGTTTTCTCCGCTGTCACTTTGTCAAGATGTACAATCCGGTCCGTTGCAATTCTGCCCGGGCCGACCGTATTCACAAGGATTTGGTACGGGGCAAATTCTTCCGCCAGCGTTTTCGAAAGTCCCACAATGCCCGTCCGGAACGTATTCGACAAAATCAGCCCCGGGATCGGCTCCTTAATGGATGAAGAGGCAATGTTGATAATCCGGCCGCCGTTTTTCTTTAAAAGCGGCAATGCTTCCCTGATGATGCGTATGTACGAAAGCAGATTCAGTTCGAATGATTTTTGCCAGTCTTCATCCGCCATATCTTCAAAACTTCCGGCCGGCGGTCCCCCTGCATTGTTGACCAGTATATCCAGCCTGCCGAATGTATCCCGTGCTTTTTGCACCATGGCGCGGATATCTTCCGGATGGGTAATGTCTGCCCGGATATACGCCACTTTCCCGGTGCCGCAAGCGGATAATTCTTCTTTTGCCGCCTGCAGTTTTTCTTCATTCCGGCTTGTAATGAGGACATCTGCGCCTTCCATTACAAGTTGTTTGGCCACCGCTTTCCCGAGCCCCTGGCTGGAAGCGACAACAAGGGCGGTTTTGCCTTTCAACCCTAAATCCATTCAAAATCCCTCCCTGTATCTTTATGTTCACAAAAGCCTGTCTTCATTATAAACGATTTTTCCCCGTCCATGCACGATAAAGCTTCAAACCGGGTTCCCCTTCATTTTCCCGCAAAAAAGAACATCCGGCGTTTTGATGTGCGGTCCGCCAAAGCCCAATTCAAAAAAAGCCGAATGGCAAAAGCCACTCGGCAAAAATAGGGGGAAAAATGAGAAAGAAACGATATACATCCGGTATTGTAACAATACTGGATACCAATCCTACCCTTAATACTGGGCTGGTTTATATATACCCGCTTCCTTCGCACCTAAACCTGTTTTTGAAAAAATTTTCTATGCTTTTGAAAGAACTTTTTTCACGTGTTCCTTTACTTCTTCATTCGTTGTGAAGTTCAAAACGTCTTCTGCAAGTTTTTCCATATCCACCTTATTCAGGTTCCTGATTTGAGAACGGGCCCTTAAAATCGAAGAAGCGCTCATTGAAAATTCATCAAGGCCAAGGCCGAGCAGAATCGGAATGGCGATTTCGTCTCCGGCCATTTCGCCGCACATGCCGGCCCATTTGCCTTCTTTGTGCGCCGCATCAATGACGCGTTTCACAAGGCGTAATATGGCCGGGTTATACGGCTGGTACAAATACGAAATATGTTCGTTCATACGGTCTGCAGCCATCGTGTACTGGATCAGATCGTTTGTGCCGACACTGAAGAAATCGACTTCTTTTGCAAACAAATCAGCCATTACGGCAGTGGAAGGAATTTCAACCATAATGCCGACTTCGATATGATCTGCAACCTGCACGCCTTCCTGGATAAGCTTTTCTTTTTCTTCCAAAAGAATCGCTTTTGCTTTTCGGAATTCATCCAGATTGGAAATCATTGGGAACATAATTTTCAGGTTGCCGTATGCGCTCGCGCGGAGCAACGCACGCAGCTGGGTGCGGAAAATATCCTGTCTGTCCAGGCACAAGCGGATCGCACGGAAGCCGAGGAACGGGTTCATTTCTTCCGGAAGCGGCAAGTACGGCAGTTTTTTGTCGCCGCCGATATCAAGCGTACGGACCACAACCGGCTTGCCTTTTAAGCCTTCAAGCACCGCTTTATAGGCTTCAAACTGCACTTCTTCTGACGGAAGCTCGTCCCTGCCCATATAGAGGAACTCTGTACGGTACAGGCCGACGCCTTCCCCGCCGTTCCGGATCACGCCGTCGAGATCGTTCGGGGTGCCGATATTGGCAACCAGTTCAACCGTATGGCCGTCTTTCGAAACGGATTTTTCATTGACCAGCTTCGCCCATTCGGCTTTTTGCCGTTCAAACTGTTCCTGCTTTTGTTTGTATTCATCGACAATTTCAGGTGTCGGATTGACATAGACATCGCCGCTGTTGCCGTCCACGATGACAAGGTCGCCATTTTGGATATCCTGGATCGCCGTTTTCGTCCCGACGACTGCCGGAATTTCCAAAGAACGCGCCATAATCGCAGAGTGGGACGTACGCCCACCGACATTTGTTGCAAACCCTTTTACATACTGGCGGTTCAACTGCGCCGTATCAGAAGGGGTCAAGTCTTCAGCAATGACAATGACTTCTTCCGAGATCATGCTCGGATTCGGAATTTCCACCTTCAGCAGATGGGCCAGAATCCGTTTTGTCACGTCGCGGATATCCGCCGCACGTTCGCGCATATATTCGTTATCCATTTGTTCGAACATGGTCACGAACATATCAGCAACTTCTTTCAATGCGTATTCCGCATTGACCTGGTCATCCCTGATTTTATCCTGGACTGGCATCAACAGTTCCGGATCTTCCAAAACGAGCAAATGCGCATCAAAGATCGCTGCTTTGTCCGCCCCCAGCGCCTTCATTGCATGCTCCCTGATCGCCTGCAGTTCAGACTTGGATTCAGACACAGCAGCATTAAAGCGTTTCACTTCATCTGAAACATTCTGGACAGGCCTTTTTTCAAAAGACAAATCCGGTTCTACCAGACGATATGCTTTTGCGATGGCAATCCCGTTGGATGCTGCTATACCTTTTAAAATGGTTGACATTATTCGCCCAGACCCTCTTTTTTCATTAATTCAGCCAGAGCGTTCAATGCATCTTGTGCATCGTTGCCTTCTGCAGAAATGGTAATATCGGCGCCTTTGCCGATTCCAAGGGACATAACCCCCATGATCGATTTCAGGTTCACTTTCTTATCCTTATACTGCAATTGGATATCTGAATCGAATTTGCTTGCCGTTTGTACGAGCAATGTAGCAGGACGTGCGTGGATTCCTGTATCTGCTGTTACTTTAAATTGTTTTTCAGCCATGGGTAGAACGACTCCTTTTCTATAATATAGTTCTAAAAATAATGCACTGTACATTTTTCGTCAATATTATCAACCATCTTCATACAAATGACAAATTTTACAAACGGGGTTGAAAAAACCGCAGCGATGCCGGGACTCCTGCAAACACCGTTCATCCCCGGCTATTCAGCAGGCTGCTCCCTCAAAGTCTGCGCGGCCCATCCGTGCCAAAAACATGGCTCGCCCGAAACCGGGAACACGCATGTCCCCGGCCGGAGCAAAAAATGACAAATTTTGCACAGTGCGGGAAAAACAAAATCCCCGTAATAGAATAACATGCCTTTCCAAATAAAACAATCATTAGAGTTGACTTCATTTTGCTTAAAAATGCACAAAATTATGCATACCCCGGTCAGATTTCCGGCTCATCCAAATAAATATAGCGGACATGACCGCCGCGTAGTGCAATGCCCCTAAAATGCTTAAAGTCTTCCTCGGCAACAAGCACTTTCCAGAAGTCCATAAAATCTTCACGGCTGACGAATAATTCTTCGATTTCCCTGTTGCGAAGCCGGTTGATTTCCTGTCTGAATTCTTCTTCCGACATACGACCACCCCACCCAGTATTGTACCACATTCTTCCTGCCGCCTTCTTGTTTGCTTCCGGGATTTTTTTAAACAGGCCCGTTTTGTATTTTTCCGTTCTTTTCGCCTTGAACTTTTCAGAAAAATAGTGCAAACTGGTTACAATACTTTCTTACGGGGGGACCGCAATGAAAAAAGCACAAATTGGTGACATCATTGAATTTAAAGACGGGCTTCAAGGGATTGTCGAAAAGGTGAACGAGAACTCGGTCATCGTGGATTTAACCTATATGGAAAACTATCAGGAACTGGAACTTGATGAAAAAACAGTGGTAAACCATAAAAATTATCAGGTTATCCATTCGGCTTTGCGTTAATTTAAACGCTTACCGCGCAGTAAAAAAACCGGCACATGCCGGTTTTTTTACTTCCATTTCCATGATTGTGAATTTTTTAACATTATTTTCCCGGATACCTTTTTCCCCGTTTCTCTGCTAAAATATTCAATGTATTTTTGTTTGGCCCAATGCCGCGAAGGCCGGACTGCGGGGCCGGATCTCTTTTTTGGCCCTTCCCGGCTTTTTGGCCGGCGGTTTTCGAACTTAAGAAAGGAGCGCATTGGCGGTGGCAAAAAACATGGTGGATACAAAGCTTCTCGGAAGTATCTTGATCGCCCACCTTCTGCTATATATTACGTTCCGGGATATCTCTGTTTTTTGGTATTTATATTCCGGAGCGATGCTGTTTTTGATCAGTTACACGGTTTTCCTTGGAAAATCAGAAAAACACGAAAAGCTTCCGTACCTTCAATTGCTGCTGTATGGCATCTTTTCGGGTTTTCTTCTCTATATTATTTTCAGAATTGGCAATACGGTTCTCGGTTTTTTGCCGGGCGGGCTTGACAACGAAGTCGCCCGCGCATACAGGCGCTTTTCGCCCGAAACTTTCTGGCATTACTTAGCACTTGTCCTGATCCTCATTCCCGGGGAAGAAATTTTTTGGCGTTCGTTTGTTCAGACCCGGCTCATGAAAAGGATGGAAGCAAAATATGCCATTTTGATTTCCGCCGTATTGAACGCATCCGTTTATTTTTACTGCGGATTAAAAATCATGGTCATTGCCGCTTTTGCCGGTTCGATTTTCTGGGGGCTGCTGTATGCAAAGAAACGGAGCCTGCCCGCGCAAATTTTGTCGCATCTTACCTTTGATTTGCTGCTTGTCGTCTTCCTGCCGATTTTTTAAGCAGGGGACGGCTTTTTTTCTGCATTTCTCCGCCATAAATAGTTGTTGCGCTGCACAACAACCGCGCAAAGCTGTTTTTATGGCGTTCACCTGTCACCCCCGGATCGTCTTTATCCCGAGCGCCATCATAAAAACAAGGCTGAAGTAACCGAACAACGGATATAAAACCGAGAGCAGCGGGCCGTAATGCAAGCTGCTGATCAGCAGAATGGCGGAAAAAATCAACCCGTACAGCAAACCGCTTTTCATCGGCATATATTTTTGCATTTGCCGCTCAAGCCCGTAGGCATCCCCGATAATAGAAGTGAAAATTTCCCCGAAAATCAGCAGAACATAAATAAAGTAAATGCCCGGAAAACTCGCTTTCACAATATGCGCCATCGGAATCTCCACTTTGGCAACATCTGGCAGCGTAACCAGTGACAAATGGCTGGAAATCAGGATGAGCGTTAAAAACACCCCGCCCAGTATCCCGCCTGCACGGACGACTTCCTTATCTTTCACTTCCGCCGCAACCGGGACAAGCACCGCCTGCGCGAGCGCCAAATTCAAAGCCGCATAGGAAAGGGCACGGAGAAGGGCACGGGGCATATCAACACTTTCCGGCCGGGCCATAAGCGCCTGAATAAATCCGGGTGACTGGACGGACTGCGACAAAAGGAGAAAATTAAACAAAAGCATCAAAGGCACGACAAACGTGTTGACGCCAAGCAGCCCCTTGATGCCAAAGCACATGACAAAAAAGGCGAGCAGCACCGTCAATAAAATCCCTGTCCCCCTGCCAACACGGAGCTGTTCCTCGAAAACAGCACCCGCACCGGACAGCATGACGCCACAGACCCCGAATAGCATGGCCATCATCATCACATTCACGAAACCGGCCGCTTTTTTGCCAAATAAATACCGGTTTAAGGTTTCATAGGAATCCGCATGTAAATCGATCGCTTTTTCCATCATTTTTGTGCCAAAGAAAATAAATAAAAACCCTGAAAGGCAGATGGCAAGCAATCCATACAGCCCAAACTGTGTAAAAAAAACGGTAATTTCTTTCCCTGTTGCAAACCCTGCCCCGATCACCGTTCCAATATATACGGCTGCGATTTGGACAGCAAAGCCCCACTTATTCAACGCCTGCACCCCTTTAAGAAAAAATAAGACAACCTGCCGTCTCCGTTACTATCCTATGTCCCGCTTTCTTAAAATAGCCCGGCCGGTTCATTTCCGCCGCTAAAAAATTGGTCAAAAAAAGTCAAAAAAACCCTTTACAAACAAAAAAAGTTGTCATATACTATAGGCAAAGGTCAAAGATAGTCAATTATAAGATGGTGCCATTGGCCGATAGCGCAAATGACAAATGCAGATCTTTTGATTTTCGGGCCGCGCAGTTGTATCATGATATTAGAAAGGTCAAAAATAGTCAAAAGGTGACTCGCAGATGCCGTTTCCTATTTTCAGCACAAGACAAATGACTTTGCCTTTCTACTGTAATGGCCAAAATGCATCAAAGGGGTGCATGCAAAAGATTTGCATCTTGTGAAATTTTGAGCTATACTGATTTCCAATTAAGGTCAAAGCAAATCAAAGCGCTTTGATTGTTTTTCAATCTCATTAGTCAAAGATAGTCAAAATCAAACCGATCAAAGGAGGAATGTTTGATGTTATGTGACAAATGCCATCAAAACGAAGCGACGATCGGGATGCATATAAATGTGAACGGAAACCAAAAAACATTGAATCTGTGCCAGTCCTGCTACCAAAAAGAACGGGCAAAATTCGAAAACAACTGGGGAGGCATGTTTATGAATAACGGATTTGGAAATTTCGGATTCGGAGGATTCAACGACCTCTTTAACCAAATGAATGCCAACGGGTTCCAGCCAAACGGCGTGAAACAAACCGTACAAACGCAAACACAAGGCGGCGGCAGCGGACTACTTGACCAGTTTGGCCGCAACCTGACCGCTGCTGCACGGGCCGGGCAAATTGACCCTGTCATCGGCCGTGATGAAGAAATCGCCCGCGTCATTGAAATCTTAAACCGGCGCAATAAAAACAACCCGGTGTTAATCGGCGAACCGGGCGTCGGGAAAACCGCCATTGCAGAAGGGCTCGCTTTAAAAATTGCCGAAAAACAGGTTCCGGCAAAACTGCGGCATAAAGAAGTTTACTTACTCGATGTGGCTTCGCTTGTCGCAAACACGGGAATCCGCGGCCAATTTGAAGAACGGATGAAAAAATTGATTGCCGAACTGGAACAACGGAAAAACGTGCTTCTGTTTATTGACGAAATTCACCTGCTTGTCGGCGCAGGTTCTGCAGAAGGTTCGATGGACGCAGGCAATATTTTGAAACCGGCGCTTGCCCGCGGCGAAATCCAGGTTATCGGCGCGACCACTTTGAAAGAATACCGGCAAATTGAAAAAGATGCCGCACTTGAACGGCGTTTCCAACCGGTACAGGTCAATGAACCAAGCCCCGAAGAAACCGTCATGATTTTGCGCGGCTTAAAAGACCGGTATGAAAACTACCACCACGTTTCCTATACCGATGAAGCGATTGAAGCTTGTGCGAAGTTGTCGCACCGCTACATCCAAGACCGCTTCCTGCCGGATAAGGCGATCGACCTGATGGATGAAGCCGGTTCGAAATTGAACCTGACGATTGCGGTTCCGAGCAAAGAAGATATTCAAAAACGGCTTGCTGAAATTGCGCAGGAAAAACAAGCTGCGCTTGCAACGGAAAACTATGAAAAGGCAGCCGAACTGAAAAAAGAAGAACAAAAACTGAACGAGCTGGCTGCTTCCGGACAAACCGAAGCCAAACCGGTTGTCGATGTCACGCAAATTCAGGAAATCGTCGAAAAGAAAACGGGTATTCCGGTCGGCAAACTCGAAGCGGATGAAGCGAAAAAACTGCAGCATCTGGAAGAAAACCTCGCTAAAAAAGTGATCGGCCAGGATGAAGCGGTCCGGAAAGTGGCGAAAGCAATCCGCCGTTCGCGTGCCGGCCTGAAAGCGAAAAGCCGCCCGATCGGTTCGTTCCTGTTCGTCGGCCCGACCGGCGTCGGAAAAACGGAACTGACAAAACGGCTCGCGGAAGAACTGTTCGGCACGAAAGATGCGATGATCCGGCTTGACATGAGCGAATATATGGAAAAACACAGCGTCTCGAAACTGATCGGGGCACCTGCCGGCTATGTCGGTTATGAAGATGCCGGCCAACTGACGGAAAAAGTGCGCCGCAACCCGTACAGCATTATTTTGCTCGACGAAATTGAAAAAGCGCACCCGGATGTTTTGAATATGTTTCTGCAAATTCTCGATGACGGGCGCTTAACCGATGCCCAAGGGCGGACGGTCAGCTTCAAAGATACCGTCATCATTATGACGAGCAACGCCGGCACCCAATTTAAGCATAAAACAGTCGGGTTCGCTAAAAGTGAAGCGATCAAAGAATCGAATATTCTCGATTCACTCGGCGACTTCTTCAAACCGGAGTTTCTGAACCGTTTCGACAGCATTATCGAATTTAAACCACTTGAAAAAGAACATTTGGTTAAAATTGTTGACCTGATGCTCGGCGAACTGAATGAAACGCTGAACGAACAAGCGATTACGCTTGACGTGACAGCAGAAGCGAAAGAAAAAATCGCCGAACTCGGTTATGACCCGGCATTTGGGGCCCGCCCGATCCGCCGCGTTATCCAGGAAAAAATTGAAGACCGGATTGCCGACTTTATCCTCGACCATCCGGAAAGCAAAAACTTAAAAGCGGAAGTCCGCGAAGGTGACATTGCCATCGCGGAAAAATAAAGCAAAAACCGGCATGCGGACATAGCCCATGCCGGTTTTTGCATTCCGGCAGATGGACAGCACGGGCCATCTGCCGGGTTTTTTATGTTTGTAAAAAGATCGAAAGCAGTCCAAACCCGGCTGTTGTAAATCAATCAGAAGAAAGCCGGGTTTTATTACCCGGCCAAAACCAGTCCAAACAAAAAGGCGGGCGGGAAACATATTCATCCGGAATATTGATCAGGGATTCATCCGCACTCAAAGGAGAAAAACCAAGATGCAAAGGTTGGAAGCAGTTCCCCTGTTTGTTAAACAAGCTGCATGGCTTTATACGTTTTTCTCGCTTCAGCCAGATTGAGCCGCTGCACTTTTTCATACAATATGAATGACATTTCCCGGATAATCACCATTTCGGATGACCGGGCGTTGTGCTGCTTTCGATAGGCTTCATACTCATTCATGAGCGAATCCAGCTGCTGGCTGCACCGGACCGTTTTCTCATGCGTCAGGCCCAGTTTTTTCCCAAGCTCTATCATTTCCTGACGTTTTTTCTGAATTCTGTAAAGATACTTGTTCTCATCTAACATGTGCGTGTCCACTTTCAAATTCTCCTTTAGTTCTCTTTTTCTATTGAATGATTGTTATCCCCCGATTATGCTTCAAAAAATGTGAGGTGTTACACATGGAAAATGGCGGACTATTCTGCCGGTTTTCCGCATGATGGCATCGTGGCAAAAGTTCTCTGCAAGCCGGAAAGGCGCAAAATCCCTGCCCCCACCCTGCTTATTTTACCATTACTAAAGTAGTATCGCAGGTCTTGACAGAAATGTAAATACAATCGCAATATTAGACAAAATTTTCGCCAAAAATTTTCACATCTCCCGAAAAAACCACCCGTTTTTCACCGCTCCATGTTTTTTTTGGTCACGCAGTGGAAAAATAAAAGAGAAAAAGACATGAAAGAAGTGAAGCAGATGGCAAAAAATTTTCTGTTGGCCAAAGCAGCCGGATGGTTATTTCGTTCAAAAGCAAAACAGTATTTAAACGACCGGAAAAAAACCGGCGATCTGGTTAACCGCGCGGAGAAAAAAGCACTCTCCAACAAAATCACGCTTGCCAATATGTGGAGTAAAATCCGCGTCCTTTTCCAGCTTGTCAGGGCATGGGCAAAAGGCGAATACCGCACCGTTCCGTACCGGACGATTCTCATGATTGTAATCGGCCTTATTTATTTCGTATCTCCCATTGACATCATCCCTGATTTTCTTGCCGGCGCAGGCCTTGTTGACGACACCGCCGTGCTTGCTTTTCTCCTGACGCAAGTGACCCCGGATTTGGAAAAATTTTTACAATGGAAAAACAAAAGAGATAAAAGTTGAACCTTGGTCCGCGCGGGATTTCAAAACTTTGCCCCTTTTAGATCATCGTCCCTTCAAGATGGAGCAGGAATGCCTTTTGATCGATCCGGCTCCCGGCATAGCCTGTTAACGACTTGTCTTTTCCGATCACGCGGTGGCAGGGGATCAGGATCGGAACAGGGTTTTTCCGGTTCGCCTGCCCGACGGCCCGCACGGCTTTCGGGTTCCCGACAGCCTCAGCGATGTCTTTATACGAGCACGTTTCTCCATACGGAATTTTTTTGAGCGCTTCCCAAACCACCATTTGAAAGGGAGTGCCGGAGACAGAAACCGGCACATCAAAACGGGTTCTTTTCTTTGCAAAATACGCTTCCAGTTCACTGGCTGCGCGCAAAAGCAGCGGGTGGCGGGGTTCCGGCATACCCTCTTCATCTGTTTTGCCGAAAGAAACGGCCGTAATGCCTTTTTCATCAGCCCTTACTGTTAAAGGTCCGATTGGGCTTTCCAGCCAAATAAAAGCCATTTTCATCACCTGCTTCCTGCTGCACGGGAAGAAAGATATGAAAAGTTGTGCCTTCCCGTACTTTGCTTTGGACTTGAATGAAGCCTTTATGCTCCTTTATGATTTTATAACTGATCATCAAACCAAGTCCGGTTCCTCTTTCTTTTGTCGTATAGAACGGCTCGCCCAGCTTTTCAATTTTATCGTCCGGGATGCCTTCCCCTTCATCGCGAATGCTTGTATGGACCAGCCCTCTTTCCTTTTCGTAACAAATCTTGATATCTATTTTTCCTCCGTCCGGCATGACTTCTATTGCATTTTTAATGATATTGATAAAGACCTGCTTAAGCTGGTTGCCTTCGCAATAAACATCCGGAAGCCCATCGTCAAAGCGGCAGGAAATCTGGATATTGTGCATCAGCGCTTGCGCATTCAGCAAACCAATCGTATCGCGCATGATTTTCCGGATATCATGATTTTGGAACTGGATTGCCTGCGGCTTTGCCAGCACCAGAAAGTCGGTAATAATTGTTTCAATCCGCGCCAGTTCCGATGTAATCACGTTAAAATATAATGAATGCTCTTCCTCTTTCATGCTGTTTTGCAGCAGCTGGATAAAACCTTTCAAAGCTGTCATCGGATTGCGGATTTCGTGGGCAATGCCGGCCGCGAGCTCCCCGACAATATTCAGGGTATCCGATTTGCGGAGCTGCTCCTGCATCGCCCTTCTTTCGGTAATATCCCGGATGACCGTTAAATTCATATTCGATGTCAGGTTCCCTTTTGACGTGATCTCATAATATTTCGTTTCATTGGCTTTTGAAACATTAAACAAATAATCTGCCGTCCCGTTCTCTTTCAACTGAAAAAGATGGCGGAGAAAATCTTTTTGCACTTTTTCGTCATTGGTAAGCAATAAATTTTGGATTTTCTTCCCGATCGCATCTTCCCGGCTGCAGTCGAAATAGTTCGCGGCTGCAGGGTTAATATCGACAATTTTCAAATCCCAGTTCCATAAGACCATCCCGTCGATCGATCCTTCGAACACTTTCCGGAACCGTTCCTCGCTGTCCCGCAGCGTCTGTTCCATCTTGTAACGGCTGCTGACATTGCGGAAAATGGTCACATGGTAATTTTCTGCGCTGATATACCGGGATGTAAACTCGAGATGCTTCAGCTGCCCGTTCGGCATTTTAAAGAGCAGTTCTTCGCGGGCTGCCGGGATGTGGTTCAGCCTGTTGAACTCCCGGCAATTCCCGCCGTTTTCGACATAAACAAAATCGCTCAGCTTTTTCCCGATAAACTCCTCCATCGTGCACTCGAAAATTTTTAAAGCGGCTTCGTTTGCCAACAGGATCCGGCCGTTTTGATCCCAAAATACAATCGCATCCATTGCTTCCAAAAAAAGGGTCCTGTAAAGCTGTTCATGATCTCTTAACACAAGTCCCCTTTTCTTTTGGCTCATAAACCGATCTGTTCCCAAATTTGTTCTCCCCTTCTTCATAAGAAGCATGCCCCTGGATTCATCATCATTTCAGTTTTCAGCAAATGCCCAGAAAAGGTCTGCTGCATAAAGGTTTCCGGCTGCTATTTAAGAACATATTCTTTTTGAGAAGATATGTCAAATGAAATTGCAAGATGGATGATATGGTGGTAATTCGTGATCAAACGGGGGAATTCCCCCTGCCATTTCCGCAAAAAAGGATGGCGGCCGCCATCCTCATTCTTTATTTTTTTTGCATTTTTTCTTTTTTTTTCCGGCTCCTCTTTGAGCCATGATTTCATATATCTTCCCGGCATTGATGTCCCCGAATTCCAGCCCCGCTTCTTCCCGGACATTTTGTTTTCTGCGGTTCATGAACGCCCTTTCCTGCCTTTTTTTGAATTGCGGTTTGCCCCTTTCACCGCTTCTTCCCCGCGGGCAAATTCTGCGGAGAATTCTGTTTCGGCCAGATTTTCTTTCGGGGTTTTGTTATGTTTTGCGGCTGCATCAAATTCAGCTTTTCGTTTGGCCATGCCGTCCCCTCCATTATTTCAGGTTGCCTGCTTCATTAGCATGCCCGCGCATCAACGCTTTATGGCCGCAATATCTGTCAAAACCGGCTCCGGGTGCATGCAAATACAACTGTTTCCAAACATAATTATTTTCCGGAGGATGATACTATTCATAAAGGCTGATGCCGCAATACGGGCGGCAGAAAGAGGAGCCAATTTAAAAAAAGGAGAATGATGATGGCGAGAAACAGCAATAAATTGTTGGTACCGGGCATTGAGGCATACATGGACCAAGTAAAGTATGAAATTGCCCAGGAATTTGGCGTGCAGCTCGGATCGGATACCGTATCACGGGCAAACGGATCGGTAGGCGGAGAAATGACAAAACGACTCGTGCGGGAGGCCCAATCCCACCTTTCCGGGCAAAACCCGGAATAAAAGAAAAACCGGCAAAGCGGGACTCGCCTGCTTTGCCGGTTTCTTTACATCTGTTGCTGCTTTTTACCCGATTTCCCGCCGGAATGCGCCTCCTTGTTGCTATTTTTTTTGCGGACGGAGAAAAAATAGCCGCCCGCTGCGATCGCAAGCATAACTGCCCAGAAGATCAGTTTCCACAAAGCGGACTCCGGGAAATGTTCATCAATCAGCCCGACGCCCGGATGCGAAAGCGTAAAAACGAGCAATTTTACCCCGACCCAGCCGACAATCAGAAAAGCGGCATCTTCAAGGCCCGGATATTTTTCCAGCAGGCGGACAAACCGGTTGGCAGCAAAACGGATCAGCACGAGCCCAATCACCCCGCCTAAAAACATCACGATGAACTGCCCGCCGTTAATGCCCCCGATTTGAAACGAACCGGCCGGGCGCAGCGTCACAGCCATGGCCACAGCTGCAAGCATGGAATCAATCGCAAACGCAATGTCGGCGAGTTCCACTTTAAAAACCGTCATCCAGAAAGAAACCGGCTTCGATGCGGCTTCTGCAAGTTTCGGGCCGTTTTCCTGGCGCTTTTTTACAAAATGGTGGATCATAATAAAAAACAAATAAGTGGCCCCGGCAGCCTGAATCTGCCATATGTTTGCAAGAAACGAAATGAGAAACAGGGCGGTGAGCCGGAATACAAATGCGCCCAGAAGCCCGTAAAAGAGCGCTTTTTTCTGCCGGGCGTGCGGCAGGTGCTTGACCATTACCGCCATTACGACTGCATTATCCGCGGCTAAAATCCCTTCCAGCCCGACCAGCACACATAACACCCATGCATATTCAAGCAGCATTGTAAAATCCATTCCACAAAGTCCTCCTTTGCCGGCACCCGGGACCATTGCCCTTACAGATCAAAAAGCGGCATTCCGGCCCAGGCGCGTCCGGCGTGATAAGTAAAGTGCCCCTTTTGACAATTTCCTGTAAAGACAAAAAGCAAGACCTTTACCTGTACAGGCAAAGGTCTTGCTGGACATCCGGACGGTGCCAACAAAGCCGATGACCGCCGAAACGGATCATGTAATGACGACTTTGTTTTAAGTGTGCCATGCACACTTAACGCTACTCCCCTTTGACAATTGTCAAAAGTATTCTGTTATTTTGATTATATGGGATACATCCATTTCCGTCAACTGTTTTCATGCGATTTTCGCGTTAAAATTTTTCGGAGCAGCCCGCCGGCCAAAAGTCCGGGGATGGCACAAAACATCGGGAAAAACACGGGCCCGGGCATTTTTTCCCGGACGATAACCGCAGGGGAGAGCATTAATCCGATCGTCACAAAGTAAGCAGCAAACACAAAAGGCAGATAACTATACGGCTTAAGATTGCCGCAGGCCATTTTATACGCATCCCACATGGCAAAAAAGTATAGACAAGGATAAAACATCAGCCATCCGTAATCGATGATGTTTCCGGCTTCCATTGTTTTTCCGAGAAAACTGAGCATGATCGCTTCGTTAAAACGGCTGTTCACATTAATCAGAAACTCCATAAAAATAAACGCGATGCCCTTCACATAACGGCCCGCCAAAAGCTGGGCAAAACCCGGCAAGGCAATGTTCCAAACAATCGCCTCAAGCGGTGCTAATTTTTTCATGCGCATGCCCCTTTAAAACTGAAGTTGGCAAGTCGCCATATTCTCCCGTTTTCATGTGTTCTTATCATGCCCCGGATAAAAGCAAAAAACACTGTACGGCAAAGCCGCACAGTGTTTTTTTATTCCATCGGATTATACAGTTTAATGCCGGGATGCTTGTCCGTGAACCAGCGCAATGCAAAATCATTTTCAAACAAAAACAACGGTTTCCCGAAACGGTCTTTTACAAGCAGGCTGCGCGAACTGGACAGGGATTCGTCCACCGTATCCCCCTCAATCCAGCGCGGAATTTTGGAACCGATCGATTCTATCACGACATCGGAGTTATACTCATTTTTCATGCGGTGTTCAAACACTTCAAACTGCAGCTGCCCGACCGCCCCTAAAATATAGTCTTCCGTATGCCATGTGCGGTAAAGCTGGATCGCGCCTTCCTGAACGAGCTGGTTGATCCCTTTATGGAAACTTTTTTGTTTCATGACGTTTTTCGCCGACACTTTTACAAACAGTTCCGGTGTAAATTGCGGCAGCTTTTCAAATTGGACCGGCTGCTTCCCGGAGTAGATCGTGTCGCCAATCTGGTATGTGCCGGTATCATACAGGCCGAGAATATCGCCGCTGACTGCTTCTTCAACAGTGCTCCTGTCATCCGCAAGAAACTGAGTTGACTGGGACAGTTTCATTTGTTTTCCGGTCCTCGCAAGCGTGACGGACATGCCGCGTTCAAATTTTCCCGAACATATGCGGATAAACGCAATCCGGTCGCGGTGGGCTGGATTCATATTCGCCTGGATTTTGAACACAAAACCCGAAAATTGTTCGCTTAACGGATCCACCACCCCTTCGTCCGTCTTTCTTCCTTGCGGGGGCGGCGCAAATTGAAGATACGTTTCCAGAAATGTCTGCACGCCGAAATTTGTCAGGGCACTGCCGAAAAAGACCGGCGTCAGCATACCATTTGCGATCCGGCTCTCCGAAAATTCATTGCCCGCTTCATCGAGCAGCATGATTTCTTCCAGCGCCTGGCCATACAGCGCGTTTTCCTTGATCGGGGCATCCCCTTCCACTTCGCCCGCTTCATTCAACGCCAGAAACCGGTCTCCTTCTTCCACGCGGAACTGCTCGATGCGGCGGTGATAACGGTCATAAATGCCGAGAAATTCTTTTCCCATGCCAATCGGCCAGTTCATCGGATACGATTCAATGCCGAGGATTTCCTCCAGTTCAGCCAGCAGCTCAAGCGGCGGCCTCCCTTGGCGGTCCAGTTTATTGATAAACGTAAAAATCGGAATCCCCCGCATCCGGCACACTTTAAACAGTTTAATCGTCTGTGCCTCAATCCCTTTAGCAGCATCAATGATCATGACGGCGCTGTCGACGGCCATCAGTGTCCGGTATGTGTCTTCACTGAAATCCTGGTGGCCGGGCGTATCCAAAATATTGATCCTTTTTCCCGCATATTCAAACTGCATAACGGAAGAAGTAACGGAAATGCCCCGCTGCTTCTCGATTTCCATCCAGTCGGAAGTCGCAAATTTCCCGGTTTTTTTGCCTTTGACCGTCCCGGCGGCGCGGATGGCCCCGCCAAACAGAAGCAGCTTCTCCGTCAATGTTGTTTTCCCGGCGTCCGGGTGGGAAATAATCGCAAAAGTCCTTCTTGATAACACTTCATCTTTAAATCCTGCCATATGTCAGTTCCTTTCAATCATGTAGAGTAGGCTTGTTTTTGCATCGTTTTTTTTTTTTACATCGGCCCTCACCTTCCTAATAAACAGTGCACAAATCATCCGGCCATTGGAGACTGTACATAAGCATACAACAGTTTTTCCTTATTCTCAATGAAAGAAATCTGCCGGAAAGGCCGGGTTCTTCTTGGCTTCACAGATTGCCGGATGCTTTGAGGCGCGCATCAAAAACTGCCAGATGCCTCCTGTTCCCCGTCCGGCCCCGCCCAGGGCAGAACCACGGTGAAAACAGTGCCTTCCCCGGGTTTGCTCTCTATGGAAATGTCCCCGTTATGCTCTCTTACAATCTGGTAACAAACCATTAAACCAAGCCCGTTGCCGCGCTCTTTTGTCGTATAAAAAGGCTGTCCGATTTTTTCCAATTTTTCCGGCGGGATCCCGATTCCCTCATCCCGGATCGCAACGGCTGCACGTTCCCCGGCCACTGAAAGTTCAACGGTCAGCGTTCCCCCCTCTTCCATTGCCTCCAGGCCATTTTTGATTAAATTCACAAATACCTGCTTCATTTTCGAATCATCACAGCAAATAAAAATAGGCTGCGACGGAAAAACCGTTTCAATTTGGATGTTTTTTCCGTACGATTGCGTCTCCATTAAAACAAGCACTTCATCAAGCAATGTTTGCAGGCAGCAAACTTTCATATCCGATGCTTTCGGCCTGCCGAGAAAAAGCAGCTCGCTTGAAATCATTTCAATCCGTTCAATTTCATTTTGCATAATATCAAGATAATGTCCTGTATCAATTACGCCGGCCTGCATCAGCTGCAAAAATCCTTTAATCGCGGTGAGCGGATTCCGGATTTCATGCGCAATGCCCGCGGCAAGCTGCCCGACCATGGACAACTGTTCAGATGATACAAGATAATCGTATAATTCCTTGACAACCGTCATGTCTTTCGTCAGCAAATGGATATGGGGCTTTTCGCCATATTTTAGATCTTTAAAGACCGCATAAGTGGACTCCACCCATTTGTAATCACCGTTTTTCGATTTCATCCTGTACATGAAAAGGCCCATTTCTTCTTCCTCTCCATTTAGAATGCCTGCCCATTTGTTGCAGTCATCGTGGTGCATCAAAGCAGAAAAAGGCCTTCCCACCCAATCGCCGGCATCAAAACCCGTTACAGTCTGCATATCAGAGGAAATGCTTTTTAAAATACCGTCCATTCCGACAACAGCAGAAAAAAGATGAAAGCGGAGCGGGAGATCCATAAATTCATAATGTATTTTTCCGACACCCATATTTTTGCACCTGCCTATCTTTCTATCAATCCGTTTTTCAAGCTTTTTTGAAATGAACTTTCATGCTCAATATATGTCTGAAGAAGACCGGGCATTCCTGTGATTATGTATATATATTTCAACTATATATCTTTTTCAACAAAAATATCCATTTATTTATAAAATTTTATGTCGAATCCTCACTGTTTATCAACCGTTTCGACATGTGATACAATGAACGTATCAAGATAAAATGAGAAAAGGAAGCGATGCTATGCGTTTTGCAACTGTTGGAACAAGCTGGATTACCTCTGCTTTTATTGAAGCAGCAAAATTATCCGGAAAATTAACCCTTGAAGCCGTTTACTCGCGCAGAAAAGAAAGCGCTGAACAAATGGCGGAAAAACATGGCGCACCGAATGTGTTTACGGATCTTGAAGAAATGGCAAAAGACGGGAACATTGATGCTGTTTATATCGCGTCGCCAAATGCGCTCCATTTTGAAAACGTGCTTGTTTTTCTGAAAAACAAAAAACATGTTATTTGCGAAAAACCGATTTTTTCAAATACGGAAGAATTTAAGGAAGCTTTTCGTGTTGCCGATCTAAATGGTGTATTTTTATTTGAGGCCATCCGGAATATCCATTATCCGAATACCGCCCTTTTAAAAGAAAAATTAAAAGATCTTGGCCAGATCAGAAGCGGAATTTTCCAATATGTGCAATACTCTTCCCGCTACGACAAATTTCTTGCCGGCGAAGAGCCGAACGTGTTCTCGCGGAACTTCTCCGGCGGGGCATTAATGGATCTTGGCGTCTACCCGCTTTCGCTTGCAGTCTGGTTATTTGGCACACCGAAAGACAGCCGGTACTTCCCAGTCCTTTTGCGGAACGGCATTGATGGGGCAGGCACCCTTGTCCTCGAATACGAAGGGTTCAATATTACCGTGATCTGCTCGAAAATTTCCCATTCTTATATTCCGAGCGAAATCCACGGCGAAAAAGGCAGCATTATCATTGAAGGCATCTCAGAATTGGAAAAGATGAAATTTGCCGATGTGCGGACAAAGGAGCCGGTCCTCTTCTCGCGGGAGCAGGAAGCGCAAAATATGATGTATGAAATCAATGATTTCGCCGATATCATCGCGCAAAATGACAGGAAAACGTATGAAACCTTGCGCCAGTCCAGTTATGAAGTCCTTTCGGTTATCGAAAAATCGCGGAAGCAAAACGGGATTATCTTTAAAACCGACAGAAACTAAAACCGGGCCGAAAAAAAAGATTCCGGATCGTACCGTGAGCTTAAGCGCAAAAACCGGGCAACAGGCCGCGCGAAATTTTGAAAACAGACGGCAGTGGCAAGAAGCGAATCTCCTTGTCCTTGCCTTTGCGTTTTTAAAACCGGAGAAAACCGGGACGGCCGGGGGGAATGCCGCCTGGTGCTATCGTTATTAAACCAGATAAAGCCGGGAAAGTTACCACCATTCGCAACTTGTTTATAATTATTATTGTTTAATATTGACTTTTAAATGATATATATTATACTAAAAGTATAGCAAGACCAAAACCGGGGAGGAATGAAAATGTATATTGAAACAGCGTTAAACGTGCAAGTTGCAAACTGGAGCGTCCTGTATACAAAACTGCACCACTACCACTGGTATGTAAAAGGCCCGCTGTTTTTCACGCTGCACGTAAAATTTGAAGAACTGTACAACGAAGCTGCTACGGTGGTCGATGATTTTGCAGAACGCATCCTTGCGATCGGCGGAAAACCGGCTGCTTCTTTCAAAGAATTCCTTGAACTTGCAACCATTGAAGAAGCAAAATCCGGCTTAACCGCTGAACAAATGGTGGAATCTCTTGTAAAAGACTACAAACAGATCGCCGTCGAACTGAAAAAATTGATCGCACTTGCCGAAGACAATCAGGATTATGGCACGGCTGACATGGCGACAACGCTCGTGGAAAACGTTGAAAAAACCATCTGGATGCTGAGCGCGCTGCTCGCTGTACCGGTTACGCAATAAACCCCCAAAACGGCCCTGTTCTTCAAGAATGGAGCCGTTTTTTTCATGCTGCAAAATGGGCGCCGCTTTTTGATCCGGCCCTTAAAATGCCGGCTTTTTCATTGTCCTGATTCAATACATCAAGCCCCGGCACCCATTGCATGATGGCGGCTTTACAGGCAAAAGAGTGATCATATTTTATGGCTCACCGCACATCCCGCGGACGCAAACGCTGGATCGCGCCCTCTTAAAAACCGGCAGCGTGACAAGGCCTGCAGTTCCGGATAAAATGGAAGCAGTACAACGCGAAAGAAGGCTTTTCCATGCATGTTTCCATTTTGATTACAATGTTTTTAACCGGACTTATTTTAGGATTTATCGGCGCAGGCGGTGCGGGCTTTATCATTTCCCTGCTGACAATTTTATTCGGCGTTTCGATCCATACCGCGCTTGCGACTGCTTTAACAGCCATGATCTTTTCTTCATTTTCCGGGGCGGTAAGCCATTACCGAGAAGGCAATGTCTCCATTAAAGCAGGCATTACAACCGGCATCATAGGCGCTGCCGGAGCCTGGGCCGGATCCCATGTCTCCGCGCATATTGCAAGCGGCGAACTAAAATGGCTCACCGCCGGCATGCTCATGTTCTCAGCCTTTCTGCTCTGGCTCAGAATGTTTTTGCTGCAAAAGCAATCCATCCAGGCAAAAAGCATTCCGTCCGGGCCCCGTTTTGTGGCCCGCTCGCTTTTGCTCGGCATCGTAACCGGGGCGCTCTCAGGGATGTTCGGGATCGGCTCGACGCCATTTATCCAGCTTGGCTTAATGATCCTTCTCGGCTTATCTGTCCGCCAGGCTGCCGGCACAACCATGATGGTCATTATCCCGATTGCAATAGGCGGCGGACTCGCCAGCTTCCAGCAAGGGACACTGGATCTCGGGCTGCTCGTGGAAGTCGTCATCGGCACAATGTCCGGCGCATACATCGGCGCCAAATTTACAAACCGCGCCCCCGTCCCGCTGCTCAAGTCTTCGATGATTGCCGTTCCAATTGTCGCAAGCTTGCTGCTGATTTTTTGAAAAAGGGGCTCCCAAAAACCGTTAAACGATTGATGGGAGCCCCTTCATTTTGAAAGGATGATCCAGTTTGGTGTTTATGATGGTGAAATTCAGCCACTATTCCCGCAAGCGTTTCATGAATTTCATCGATCATCAGCGCACGAGCCAAAATGGGACAGCCCCTTTTTCCCGCTTTAAAAACGCGAGGATTTATCCTCTCTTGAAAATCCGCTGTCCCGTCCAAAAAGTTGCTGGTTCTGGCCGAAAACGATGTCCCGGCATGAAAAAATGAGCCTTTCACTCTTCCCCCCGCTCGTTTAAACGGCTGCAGCCGGAGCCAGTTCGATTGCCGGCCCAAAAAATTCATAGCGGATATTTTCTTTGGCCACGCCAAGCTCAGTTAAAATTTGCACCGTATTTTTCAAAAATGGGACCGGACCGCAAATATAACAAACCGTTTGCGCAGTTACCACCTTTCCCAAAAATGCTTTGGAAAGATGGCCTGTGAAATCGCAGCCGCTGTTTTCATAAAGGGGATGCCCGTACCCGAAATAATAATGCCCGTTTTCAAGCTTTTCAATATGGTGTTTTGCTTCCGCTTTAAAAGCATGGAAATCTTCATTGCGGGCAGCATGAATAAAATGGATTTCGCGTTTAGAGCCGGCATCCGCTAAAGCTTCCAGCATGCTCATCAGCGGCGTCAGGCCGACCCCGCCGCTGATCAGGGCAACCGGTGCTGGTTCATCGGTAAGTGTGAAGACGCCGGCCGGTGCGCTGATCTCAAGCTCATCCCCCACTTTGACATGATCATGTAAATACGTTGACACCTTTCCATTTGGTTCATGATCCGCTTCCCGTTTCACCGAAATCCGGAAGTACTCATGTCCCGGCCCGCATGAAAGGCTGTACTGGCGGTTAAACAAGTATGTCTCACCCGGAATTTTTACTCTCAGCGTAAGATACTGCCCCGGAAGATAGGACGGCACCGGGCCCCCGTCCGCCGGTTTTAAATAAAAGGACGTAATGGCATTGCTTTCTTTTACTTTTTTTACAACTGTGAACGGTTTAAAGCCTTCCCATCCTCCTCTTTTGGTTTCCGCTTCCCGGTACATTTTTTTCTCGACTTCGATGAAAACGTCGGCAATGGATCCGTATGCTTCAGCCCAAGCCTGCAAAACCTCTTCCGTGGCCGCATCTCCTAATACTTCTTTAATGGCTTTCAGCAGAAATTCCCCGACAATCGGATAATGCTCCGGTTGAATGCCCAGGCCGCGGTGTTTGTGTGCAATTTGTTCCACAACCGGCAAGATCGTTTCCAAATGGTCAATATAAGAAGCAGCCGCTAATACAGCATTGGCAAGTGCTGTTTGCTGCCTTCCCTGTGACTGATTCGTTTGATTAAAAATATTCAGCAGCTCGGGGTGTGCGGCAAACATCGTTTTATAGAAGTATGTAGTAATGTCCGTCCCCTGTGTTTTTAATACGGGCACAGTTGATTTTACGATCTCAATGGTTTTCTGCGATAACATGATTTTCACTCTCCAAATAGTAGTATTTAAAATATATCTTTAAGATAGTACTTCTTCGTTTTTAAAGCAATATTTTAAATATATCTTTAATAATGTTGTCACATTTTCCGGAAAGGAAAAAAATGAACGCCATTTTCGGCGGGAACAGGTATAATGGGGTTGGCAGGTGATATCAATGCGTTTAACCCATTACTCTGATTATGCTTTGCGCGAATTAATCTATCTCGCTTCATTGGAAGAAGGAAAATTAGCCAGCATCAAAGAAATCGCGGATGCCTACAATATCTCGAAAAATCATTTAATGAAAATCACATACGAGTTAAGCCAGCTCGGGCTGGTGAAAACAGTACGCGGAAGGGGAGGCGGCATATGCCTGAACAAACATCCCCGCGAAATTAATGTTGGAAAACTGATCCGCATAACAGAAGATGATTTTAAACTAGTGGAATGTATGGAAGATGGAGCCTCTGCCTGTATCATCTCCCCTGTTTGCGGATTAAAGCATGTTTTAAACGAAGCCCTCAACGCTTATCTCCGCGTGCTCGACAAATATACACTGGAAGATTTAGTAAAAGACCCCCTGTCCTACCGGCAGCTGCTTGCACACTAACAACCAGGGCCGCACTTTTGAAATGCCCGGCCCTGGTTAAACCGGAATTTTTAACGTTTCCTTCCCCACTATGCTTAGGTCCCCCCTCTCCCTCTTTATTTCTCTTTTATTCCGAAAAATGCCCATTCCAAAAAAATTTTGTCTATCGCTCCCAAAAAGTGTTAAAATGATAGATAAATTATATAAATATAAAAATTTTGGTGAAGGTGGTTTGGCGATGTTAAAGGAAGCTTTTTTAAATACTTTGTATGATGCTTACAAAAATGGAAAAGCGCTGAACAAGGATATTTTTCCGTCAGGCATCGATTTAGATGAGGCTTACCGGATGCAGCATGCTTTTACTGCAGCAAAAAAAGAAAACCATGAAACGTTAAAAGGTTATAAGATCAGCATGACAAGCCCTGAAACACAGGCATTATTCGATGCACGCGAACCATTGTACGGCGAGTTGACAGATCAACAAGTGGCAAACCATATATCCCTGAGCAAAGATACGCTTCATCCATTGATCGAATTGGAATTGGTTTTTCTTGTAAAGGAGCGGCTTACGGCAGACGCGTCTGAAGCAGACATCATCCAAAAGACACAAGTTGCGCCGGGATTGGAAATTCCTGATTCCCGATTCAAGGACTGGTTCCCTAAAATGCCAAAAGAACAAGTTTGCGCAGACGGGGCTGTCGGCGGAAAAGTGGCTTTTGGGGAAGCCAAAGATTATACATATCGCGATATTGATGATATCCATGGCCAATTGCTCCTTAACGGTAAAGTGCTCGATGAAGGCAAATCTTCAGCTGTCATGGGGCATCCGCTTCATGCCGTAAAATGGCTGCTGAAAAAACTGGGCGAACACCAGGCAGCGCTTGAACCGGGCATGTTTGTCTCATCCGGCACATTTGTCCTGCCGAAGCCGCTGGAAGCCGGAACATACAGCGGAAAATTTGAAGGAATTGGCACGGTGAAGTTGGCGGTCACAGAATAGGAATGAAGCACCCGCACAGATAATGAACGGCAAAAAACATCTCCGGAAATGCCAACAGGAGATGTTTTTTTGCGGACATACAGGCACGTGTTTAAAATTAACCGCGTTTGCAGATTTCCCCCGGCACTTAAAATGGATGGCTTTCAAAATCGGCCGGGGTTCCCAGTCCATGCCGCACCAGACAGGCAAAATGGGTTTTCAAAAAGAGAAAGGGATCATATAACCGGCCAGTTGATCCATGGTTTTACAAAATTATATTCCTTCCGGACGGTACAATGGGCAGTGCATCCATATTAACGGCGGCATGGCAATGTCATCCTGATTGTAAAAAAAACTGCAGAAAATCTTTTCTGCAGTTTTTTAACGCTTCCAGCCAAATATTAAGGGCCTTGGCCAACAGAAAAAGCGCCAAAAGATTTGGCGCTTTTTCTGTTTAAAGGCTGAGCCGAGACCCGGAAAAAGCCGGCATGCCCTGCCATCTCCGGCAAATAAAGTAATGCAAATTCCCTACAGCCGTTTAATTGTACAGGTGCTTATTTTCCTCTTGTTTTTCCATCAGCCACCATAATGAATGTCTTGGATTTTCTACAGCTTCTTTATACTCCGTTTTCGTCGCCACTGTTGGGTACGAACCCTTTAGAGATTTTCCAGAAGTACTGGTGAACAGGAACATGATGACGAAAAAGCCGACAAGGCTGAAGATTGTCAGATAAAAAGCAGGCGCCAAGGCATTGCCGGTTTGGTGGACCAGCCATGTTGAGATGAGCGGGGTAGTGCCGCCAAATAATGATACAGAAACATTAAACGTCACAGCCAGTGTTCTGTACCGAATATCCGTGTAGAACATTGTTGGCAAAGTACCAGGCATCGTACCTTCATAAGTTGAAAGCAGGATACCCAAAATGAGAATGCCGAAAAAGATGAATATAATTGACTTCATATTGATGAAGTAAAATGCAGGGACAGATAATAATGTTAACCCGCCCAAGCCCATGATTAAAACCGTCTTGTTTCCAATTTTGTCGCTGAGCTTCCCAAACAATAAAGCGAGCGGGACCATAATCACCATAATCAGCGTAATCAATACCGTCCCTGCTGTACCGGATAAACCAATAACCTCATCTAAATACGATGGCAAGTAGGATAATAACATATAGTTTGTAACATTAAAGAATGCGACAGATACGAAACATACCAGAATGTCCTTTTTATGGTTTTTTAAAATCGAAAGGAAGCTTTCCTCCTGGATACCTTCCTCGGAAAGTTTATTTTCAAAAATGGGTGTTTCCTCTAAATGGGCTCTCAAGTAAAACCCAACCAGCCCTAAAGGCAAGCCAAGCAAAAATGGAATTCGCCAGCCCCATGTGACCATCTGCTGGTCAGTTAGCGTGATGAAGAGCGTACTGGCAAGGAGTGAAGCTAATATATAGCCGGCAAGCGTACCGATTTCCAATCCGCTTCCAAGCACATTACGCTTATTGTCCGGGGAAGATTCTGCAATATAGACCATGGCGCCGGCATATTCGCCGCCAGTTGAAAAGCCCTGAACAATTCTGGCTACTAATAAGAACACCGGGGCCCATATTCCAATTTGATCATACGTAGGTAATAAACCGATTAGGAGTGTGGAAAAGGCCATCAAAATAATCGTGATGGTTAAAACGACTTTTCTTCCATATTTATCTCCGATTCTGCCGAATATAATCCCGCCTAAAGGGCGCATTAAAAAGGCAATCGCAAATGTGGCAAATGTAAATATTAATTTCAGCTCGTCATTCTCCACAGCACTAAAAAAGTTCCGGCTGATAATGACCGCTAGATAAGAATACAAGCCAAAATCAAACCATTCCATCGCGTTTCCTACTCCCGTAGCAAACACACTTTTTTTCGTTTGTCGAATATTAACGATGTTAATTTTTTTCTTGTTAAATACCATTTTTCAAATCTACTCCTTATTATGATAGTTTTCGGCATCTGTCTTCCCTTCTATAAAGATTCGTTTTTTTGATACTTGCATTGATAAAAGATTTTTTCATCTTCCGGCATTTGTTTTGGTTTTCTTTTTCAAAAACCCGCAGACGAATGCAATGGGAATCATCATTGAAATTCAAAAACCACTCGTCGATACTTCGGCATTTCTGCTAATATTTCCAGAAAAACCACCGAATAGATGGCAGGCATATGAAGTGCAAGAAATTGATAAACAACTCGAAGATAGCGGGCAAGTGTGCAGTAAGCAAAATGAAAAAGGGCTTAAGATGGACTGTGGCGGACGGGAAACGGAGGCTTAAGGCGCCTCTAAAGATTTTTACAGGCAACTGGTTTCCCCACCTATCTTCTTTATACCTTAAATAGTGAAAGCGGGTTATAATGCCGTTAAAGACGGGACACATCACGGATGAGTAACCGGACAGCGCTCAACAGCTTTTTTGAACGATTTATTAATTAGTTTACCATAATCGAAAAATTAACGCAAAAAATCAGCTTACCCCCATTATTTCAACGGATCAGGCCAACAACAATGCTGTAAAATGGTCATTCAATATGTGCTTAAATACTTCTATTTTTGTCTCACAATTATAAAAAATCTGCTTATGTTCTTCATACTTTTATCTCCCACCTGCTCTTCCCCGTCTCCATAAAGGATACAAGCGATGTAAGCGCCATCTCCGCCATATCGCTAACCGCCTGGTTGGGGTAAAACGCAGTGTGCGGCGTGACGATCACATTGGGAAAAGATATCAGAACGGCCAGCTGGCGGTGGGCCAAAATATCCGTGCGGCGGTCATAATGAAAAATTCCTTCCTCATCCTCCAGCACATCAATCCCGGCAGCGCCGGCTTTCCCCGCCTCAATCCCTGCGATGAGCGCATCCGTATCCACTTCAGCACCATGGGAACAATTGATGATGCATACACCGTCCTTCATTTTTGCAATACGATCCTGGTTAATCATATGGTATGTACGATCAAATAAGGGTGTGTGGATGGTTATCACATCGCTTTCCTTCAGCAGTTCATCCAAAGATACATATTTCAAAATGCCGCGCAATTCATCTCTTTCAACGGTGTCGTGTGCAATGATGTTGCAGCCAAAACCGGACAAATTTTTCGCAACAATACTGCCGATTCTGCCGGTGCCAATAATCCCGATCGTTAAGTTATGCATTTCCCTGCCCTGAATCCCTTCCACAGAAAAATCTTGGGCCTCCACACGGCTTAAGATCTGTTTTGCTTTCCGCACACACATCAAAATCAGCATCGTTGCAAAATCGGCGACACAATAGGGCGAATACGCCACATTCGAAAAACGGATGTCATATGCTTTGGCGGCTTCCTGATCGATATGATTATATCCTGCAGTCCTCAAGCCAATATATTTTACACCGGCATCTCTTAAAGCCATAAAAGTTTCGGCGCCAACCGGATAATTCCCAAGGATCGTCACCGCTTCAGCCCCTTTTGCTTCCACTGCCGTTTCAGGGGTTAACACATCATCCACATACTTGATGTCCAAATCAAATTTTCTCGCGAATTTCTGAAATAAGGGGAATTCATCCGCCCTCGTCTCATAGGCAACAACTTTTCTCATACGACAGCTTCCTTTCCATTCATTTTGATCATGCTAAAAACAACGCAGGGCTTCATTAACCACGACCGCAATAAACCCATCTCCTCCCCATGTCTCCCAATTGGATTCCGGTGTCCAGAATCCTGGTTTTGCCACGCCAGCGCCAAGATACCCATGCCCAATCCAACAAGACGGATCAGCGATTCTTTCTATTTCATTTTTGCCAAAGTGAACGATCGTCCGGTCTTTTTGTACATCGTAACGGCTTCAAAAGCAAAGATTTTACGTGTTTCCTATAAAACCCCTACACTTTTTATTCGACAAAAGTGGCAGAAATCCTTGTCAAATTTGTAATTTTTGTTTATTCAGGAAGTTCTAGATAGTCGCTGTCTAAAAGCACTGCGTTGCTTGAATCTACTTCTGACTGGACCGATAAAATATGACTGGAGAATTGTACACTCAAGCTTTCAAATAAAGTTTTCCGTTGTTTTCATATGAAAATCTTTGAGATAATCTTTCGCAGCATCTGCTGTAATCCAGTAAAGGAATCCATTTCTGCAATTTGATCTGCGCTTTTCTTAATGGCATCCAGCTGGCTTTTTAACGAACTTGTCGCTGATTTTAATTCATCCGAAAAAGAATGGACTTCCGCCATGTCGACTTTGTTGCCCATGGTTTGCCTCTTTTACGCTTGCAATTTTCGATCATTATTAATTTGTTCATCGAGTTTCTTGATGGCTCCCCCGGTGTTCTTAAGGGTCTGAATATCTGCTTCCAGTATGAAAAATATTTTACCTATCTCTTAAAAACTATATAAATAGCGGATTATAGACATTAAACCAACGCTCAACGTGTTGTTTTTTAGAATCAATAAATTATCAAACATTAGACACGAGCAGTCGCTTTTTTATTATCATTTTTCTTATTATCTCCTTTACAACTTGAAGCCGGATATAAATTACCGTGTGGATCAAAATTGAAGCTTTTAAAACGGAACTTACAGTACAAAATGACTAATTGCTCAGGAAGAACAAACATCGTCATAAAATATATTAAAAAGGCTAAAAAAATCATAAGCATGTCTTCACTATCAAAAGATATTACAGTTTTTAATAAAAATTGGATAATATAGCCAAGGCCAATGCATGCAATAAGGATTACTGCAAAATGAGATTTAATTATATTTCCAATATTACTTCGGGCTTGCTGAACGAATCAAATTTGGTCAGATACAAGCCAAATTCCGATTATCAAAATATAAAATAGTGTTGTGTAAAAATTTCAAAAAA
>NZ_ALAS01000058.1 GCF_000290615.1 Heyndrickxia coagulans DSM 1 = ATCC 7050
CCACTAACGGGCTGTATCGTTGGTATGGTAAAAGCCCTAACCATTCATCCAGAGGATAATGTGAATTCCCTTTCTGGTCATGCATTAGTGAACGTTTAAAGGTCACATTTCCAAATAAAAACTGAATGCTTCTGTTATCACTCCGGCAGTACTCCCAGCCATCCTCCAGCTTTTTCTGCTTAATTGTTTTATCTAACGTCTCAAATATTTCCCCAACCCATTGCGTAAAGGCATTCTGGATCAGAATTTTAACTTGTTCTTCAAATTCAATAAGACTTTTTGTATCCTTTAATAATCTAGCAATTATTGATATAATATCCATAGGAAGACCTCTTTCTAAATGTATTCGCCCACAAGCGTACATTTAAATGATAGAGCGTCTTCCCATTTTTTTCCACTCATCTGCCCTTCGAGTAAAATTTTACACATAC
>NZ_ALAS01000059.1 GCF_000290615.1 Heyndrickxia coagulans DSM 1 = ATCC 7050
AAGGAGGAGTCCACATCATATTGATTTCCTTCCAGTTCAATAATGGCCGTTTTTCGAACCGTTCTTTCTTCTTCCCAAAGGAAAATATTCTTTAACAATTCGGCGGGCAGGTGACGGGTATGATCTTCCTTCGCTTCATATCGCTTTTTAGGCGTTTGTTTCGTACTGCGATGGATGCGGTTATCATATGCCTCCAGCCAAGACCTTAAGTACTCATTTAACTGTTTCAATGTCGTGAGCTTCTCCTGGTTAATTAACAGGTTGGCCTCCTCGGTAAAGCTACTGTCTACAAATTGGAAAAACTTCTCAATTTTTCCTTTTGATTCTGGAGAGTAAGGTTTTGCATGAATGAGCTTCGTTCCCATTCTTGCGCACATAATCTGAAACTGCTTGGCACTATAAACGGATCCATTGTCACAGAAGAACAGATTCGGAACGCCAAACTTCAACACAGCTTTTTGAACACAGCGTTCCAGGCGCGGATATCTTTCCTCCAAGAAAAACTCGGCATGCATGATTCTCCGGCTATGGTCATCGATGATCGCGATAAGATAGACCTTTTTTCGCTTTTCCGGATTTTTAGGGTCGGGCAGATAGAGAGTGTGCTGTGTATCTGCCTGCCAGCAGTCATTGGGCAGATCATGTTCAAATTGTCGGAATTCCTTTCTAACTTTGGAGTAGATATCCCTTTTACTCCACCCCATCTCCTGAAAGTAACGCGACAGGGTCCTTGGTTTGATGGCCCCAATCGGGGCTCTCTTCTCCAGCTCAAGAATTCGGATCACCTGTTCCACACTTCGGCTGGGCAATTCCTTCCGCAGGTCAATCGCCCGCTTGAGCACTTCCGGATCCTGATTCCGAAGACTGCCCTGACTTTTCCGCTCCTGTGGCTTCAAGCCTTCAAATCCATTTTCTTCATAAGCTTGGAGATACCTCTCAAGGGATCGGATACTCACCGTTGTCCTTTCACTGCCCGGAATCGTGTACCGTTGGCCAGCAATTTCCCTCAAAAGGGCATACCTCTCCCCGGGCTTCAGCTGCCGTTGAACGATTGGGGCAATTAAACCAAATCGAAAGGCAGCCACTTCATTTCGCAGCGTCTCATTCATCTCATTTTCTCCTCTCATTCCATAAAATAGAAAACAACCTCCATTTTCCCCGACTTTTAACCTCGGGGATAGAGACAGATTTTGTGGAGCAAGAAAATGGAAAATAAGGAACTAATATGTAAATGGTCCGACATGGCCTTTGACCTTAATTGTGGTAGAAGGGCTGGCGGAGATTGATCGTAGAAAATAGCCTCCCCTTAGAGGGGACAGATCCAATTTCCGCAAAAAAGAAGGAAAGAAGAAGCTGAATTTCCTCATCAGAACGGATTCCTTCTCGGTAAAGGGATAGAAAACTTTCCCCTTCTTGAAATTCGGATGCCCATTTCTTCCGTTGATCAATCCACCATTTCCCCCAAAATTCCAGAAATCGGTGTTTCCAACGGTATAATGTTTTTAAAGAGACCTCTGAAACAGAAGGAGTCGTCAGCCTTTGGGCCAACTGGCCAATAGGCACACCTTCCATCAGCCACCTCCCCAAAAATTCATAAATATGATTCGCGAACCGTGCCCATGGGGAAGTAAAGCAAGGCATTAATGAAAAGGTT
>NZ_ALAS01000060.1 GCF_000290615.1 Heyndrickxia coagulans DSM 1 = ATCC 7050
TGTTTCCCCCTCTTTTTAGGGGGAAAATTTTTTTATCCTTTTTTCAAACCCTTGGGCTACAAGGAGTCTGTAACATCGCAATTACCTCTTGGAATTTTTCACTAAAAAAACAGGGCAGCAAGTTGAAGCTCCCCTGCTGCCCTTTTCACCGTAAAAAAACGCTCGCAGACTTTTCATCTCATACGGGACCGGCTCCGCAAGCCGTTCTTCCGTTGTGCAGTTCTCATCTGCTTTTACCGGCCATACTCCCGTTTAAATGGAGGCGCCGCCTGCAAAAACCCTGCGTTCAAAAGCTTTTCTTCCGACGCCCGGGTCAGCTTTCGTAGCTGTCAATCATATTCGCGATATGCGTATAGGCACCCCCTGCTGCGAGCGCGCCCGCAACAAGGATGGCTTCCGCAAGCTGTTCTTCCGTTGCGCCCGCTTTTTGCGCCTGTTTGGAATGATAGTCAATGCAATACGGGCACTCGGTAATATGGGCGACCGCAACAGCAGCCAGTTCTTTGACAAGTGCGGGCAGTTTGCCGGCTTTCATGGAAGCAGCACCGAACGCATTGTAGGCCGCAAAGCCGTCTTTGGCAAGATGGTTCATGTTGGATAGTTTTTTCATATTGGATTTTTTGTAAATCGTATCACCGGCATCTTCAATCAGGGCAAGCTGCATATGGACACTGTGGGCCACTGCGCCACCTGCTTCCAGCGCTGCTGCCACAAATGCCGCTTCTGTAAGTTCTTCGAGACTGGCACCGGCCGCTTTTGCTTTTTTCGTATGAATGTCGAGGCAATACGGGCATTTTGTCGCATGGGCCACGGCGACCGCAATGATTTCTTTGTCACGGGCGGAAACGGCGCCGTCTTTAAATACTTCGGCATTGAGACGGTCAAAAGCAGCCGCCTGTTCCGGCGCAAGGTCTTTTAATTTCGATAGATGTTTGAGCTTATCTTTTTCATAATACGACATAAAGGACACTCCTCCCAATTGGAATACTTGTTTTTCATTATAGCCCTTCCATCCGAAAATGAATATTCATCTGCTTTTGTGTGGTAAAATGGGAAGAAGATGAATATCAGGATGGTGATGGTTTTGTTTGATTTTGATACAGTCATTGAGAGGAAAAATACCGCTTCTGTTAAATGGGAACAGGTCAAACAGGTCTTCGGGGAGGAAGATGTGCTCCCGATGTGGGTGGCTGATATGGATTTCAACCCGCCGCATGAAGTGGCGGAAGCGATTAAAAAGCGGGTTGACCACGAAATCCTCGGATATGCGTTTGTGCCGGATTCCACTGCAGAAGCGATTCAGGCATGGCTGAAAAAGCGCCATAACTGGGACATCCACCCGGCGTGGATCGCATACTGCACTGGCATTGTGCCGGCGATCAGCACAGCCATTCAGGCATTTACCGAACCGGGCGATAAAGTGCTGCTGATGTCTCCGGTGTACCATCCGTTTTTCCATATGGTTGAAAAAAACGGCCGTGTTGTCGCAAACGCGCAGCTGAAGCTTGTGAAAAACCGGTTTGAAATCGACTGGGAGCAGGTTGAAGCGCGGCTAAAAGAAGGGGCAAAGCTGTTTTTAGGCTGCAATCCGCATAATCCGGGCGGGCGCGTCTGGACGAAAGACGAGCTTGTAAAAATGGCGGATCTTTGCGCGCAGTATAACTGTTTGTTTTTGTCCGATGAAATCCACTCCGACCTTGTGTACCCGCCTCATACCCATGTGCCGGTTGCATCACTCGGAGACAAGTACCGCGATATGACCATCACCTGCATTGCGCCGACAAAAACGTTTAATCTGGCCGGGATCAAAGCTTCTGCCGTCATCATTCCAAACCCGGAACTGCGCAAAAAGTTCAAAGATGTGCAGGCGGTAAACGGGACATCCGCGTTGAATACATTTGGCATTGTCGGCATGGAAGCGGCATACCGGAACGGCGGTGAATGGCTGGATGCGCTCCTCGTTTACTTGAAGGAAAATATTGATACAGCGGCACGATTCATCGCGGAACGCCTGCCGGAAATCCGGGTAATGGAAACGGAAGGCACGTATTTAATATGGCTCGACTGCCGTGCATACGGCCTGGAAGAAGAGGCATTGAAGGACCGTTTATGGAAAAAGGCAAAGCTCGGCGTCGAAATCGGCAGCAAATTCGGTCCTGGCGGAGAAGGCTTCATCCGCATGAACATCGCCTGCCCGCGTAAAATTTTGATGGAAGGCTTAAACAGGCTGGAAAAGGCCTTTGCCTAAGGAAAGAAGCCGGCCCAAAAAACTTTGGGCCGGCCCGGGTTTTGGGCGCTTACAATGCGGGATGAAGGAGTTTTATTTGGAAGGGTCAGTATTTTCTGCTAGCCCTAAATATTGTTGCCGTTAAACCGGATGTTATTGCTTTTTTCAAGGTACTGGATCGTTTCTTGCACGTTTGCTGTTATCAATTGAAGCAGGATATCAGCCTTTTCTTTTGATGTAGTGAACTACCCTCCACTTATCAAGCTTACGGTTTGATTGAAGTGGGGGCTTCTCGACTTATCGTTGCTTTTACTAGCCAACGAAAACTGACCGAGCTAACCCTCTTGTTCCAAG
>NZ_ALAS01000061.1 GCF_000290615.1 Heyndrickxia coagulans DSM 1 = ATCC 7050
GAAAAAATAGATGGAAAAATTTTCTAAATGTGGATAAGTCATTTTATCATAAAACATCTAAAAATTGATGAATTTACTCTTCAGAACTGTTAAAAAGATTGTAAACTTTACATCTTTGTTGGAAAGGGATATAATAGCTAAAAAATAATCTTTCAAACTACTAGGGGTGCCCGGATTTGGCGGGCTGAGAGAAAAACCGGCGTTTTTCAACCCTTTGGACCTGATCCGGATCATACCGGCGTAGGAAAGTAGGAATTTGTAAAAAAATTTCTTGCTGATGAAGTCAGGTCTTTTCGGGCCTGGCTTTTTTGCATGGGAAGGGATGGGACAAATGAAACTGGATGAGCAGGTGGTCGTCATCACAGGCGGAAGCAGGGGGTTAGGCAAGGCAGTTGTAAAAGCTTTTGCAAGAGAAGGGGCGGGCGTTGTCATCAACTATTTTGAGAGTGAGGGGAAGGCAAAGGATCTTCAGCATATTTTAGGCGAAAAAGCGGTTGCCCTGAAGGCGGATGTAAGGGATCCGGCGCAGGTAAGAAAGATGTTCCGGCAGGCCGAAGCTTATTTTTCCAGGCCTGTCACGACGATTGTAAATAATGCCCTTGTGCATTTCCGCTTTGATCCGGAATCCCGGCACGATGCTTCCCGGATTTCGTGGGAGGAATACAGCCTGCAGATGGAAGGTGCGGTTCGCGGCGCATTAAATACCATCCAGGCCGGCCTTGCGGGAATGAAACGGCTGCATTTCGGCAGGGTGATCAATATTGGCACAAACCTGTTTCAAAATCCGGTTGTCGCCTACCATGATTACAATACGAGCAAGGCTGCGCTCCTCGGCTTCACCCGGAGCATGGCGAAAGATCTGGGGCAATATGGCATTACCGTTAATATGGTATCCGGCGGCCTTCTGAAAACGACGGATGCAAGTGCGGCCACATCTGAAGCGGTTTTTCAATTGATTCAGGAAACTACTCCGCTGCAAAGGGTGACAGAACCGGAAGACGTTGCGGATGCCGTGTTGTTTTTTGCATCGCCATGGGCCAGGGCGGTAACCGGGCAAAACCTCGTCGTTGACGGCGGACTTGTAATGGATTAGGAGGGAATGAAAATGGAAAAGGAAAAACCAATTGAACTGCTTGAAAAAATCAGGGAAGCCAATCCGCTTATCCATAATATCACGAATATTGTGGTGGCTAATTTCACAGCAAACGGGCTGCTGGCACTCGGCGCATCTCCGGTAATGGCCGATGCGGTGGAAGAAGTTGCCGATATGGCGAAAGCGGCAAATGCGGTCGTATTAAATATCGGCACTTTGAATGAAAAAGCCGTCGAAGCCATGATTTTGGCGGGAAAGTCTGCAAATGAAAATGGCGTTCCGGTCGTCCTCGATCCGGTAGCTGCCGGTTCAACCCGTTACCGGACAGAAACGGCAAAAAAATTGCTGAAAGAAATCCGCTTCACATCCATCAGGGGAAATGCCGGAGAAATCGCCAATCTGATCGGAATAGATGCCAAAGTTAAAGGCGTCGATGCAGGAGATACCAGCCTGGATACGGGCGAACTCGCTTTAAAAGCGGCAAAAACGCTTCATACTACGGTCGTGGTAAGTGGCAAGACGGATGCGGTGTCAAACGGTTCCGAACTCTATCTCGTACATAACGGCCACCCGCTTTTAACAAAAGTCACCGGGACAGGCTGCCTTTTGTCCGCAGTTTGCGGCGCCTTTCTCGCTGTTGAGGAAGATCCGGTTCAGGCATCCGTTTCGGCGCTTGCGATTTACGGCGCTGCTGCGGAAATCGCAAGGGAAAAAACAGGCGGGGATTTGCCGGGCAGTTTTCAAATGGCATTTTTAGACCAGCTGGCAGAAATAGGGGCTGAAGAAATCCAAAAATATGCCTCTTTTGAAAAGAAAGAAGGATGAACGTCATGAAAAAAGCACTTACCATTGCCGGTTCTGATTCCGGGGGCGGTGCAGGCATCCAGGCAGACTTGAAAACATTTCAGGAATTGGAAGTATACGGCATGTCCGTGATTACCGCGGTGACAGCGCAAAATACACGCGGCGTCCAGGGGGTATTTCCGCTCGGACCCGAAGCCGTCTCCCGCCAATTGGAGTCCATTGCCGGAGATATGGGGACGGATGCGCTAAAAACCGGCATGTTGTTTGATTCCGGCATCATCGAAGTGGCCGCGGAAAAAATCAAAACCTACCGCTGGGAAAAACTCGTTGTGGACCCGGTGATCATTGCAAAAGGCGGGGAAACCCTTTTGCAAAAGGAAGCGGTTCAAGCCTTAAAAAGCAAGCTGCTTCCGCTCGCCTTCATTGTGACGCCGAATCTTCCGGAAGCAGAGGAACTGGCAGGAATGCCCATCCGAAATGCCGGGGATCGGAAGGAAGCGGCACGCATCATTGCGGATTGCGGCCCCCGGTATGTCCTTATTAAAGGCGGCCATAACGCATCTTCCCCGGTTTCGAGCGACTTGCTTTTTGACGGGGTGAATTTTTACGAATATACAGCGAAAAGGTACGCAACAAAAAATACGCACGGCACCGGCTGTACGTTTTCTTCGGCGATTACGGCGGAATTGGCAAAAGGCGCGGATATATTTGCTGCAGTGTCGACAGCAAAAGCATTCATTTCCGCCGCGATCGAAGACGGCATTCAAATTGGACACGGGCACGGGCCGACAAACCATTGGGCGTACCAAAAAAGGAGAATGAAAAACGGATGACAGCCGAATATTTGCGTGGCGCATTGAAACTGTATTTTATTATGGGCAGCCCGAACTGCACGCTGCCGCCGGAACAAGTGCTGGAAAAGGCCATCAGGGGCGGCGTCACCCTTTTTCAATTCCGTGAAAAAGGGAACGGTGCACGAAAAGGCGAAGAAAAGAAAGCGCTTGGTGAAAAATTGAAGTGGATATGCCAAAAAAACGGGATTCCTTTTCTTGTAAATGATGATATTGCACTTGCGTTGGAACTGGATGCTGATGGTGTGCATGTCGGGCAGGAAGATGAACCGCTGGCATCCGTACGAGAAAAGTTGGGGGATAAGATCATCGGCGTCTCGGCCTATACGTTGGAGGAAGCCAGGCAGGCAGCAAACGGAGGCGCGGATTATCTTGGCGTTGGCCCCATTTTTCCGACGAAATCGAAAGAAGATGCGAAAGCGGCGAAAGGGACAACCGTCATTCGCGAAATCCGCCAAAATGGCATCCGGATTCCAATTGTCGGAATTGGCGGCATAGGGCCGGGCAATGCAAAAAGCGTCATAGAAGCGGGCGCAGACGGCGTTTCCGTCATTTCTGCGATCGCAGGCGCGGAAGATGCAGAAGCGGCAGCTGTCCTGTTGAAAAGGGAGCTCGCTTTATAATGAAGGCGTAAAGCCCTGCGCCTTTTGACAGTTTAAAAATGGAATCAAGATAAGCCGGGTGTAGGAGCCTGGCTTTTTTGGTGCCAAGCAGGCTGAATGGCGGTGAATTTTTTGCGAGAATTTTTCAATATCTTGGTTGATAAAACGTTTGTTCTTGTGATAAAATACAAACAAACATTCCGGTGGAAGGGAAGGTGAGGGCTGTTAAAACCAGATAACCTCTCATCATTTGTTGTTTTTTGTGCTGGCAAGGCGCAGAGAATGGTTTATGCGAATAGGGGGGAGAGGCAGTGGAAAATTACAGAAAATGGGAGGATGTACCGGAAAATCTGAAAACAAAAACACAGCTGAAAGCATTAAAACGGAAGCCTGTCGGGGAACCCAAAGCGATGAAAATCGGCTATCGCGGAAAAAAATATCCTTTGTACGATATAAACGAAACACAGGTCGTGAAACAAAGACAAACGGACATATCCAAACTCGAAATGACGATTCATAACATCGCTGAATCTCTATATATTATCAACAAGTCAGCTAAAAAAAGCAGGGATACAAAAAAGATAAACTATTTTGACAGGAATTATGGTGTGGTCAACAGAGCAAAAACACGGCAATTAAAACTGTATGCATTAAAAGATGCTGTCCTCCGCAAGTTGCTTGATGAAAATAAGGCTGAAATGATCGGCTATCATACTCAGAATGGAAAGAAATTGCTGCTCATTCAGCTGGAAGACTACACCTTTCATTTACCGGCAGAACAAGGCCAGACGAAATGTTTGAAGCACCTGGGCGAAATTGCTATTATTCCGGCAGCGGCAACAAGAAAAGTTACGCTAAAATATAATGAAGCGGTAAAACTTTTAGAAACCTTTTTGCAAAAGGATTGAAAACAGCGAATCCGGAAAGTCAAACGGGAGACATGCGGGATTTTCTTAAAATGTTTTTCAAAGTTTACGCAAATGATGGTAAAATTTAGATAGCAATTTGGGAAAGGAGCAGGCATGATGGCGGACGGTGTTGTTGTTTCGGTAAATACAGGCAAACCAAAGGCGCTTGCCTATAAACAGAAAGTGGTGCAGAGTGGCATTTTTAAAACACCACAGGAAGGCCCGGTATATCTGGCAAAAGAAAATTTCGAAGGGGACAAGCAGGCGGACCTTGTGCATCATGGCGGAGCGGATAAAGCAGTCTGCGTGTATGTTGGTGATCATTTTCCGGTATGGGGGAAGAAATTTAACCGGACTTTTGAGCCGGGGGCATTTGGCGAAAATATTACGCTCTCGGGATGTTCGGAAGCAGATATCCATATCGGCGATGTTTTTCAAATGGGGGAAGCGGTTGTGCAGGTATCACAGCCGCGGGAGCCTTGCTATAAAATTGCTGCGAAACACGGATTGGACAGTTTTCCTGCCGATATTGTGGAAACTGGCTGGTCCGGCTTCTATATGCGTGTGCTCGAAGAAGGTTTTGTCCGGAAAAATGACAGCTTTATCCTCCTTGAAAAAGGGGAAAAACAGCTTTCCATCCTGCATATCAATAACATCAGATACCATGATAGAACAAATTTTGATGCGATAGAAGAAATTTTAAGTGTAAAGGTGCTTGCCAGTGACTGGCAAAAACCATTCCGGAAATTATGGCTGAAAAAAGGGAATGGATAAAAGAAACGGCTGCTGTGACAGGAGTACTGCGGTTCCCTGAAAACGACCTGTACGTATGTAACAGAGGAAGCTCAATGCTGTTCCGCCATCTTAACTTGTAGCATAGATCCCTGTTTCTTCATTATATTAAGGAGCAGGGATCTTAAAAAAAGATGGAAAACATTACCTTGCTCTATCTTATTGACTTAAGTTACGGATAAATGTTATGATAAATGAGCTGACCCGTTAGGTGGATAAACAACGGGGTTAAAAAAAGATGTTGACAGCGAATTGATATTTTGATATAATAATTAAGTCGCTGTTAAGAACAGCAAAGATTGTTCCTTGAAAACTGGACAAAACGAAATGTCAAATTCTTTTTGAGCTTTTATCAAACATCTTTACTGAGAGTTTGATCCTGGCTCAGGACGAACGCTGGCGGCGTGCCTAATACATGCAAGTCGTGCGGACCTTTTAAAAGCTTGCTTTTAAAAGGTTAGCGGCGGACGGGTGAGTAACACGTGGGCAACCTGCCTGTAAGATCGGGATAACGCCGGGAAACCGGGGCTAATACCGGATAGTTTTTTTCTCCGCATGGAGGAAAAAGGAAAGACGGCTTCGGCTGTCACTTACAGATGGGCCCGCGGCGCATTAGCTAGTTGGTGGGGTAACGGCTCACCAAGGCAACGATGCGTAGCCGACCTGAGAGGGTGATCGGCCACATTGGGACTGAGACACGGCCCAAACTCCTACGGGAGGCAGCAGT
>NZ_ALAS01000062.1 GCF_000290615.1 Heyndrickxia coagulans DSM 1 = ATCC 7050
CCTCACGCTCTATTAGTCAGTATCTGTTTTTCAGATTCTGACCCACCTTAAAAATTTTAAATTTGTGTCTTGACGATGGGGTCCACCTTTTCCTGCTTGTCATCGCTTACGGCCTGACACGAAAGAAGAAAAGCATTTAACCAGAAAAACCCGTTTGGAAAGGGATTTCCAAGCGGGTTTTTCTGGTGTTTTTCATCACTTCATCTATTATTTTATCCCTCTCATCAGCCGTTTGATGACCGGTGCATAGAGAAGCAGGAATATGCCCAAAATGACCGAAACAAGGCCGACGCCGCCGAAGTAGATCACTTCATGGTCGGCGCTGTACAGTTTGACAAGCTGGGCATTCAACGTTTGGGCCGCAGCATCAGACAAGTTCCAGAGACTGAGCATTTGCGCCGAAAATGCAGCTGGCGCCAGCTTCGTCGATACGCTCAAACCAACCGGTGACAAGCAAAGTTCCCCGATCACGACAAGGAAGTAGCTCAATACAAGCCAGAGCGGGCTCACAAGCGACGAAGAGCCGTTAAGGTAAGCCGGCACCATCATGACAATATAGGAAAAACCGGCAAGGATGAGCCCGAAAGAAAATTTAACCGGTGTGGACGGCTGCCTGTCTCCCAGCTTCACCCAAAGCGAAGCCAGAACCGGCGCAAAGACGACGATAAACAGCGGGTTAAGTGTCTGGAACCAGGACGGCAAAATATGGATGCCGGCAAAATTCAGCTGTGTCCGCTTGTCCGCATAGACAGCGAGCAGGCTCGCGCCTTGTTCTTCAATCGCCCAGAAGACGATAGAAGCAATAAATAAAGGAATATAAGCCAAAATGCGTGAGCGTTCGTCTTTCGATGTTTTCTTGCTGAAGTACATCATAATGAAGTACCAGGCAGGAATTAAAAATCCTAAAATGCTGACGATGGTAATAAAGCTGTTCAGATTTAAAATCCGTGCCGGAATGGTAATCGCCAGCAAAATAATCAGAATGACAGCCCCTGCGCCGATTTTTATAAAAGTCGATCTTCTTTCTTCCGGCGTCAGCGGGTTGTGCACGACAGAGCCGGCAAGCCCGAGATTTTTCTTTCTGGACATCACGAATGAGATCAAACCGAAAAACATTCCGATGGCTGCAATGCTGAAGCCGAGATGGTAATTGTACCCCTGGCCGATAGTCCCGACAATGATCGGCGCAAGGAAGGCACCGAGGTTAACCGCCATGTAGTAAATGCTGAAACCGGAGTCGCGGCGCAGGTCTTTTTCATCATACAATTCCCCGACGGTTGAAGCGGCATTTGGTTTTAACAAGCCTGTCCCAAGCACAATCAGCACCATAGAAACGATCAGCGCCGGGAACCCTCCCGGAAAGGACAACGCAATATGCCCGAGCATAATCAGCACCCCGCCGTAAAAAACGGTTCTGGCGGAGCCAAGCAGGCGGTCTGCAATCCAGCCGCCGATAATCCCCGACATGTAAACAAGCGCGCCGTAAATCGAAGCAATCGATGCGGCTGTTGTCGGATCCAATCCCAACCCGCCGTTTGACAGGCGGTCATACATGTAGTAAATCAGAATCCCTTTCATCCCATAGTAGGAGAATCTCTCCCAAAACTCTAAGAAAAATAAAGTCGACAATCCTTTTGGATGACCGAAAAATCCGGTCTGTGGAACAGTTTCCAGAACTTTTTTCTTGTCGATTGTTGACATGCCATTGCCTCCTTGTAAACATCACATATTGGCACAATTTGTAAAATTAACTGAAAAATAAGTGCTGGTTTTTTCGGGGAATAAATGCGATAGATAAAATATTAACGTAAAATGAGAAAAAAATAAAGATTAATTTTTTGGCAAATTTGTGTGCGCTATTGTTTAAGCCCTGAAACCCGCGTGAAATAAAGGATTTTGTGCTGGGAAAATATTTAAAAAGAATTTTTTTCTAGGTAAGGGAAACGTTTTCATAAATAGAAATAAAGGTAAATTTCATATAATTTATGTAAAGTGTAAGTTTCTGATAAAAGTAAAAACCCGCGGCATCCACCGCAGGTTTTTCCGTTATGGTTCCCGGTTAAAATCGCATTCCCGTAAAGAAACGACTTTTGTCTTTTTCACACATTTATAAATGAGCCATACGGCAATAAAGATGGGGAGGCCGATATACGAGACAAATACGCTTCCCCACTTAATATGGTCTCCCAAAAATGCCTGGTAGTTTTGCCCGAGAATGACGACCGTACAAACGGCAAACGCAAATAGCGGGCCGAATGGGAACCATTTTGAACGGTAAGGCAGGTCGCTCAAAGCTTTGCCTTGTGCTACATATGCACGGCGGAATCGGTAATGGCTGATGGCAATGCCGAGCCAGGCGATAAAGCCGGATAAGCCGGATGCGTTCAGGAGCCAGTTGTACACTGCCCCGTCGCCGAAGAAAGACGCAAGGAAAGCAACCGTTCCGACAAGCGCAGTGACAATCAGTGCATTCACCGGCACCCCGCGTTTATCCAGTTTCCCGAGGAATTTCGGCGCTTTGCCGTCGCGCGCAAGTTCCCAGAGCATCCGCGTTGACGCGTACATGCCCGAGTTGCCGGCAGAAAGAACAGCCGTTAAAATAATCGCATTCATGACAGAAGCCGCAAAAGCAATGCCGGCACGCTGAAATACAATTGTGAACGGGCTCATCGTAATGTCATCGGCGGTTAATCTCGAATCCGTGAACGGAATCAACAGGCCGATGACAAAAATCGCCAGAATATAGAAAAGCAAGATTCTCCAAAATACAGATTTCACAGCACGCGGAATGGTCTTTTCCGGATCTTCGCTTTCACCGGCCGCAACCCCGAGCAGTTCTGTTCCCTGGAATGAAAACCCGGCTGCCATAAAAACCCCGAGCACGGCCAGGAATCCGCCGTGGACTGGGCCGTCTGCAATCGTAAAGTTAGAAAAGCCGATTGTTTTTCCGCCCATAATCCCGAAAATCATCAGTGCGCCGACAATGATAAAGGCAATGACGGTTACGACTTTAATGATTGCAAACCAGTATTCAGCTTCCCCGAACCCTTTTACAGATAAATAATTTAATAAGAACATGATGAGAAGGCAAGCCGCACTCCACACGATCGAAGGCATGTGCGGGAACCAGAATTTCATGATAATGGTTGCTGCTGATAATTCGGCTGCGATCGTGATCGCCCAGTTGTACCAATAGTTCCAGCCAAGCGCAAATCCAAGTGCCGGATCAACAAATTTTGTTGCGTACGTGCTGAAGGTGCCTGCAACCGGCATGTAGGCGGCCATTTCTGCAAGGCTTGTCATTAAAAAGTACACCATGACGCCGATTAATGCATAAGCGAGAAGCGCACCGCCAGGCCCCGCGCTGTGGATTGCCCCGCCGCTTGCCAGAAAAAGCCCGGTTCCGATTGATCCACCGAGGGAAATCATGGTCAGGTGGCGGGATTTTAATTTCCGCTTCAGCTTCGTCAATTCACCCTTTTTTGCAACGGGAACCGCTCCGGCTGCAGTGCTTTGCCCATGATAGAAGTCATCCATCCTTGATTCACTCCTTTTTATATAGGAAGGAGCAGGGAATAAACAAAAATGCCGCAGTCGTGGAGACGCGGCATCAAAGCGTATACCCTCCATCAACCTTCCGAAGATAGCTCAACACATATGCGGGGGGGAATCGCATATGTGACAGTTCTGTTCCTGTTCGGAAACAGCCCCAACATGGCACCGCGGGATCCGGCACCACGTTTCGGCAGCTTTTCCTTTCAACCGGAGTCTTAAACTTTACCCGTGTCTCGTCCGATTTACTCATAAAAGCTGCGACCTCTACCTCACCGGATTTGATGAGGATTTTTTATTCCATTTGATTTACATATTATTATAGTTATTTTTTAGGGAAAATCAATAGAAAAGGAAGCAGAACGGGGTGGCAAAAATATATGGGATATAAAATGGGCTTAAGTTTTTACATCAAGCCCGGCACTAATTTGCATGATTGACTTTTTGCAGCGGGCAACAGCGCGGCAATATTTTGTCCATTTTATATACAGGCTTTTTGGCAAACATCTGCCTCTCCGTGCGAAAACTGCAAACGCCTGATTGGAATGGTTCGTTGGCTGAAAAGGAGGGGCTACCGCTTTTCCGCGTGTACAAACAGGCAGGATGACAGCCTGATTCGTGTTTTTTTTCAAAAAGGCCTTTACATCTGCCTGCTTTTTTATATAATACAAATGAAAGTAAACTTAAAGTTTAATAAAACAGAACTTCCTTGCCTTTGAGTTTACAAATGCTAAACAAATGGGAAGGGCTTATGATGGAAATTGGGAAAAAGATTAAAAACTTAAGGTTGAAAAAAGGACTCACCCAGGAGGAACTTGGAGAGCGCACGGATTTAAGCAAAGGCTACATTTCCCAGCTTGAGCGGGATTTAAGCTCCCCCTCGATTGACACGTTTTTTAATATATTGGAAGTGCTCGGCTGCACGCCAAAAGAATTTTTTGATGAAGAAGAGCGTGAACAAAAAGTGGTATACGGGGAAGAAGACCAGACCGATTATCTCGATGAAGAGCGCGGGTATAAAATCCAGTGGCTCGTCCCGGAGTCGAATGAAAAGGAAATGGAACCGATCCTGCTCACGCTTGAGGAAAAAGGGGAGTTTAAAACCTTTGAACCTTCTTTATCGGAAACCTTTGCCTATGTATTAGAAGGCCGGATTGCGGTGCGGCTTGGCAAACGCCTGTACCGTGCGAAAGCCGGAGAAGCCATTTATTATCATGCATCCGATGAGCATCAGATACTGAATGACGCGGAAGGCCGGTCCAGGCTTGTGCTCGTTGCCACGGAATCGTATCTGTAGGCTGCATGCGGAAAGAAGAGGAGGACAGCAATGAACAGCGATATCATCATTCGTTTTGACCATGTCACGAAACAATACGACGATGATCCTGCTATTTTGGATGACGTCAGTTTTGAAATTGAACGCGGAAAATTCTACACCCTGCTCGGGCCGTCGGGTTGCGGGAAAACAACCATTTTGCGCCTGATTGCAGGATTTATTGCGCCGACAAAAGGAAATATTTACATCAACGGAAAAATCGTGAATGACGTTCCGGCCAACCGGCGCCAGGTCAATACCGTTTTCCAGGATTATGCGCTGTTTCCGCATTTAAATGTGTATGAAAACGTCGCGTTCGGGCTGCGCATTAAAAAAATGAAGGCGGCTGTGATTGACCAAAAAGTAAAAGAAGCCTTGAAGTTTGTGAACCTGGAAGGCTATGAAAACCGGGAAATCAGCGAAATGTCAGGCGGGCAGCGGCAACGGGTCGCGATTGCGCGCGCGATTGTCAATGAACCGGAAGTGATTTTGCTGGACGAACCGCTTTCCGCTTTGGATTTGAAGCTGAGGACAGAGATGCAGTATGAACTGCGCGAACTGCAGCGCCGCCTTGGCATTACGTTTATTTTTGTCACGCACGACCAGGAAGAAGCACTTGCGATGAGCGATGAAATTTTTGTCATCAATAACGGGAAAATTCAGCAGAGCGGGACGCCGACCGATATTTATGATGAACCGATCAACCGCTTTGTGGCGGACTTTATCGGCGAGTCCAATATCCTTCCGGGGAAAATGATCCGCGATTATCTTGTGGAATTTAACGGCCGTGCGTTTGAATGCGTAGACCGCGGCCTTAACCCGAACGAGCCGGTTGAAATTGTCATCCGCCCGGAAGACCTGGAGATCACGACGCCGGAAAAAGGAAATTTGAAAGTGCGGGTGGATACCCAGCTGTTCCGCGGCGTCCATTATGAAATTTGCTGCTACGATGAAGAGGGAAATGAATGGCTTGTCCACTCGACAAAAAAAGCAAAAGTCGGGGATACGATCGGCCTTTATTTTGAACCGGAAGCGATCCACGTGATGAGATTCGGCGAAACGGAAGAGGAATTCGACCGGCGCTTGGAAGCGTACGATGAGGTCCGGCCATGAAAGTGAATGCACGCGCTTTTTATCTCGTTCCGTATTTGCTGTGGATCCTTCTTTTTGTAGTCGCACCGATTTTGCTCATTCTCTATTATTCTTTTTTTGATATTGAAGGGCATTTGTCGCTTGTCAACTATGAAAAATTTTTTACGCCCGTTTATTTGAAAATGGCGCTGAGCTCTTTTTGGTATGCATTTTTGATTACGGCGTTTACGCTTTTAATTTCGTATCCGACCGCCTATCTTTTGACAAAATCGCGGCATAAGCAGCTCTGGCTCTTATTAATCATTTTGCCGACATGGATCAATTTGTTGTTAAAAGCGTATGCGTTTCTCGGGATTTTCGGCACATTCGGCCCGGCCAACTCGTTTCTTGAATGGATTGGCATTGGGCAAAAGCAGATTTTATTTACAGACTTCAGCTTTTTGTTTGTGTCCACTTATATTTTTATCCCGTTTATGATTTTGCCGATTTATAACGCGCTTGAAGAACTGAACCCGGTCTTTATGGATGCGGCACGCGATCTTGGCGCCTCGAAATGGACCACGTTCCGCCGCGTTGTGTTTCCGCTCACGATGGACGGCGTAAAATCGGGGTGCCAGGCGGTCTTTATTCCGTCTCTGTCACTCTTTATGATTACGCGCCTGATTGCGGGAAACCGTGTCATTACGCTCGGTACGGCAATTGAAGAGCATTTCCTTGTCACACAGGATTGGGGGATGGGGTCCACGATCGCCGTCTTTTTAATCATTGCCATGGTCGTCATTATGATTGTGACCGGCAACCGGAAGTGAGGGATGAAGTTGAGAAAAAGATGGAAATGGTCAAACTTGTATCTGATATTTGTATTTATCGTCCTTTACGCGCCGATCTTTTATTTAATGTATTATTCGTTCAACAAAGCAGGGAACATGCATGAATTTACCGGTTTTACATGGGAATGGTACAAGGAAGTGTTCCAGGACACGCGCCTTGTGATCATTGTCATCAACACGCTTGTGATTGCGCTTCTCGCATCCGCGATTTCAACGGTGATCGGTGTGATGGGGGCGCTCGCGATCCGGTTTGTGAAAAGAAGAAGAACGAAAAATGCGCTGCTTTCGCTCAATAATGTGCTGATCGTAAGCCCGGACGTCATTATCGGCGCTTCGTTTCTGATTTTATTTACGATTGCAGGAATCAAGCTCGGCTTTACGTCTGTTCTCGTTTCGCACATCGCTTTTTGCATTCCGATTGTTGTGTTGATGGTGCTGCCGAAACTGCAGGAAATGAGCCCGACTTTGATGGATGCGGCGCGCGACCTCGGGGCGAGCCAGTGGGATGTGTTGTCAAAAGTGATTCTCCCGTATATTACGCCCGGTATTTTTGCCGGTTTTTTCATGGCGCTCACGTATTCGCTCGATGATTTCGCCGTCACCTTTTTTGTCACCGGGAACGGCTATTCCACGCTTTCCGTTGAAATTTATTCACGGGCGCGCCAGGGGATTTCACTCACGATTAACGCGCTGTCAACGCTGCTCTTTTTCTTCTCCATTATCCTTGTGATCGGGTACTACCTTATTAACCAGCGCCAGGCCCGCACGAACGGAATGGGGGTTAAAAGATGAAACAGTTGTTGCGTGTTTTCATTGCGATACTCGTGGTTGCCCTTGCCCTGCAGTTTCTCGCCGGGCGCATGAACCAAACGGAAGGCTACGCAGGCGGCAATACGCTTACGATTTACAACTGGGGGGATTATATCGACCCCGCCTTGATTAAGAAATTTGAAAAGCAGACCGGCATCAAAGTCATTTATCAGACTTTCGATTCGAACGAAGCCATGATGACGAAAATCTCCCAGGGCGGCACAACGTTTGATGTTGCGGTTCCGTCCGAATATATGATCGAAAAGATGAAAAAGGAGAACTTGCTGATTCCGCTTGATCATTCGAAGTTGCCGAACTTGAAATATATCGACCCGCGCTTTATGGATTTGCCGTTTGACCCGGGAAATAAATACTCGGTGCCTTATTTCTGGGGGACAGTCGGGATTGTATACAATTCAAGCATGCTCGGCGGCAAAAAAATTACAAGCTGGGATGACCTGTGGGATCCCGATTTGAAAAATCAGATTCTGCTTGTGGACGGCGCCCGCGAGGTGATGGGGATGGGGCTCAACAGCCTGCATTACTCGTTGAATGACACGAATGAAAAACATTTGCAGCAGGCAAAAGCAAAACTTGACCGGCTGATGCCGAATGTGAAAGCGATCGTCGGTGATGAAATCAAGATGCTGCTGGCCAATGGAGAAGCTTCGCTCGGGGTTGTCTGGTCGGGAGATGCGGCTGAAATCATGTCGGAGAATAAAAAGCTGAACTATGTTGTGCCGAGCGAAGGCTCCAATCTCTGGTTCGACAACATGGTTATCCCGAAAACAGCGAAAAACGTAGATGGCGCCCTGAAGTTTATCAATTTTATGCTCGATCCGAAAAATGCCGCGCAAAACGCCGAGTACGTCGGTTATTCAACGCCGAACCAAGCGGCTTTGCAGCTTTTGCCAAAATCGATTTCCGGCGACCGCCGTTTTTATCCGGACGCTGCACTTACAAAGAAACTCGAAGTATATAAAAATCTTGGCAAGAAAAAACTCGCCCGCTATAATGAGCTGTTTTTGGAATTTAAAATGCATACCAAATAACGAAAGCCGTCCCGAATCCGCGGGGCGGCTTTCAAGTTGATCACGGGCGAAAATAACCGGCTGAATGTCTTTTCCAGCGGGCACGGACATCACTCGGGTGGTGATTGAGATATTTTTTGGAGGTTTCAAAAGGCCAAAAGCGGCTTGGGTAGTGTTCGAAATGTCCTTTTGAAGGCCTCAAAAAGACAAAAGGAACCCGGGTAGTGGTCAAAATGTCCTTTTGGAGGTTTCAAAAAGACAATAACGGCCCGGGCAGCGATCGAAATGTCCTTTTGGAGGCTTCAAAAAGACAAAAGTGGCCTGGTTGGTGATCGAAATGTCCTTTTGAAGGCTTCAAAAAGACAAAAGGACCCCGGTCAGTGATCGAAATGTCCTTTTGGAGGGCTCAAAGGGACAAAAGCAGCTTGGTCAGTGATCGAAATGTCCTTTTGGAGGCTTCAAAAAGACAAAAGGACCCCGGGCAGCGATCGAAATGTCCTTTTGAAGGCTTCAAAAGGACAAAAGCGGCCTGGTTGGTGTTCAAAATGTCCTTTTGGTGCTTCAAAAGGCCAAAAGCGGCTTGGGTAGTGTTCGAAATGTCTTTTTTGAGAGTTCAAAAGGACAAAAGGAATCCGGGCAGCGATTGAAATGTCCTTTTGGAGGTTTCAAAAAGACAAAAGTGGCCTGGTTGGTGTTCAAAATGTCTTTTTGGAGGGTTCAAAAGGACAAAAGTGGCTTGGGTAGTGTTCGAAATGTCTTTTTGGAGAGTTCAAAAGGACAAAAGGAACCCGGTTAGCCCCCAAAATGTCCTTTTGGAGCTCTCCAAAAAACCAAAAGGAGCATCCCGAACATGATCATCACAGGTATGAAGACAAAAGTGTTCCCTGCCCGCCCCCAGAAATGTCTTTCAAAGTGGGCATGAAAGACAAAAGGGACCCGCCCGCCAATAGAAATGTCCTTCATCGAGATTATGAAAGACAAAAGAGAAGCGATCGAGGGTCCAAATGTCTTTCATCAATTGAATGAAAGACAAAAGAGAGACGTCAGCCCTCGGAAATGTCCTTCATCGCGGGCATGAAGGACAAAAGGGCCCCGCCCGACGGCAGAAATGTCCTTCATCAAAGTTATGAAAGACAAAAGGGGATCGTTCGAGTGTCCAAATGTCTTTCATCAATTGAATGAAAGACAAAAAAGAGACGGTAGCCCGCGGAAATGTCCTTCATAGCGGGCATGAAGGACAAAAGGGACCCGCCCGCCAATAGAAATGTCCTTCATCGTGGTTATGAAAGACAAAAGGGACCCCGCTCACCCCCGGAAATATCCTTCATCGCAGCCATTTGGGCGACCCGCGTTCTTGGCCATAAAAAAAGCAGGGTCTGGCCCCACTTTCGCCTTACGCTCTTCGCTTTTCCATATCAATATACAAATTCCGGTATGCATTCGATTCCGCCTGCATGCCGAGTTCGTGATAAATTTTTGACAACCATTTGACCGGGGTTGGGTCGTTTTCCCGCAACTCCATTTCCCAGCTGAAACAGTCAAGCGCCTTGTCGTATTGCCCAAATTCAAAATACAATTCTCCGAGCAGCGATTGCTTGTCGGGATCGTCCGCCATTTGGTGCATTTGCTCCACTTTGCGGATGGCCGGCAAATGCCCCGCTGCTTTCTTGAACGGAAGCAGCCATTCCATTATATAGGAAGTGTCCCGGTGCTGTAACAAATATGAAATGCACTTTGCCGCAAATTTCTCTGCCTGTGCCGGGTGCCCGGAAAAAAGTGGGGCAAGCCGGTTCAGCGTTTCCACATCTGTATGGCCATCCGGGCTCCATGATTCAAGCATATTTTCCACTTTTTCCGCCTGTTTCGCACTAAGCTGAATCTGTTCCTCAAGCATCATCGGGATCATTTTTTCCAGTTGTTTTGTCTCAATATAAAACTTCAGTAAATCCTGCTGCAGCGGTTCAAACTGCCGGATGCGGGCATAAAGATTTTCCAAAATGGCCATTTTTTCCGCCTGTTCAAAAAGCGCCTCCAGCCGCTCAAGAAGGGCTTTGTAACCGGCATCGGATGGCGCCGCCTCCATCTGTTCAAGGCTTAACGCGATTTCGTCCGCCCACCGGTTTTGCGCCCGCAGCAGGCTGCAAAGTTTTGCAAAAGCATCGGTATCCGGCATTTTCTCATATAAAAGTTTTTCGGCATAAAGGGGGTCTTTCCGGATCAGTTCGGGTGAATAGGATTGAAAGAGTTTGTCGTACTTAATCAGATTTAAATCGCGGGACATTTGCTTGACCCAGCTTTGCTTCGGCGCAAAATCTTTTAAGATGCGGAGGATGCGCGCGCACTGCAATAGCTGGCCGTTGCGGCGGTATTCGTAAAAGATGGACTGGATATATTCAAAGAGCTTCCGTTTCGGGACAAACGATTCGAAAAACGTGGCAATCCAGGCGGCTTCAAGTGGCGGGAACAGTTTCTCCATTTTGCCGGTAAGCTGGGCAAAATGAACGGTTTTAAAAGAGCAACCCGGCTGGAAAAGCAAATCAATCAGCGGATGGGGAGGCTCCAGCACAATGCAGTCACGGAAAGCCTGCGCCACTGCGGACTGCCGTTTCATTTTGGCGGCGGGTACCGCGTTCAAATAATGGTCCTTGTAAAAAATCACATACCACAGGCGGCCATCATCACCGGTTGCCTCGACAAATTTGCCCTGCAAAAAAACGGCCATCCTTTCTATATCCGCGTGAATCACGTGTTTGCGGTCTGTAATGGTCAATTGGGCTGCCATAAAATCCCCTCCTTGATAGTTTGATTATACCATACGAGAGCGGGATTGCGACCATCGGATATTCCGTAGCAGGCTCACGATTTTGAAGGATTGCGGGTTGTTCCAAGAAAGATTTTAGGCCCGTTTTTGGCGCTGAACCACCGTTGGCAGGCAAAAGATCCGTGGCAAAAGCCCGCCGCAGGGTTAAATTGCGAATTGATATGCTTACCCGGCCCCGGGTAAACGTATCAGGGGCCTTCACGAAAAAGCTTCGCGGACGTTCTTTTATTTCATATGCAAAGTTTTTACGCTGCCATGTTCTATTACGATGCAAATACAACAGTTTTTGCTGCCGGCAAACCAATACGGATATATCCGGGCAGGCTGAAAAAGCGTGATAAGGGTTACAATTTCTTACAATCAAAATTTTTTATTAATTTGTTATATTTCTATATTGATAAATTTTCAATGAAAAGTATAATAGAGATATGCAATTATACAAAAATTTTGGGGAGGATGAGAGATGAGCATCTTTCAGACAAAAGCAATCGCAAACCTTGTAGAAGAGACCCAGGGCAAGCAAGGGCTGAAAAAAGCGCTTGGTGCACTCGATCTCACTTTGCTTGGGATCGGCGCCATTATCGGCACAGGCATTTTCGTGCTGACAGGTGTGGCAGCAGCAAACTATTCCGGCCCTGCACTCGTCATTTCCTTTATCCTGTCGGGCCTCGCATGCGGATTTGCTGCCTTGTGTTATGCAGAATTTGCATCAATGGTGCCGGTTGCCGGAAGTGCTTATACTTACGGGTATGCGGCGCTGGGTGAATTTTGGGCATGGATTATCGGTTGGGATTTAATTTTGGAATACGGCCTGGCGGTTGCGACCGTTGCGATCGGCTGGTCCGGATACGCCGTGAACCTGCTCGGAAATCTCGGGGTCCATCTGCCAAAAGCGCTGACGCTTGCACCGATGGACGGCGGCATTGTCAACCTGCCGGCCATTCTCATCATCGCTTTGGTTGCCTGGCTGTTGTATTCAGGGGTCCAGCAGACATCCCGCCTGAACGGCATCATCGTAGCCATTAAAGTGGCCGTTGTCCTGTTGTTTATCGTGCTTGCTGTCGGGCATGTAAAACCGGTCAACTGGCATCCGTTCATGCCGTTCGGGTTTAAAGGCGTGCTTTCGGGCGCAGCGGTTATTTTCTTTGCTTACATCGGTTTTGATGCTGTGTCGACAGCTGCGGAAGAAACGCGCCGCCCGCAAAAAGACGTGCCACGTGGAATTTTGTTCTCCTTGTTAATTTGTACCGTGTTGTATATCATCGTTTCCGCCATTTTGACAGGCGTTGTCAAATTCAGCATTTTCGGCAGGCCGGAAGCTGCTTCTGCTCCAGTTGCTTATGCATTGCAGCAAATCGGCATTCACTGGGGTGCGGCACTGGTTTCCGTCGGGGCCATTTGCGGGATTACTTCCGTATTGGTTGTCATGGCATACGGGCAGACGCGTGTATTGTTTGCCATGTCGCGTGATGGACTTTTGCCTAAAATTTTTTCAAAAGTCAGTGAAAGGAGAAAAACCCCGGCGACTTCAACCGTTCTGGTCGCGATCGTAACCGCGGTCACAGCCGGGTTCCTGCCGATCAATATCGTGGCTGAGATGACCAATATTGGGACGCTTGCTGCATTTGTGATTGTATGCGTGGCAGTCATCGTGCTCCGATATAAACGCCCGGATCTGGAACGCCCGTTTAAAGCGCCACTTGTGCCAGTCCTGCCAGCCCTTGGCGCGATTTGTTGCACCATCCTGATCGCAAGCCTGCAGCCGGCAACTTTGATCCGTTTCGCTGTCTGGTTCGCAATCGGCATGGTCATTTACTTCGGATACAGTATCCGCCACAGTGAGCTGCAGCAGGGAGCGAAAAAAACAGCATAAAATCCAAAAAAATAGATGGCCTGTTTCAGCAGGCCATCTATTTTTTTACGTTTTGTTATTGATCGTTTACGACAATATAAGCTGCTTTAACTGGCCCATGGACGCCGACGATCAAGTTCATTTCAATGTCAGCGGAGTTGCTTGGGCCTGTAATAAAATTGATGCACGACGGGACGGTTTCCCCGTTTTTGATTTTTTCGCGGATCTTTAAGGCGGCCTGCGTCATACGCGGGACAATCGTGCTTTTCGGCACAATCGCGATATAGGTTTTCGGCAGCAGGCTGACCGACCGGCCGCGTTCTTTGCTGCTGAATAAAACCACCGTGCCGGATTCCGCCAGTGTGATATCACTGAACGTAATCCCGACATTCGCTTTCTCGCACAGCGCGATATTTTTTTCGCCGATTTCGGGATCCCAGACATGGGTTTCAATTCCCAATTTCGGCCAGCCTTCCTCAATCAGCGGGGTTAAACCGAATTCCCCAAACCGCCTGTCATTCCAAAGCGAGACAGGCCCGCCGCCGTACAGTTCCACGACTTCGTTTAATTTTCCGGGCAAAGTTTTTGCATCCGTTTCAAAAAAATCAACATGGACACTGAGCGACTGCTGGCGCAATACTTCCAGCAGTTCCTCCTGGTTTGCATTTGGCAGTACATCATATTGCGGCTTGTGCTTGTAATCCGGGCGGGCAACACCGGATACAACCGGCTTGCGGCCGAGCCTGCCGGCAATATTTTTTAAAAATGCATCCCGGTTTTGGATGGCTCCGTTCATTTTTTCTGCCCCCTGTCTTTTTCCCGCTTTTCAAACCAGTCGCGGAAAGGTTCTTTGTTCGGCGCAGGGAAATCGCGCACATCCGTCCACGGTTTCATCGGGCCAGGCCCTTTGTGGATCAAATCGTCTTTTAAAAACGGGCGTACGACTTTGGAAGCCATTTTTGCGCCTGCCCCGTAAAGCCCGGGTTTTGAAGCGCCGACACCGAATGCTTTCATCAGCAGCCGTTCCGCTACCGGCGAGCGTTTTTCTTTTTCCGCGATCACTTGGCGGTGCTTGATCAAAAGCTCATGCAGCGGAATTTTCACCGGGCAGGCTTCCGTGCAGGCGCCGCAAAGCGAAGAGGCGTACGGGAGTTCTTTGTATTTGTCGTATCCGCCTAAAAGCGGGCTTAATACCGCACCGATCGGTCCCGGGTAAATGGAGCCGTACGAATGGCCGCCGATATTCCGGTAAACCGGGCAAACATTGATGCAGGCTGCACAGCGGATGCACTGCAGCACCTGTTGGAATTCCGTCCCGAGAATATCGGAACGCCCGTTGTCGACGATCACGAGGTGGAATTCTTCCGGCCCGTCGACTTCTCCTGCTTCTTTCGGGCCGGTCACGGTTGTAATATAACTCGTCAGCCGCTGACCGACCGCGCTCCTCGTTAATAGGCTCACCAAAACTTCAAACTCTTCGTAAGTCGGGACAAGCCGTTCCATCCCCATCACAGCGATCTGTGTTTTCGGAAGGGTTGTGACCATGTCGGCATTCCCTTCATTTGTGACAAGGCCGACCGATCCGCTTTCGGCAATGGCAAAGTTACAGCCGGTAATCCCAATTTCCGCCGATAAAAATTCTTCGCGCAAAACTTTACGTACAAACGCGGCCAGCTCCTCCGGTTTTTCTGTGCCGGTATAGCCGAGGCGGTCGCGGAACACGTCGCGGATTTGATCTTTGTTTTTGTGCAAAGCCGGCGCGACGATATGGGAAGGATGGTCGCCGGCCACCTGTAAAATGTACTCGCCGAGGTCGGATTCGACAACAGTGCTGCCCGCTTCCATCAGGGCTTCGTTCATGCCGATTTCTTCCGTCACCATCGATTTCGATTTAATCACTTTTTTCGCGTTTTTTTTCTGCACGACTTCTTTAATATACCGGCTCGCTTCTTCAGCGGTCTGGGCAAAGAAGACATGGCCGCCGCGTTTCGATACATTTTCGCTTAATTGATATAGATAATAGTCCAGATTGTTTAAAACATGCTGGCGGATTTCTTCGCCGAGCGAACGCCATTCTTCCCAGTTTCCGAGTTCATTGGCCGCTGCCAGCCGGTTGGTTTGCAGCCGTTCCTGGGCACTTCGGACGGCACCGCGCATAAAATCATCGTTGATGCCTTCTTCGACCCTGCCTTTAAATTTTTCATCACTAATCGATAAACCCATTTTTTTCACCCCTTTGCCGTTTTTTAATCCCTGCTGTTCAAAACTTCAGCAATATGCATAATTTTTATCGGTTTTCCTTTACGCGTCATCCGGCCGCCAATATTCATTAAACAGCCGCAGTCGCCGCCGATTAAAACGTCGGCGCCGGTTTCTTCGACGTGCTCCACTTTTTCGTCCACCATTTGCTCGGAGATTTCGCTCATTTTCACGGAAAATGTGCCGCCGAATCCGCAGCATGACAATGCATTAGGAAGCGGCACAAATTCAAGGCCGTCCACATGTTTTAACAGTTTCATAGGCGCGTCTTTTACCTTGAGCAGGCGCGTCATATGGCATGATGGATGGTAGGTGGCCTTTGCGTGCAGGCTTGCCCCGACATCTTCCACTTTTAATACATCCACGAGAAATTGTGTAAATTCGTATGTTTTTGCAGCGAGCGCTTTTGCTTTTGGTTCCCACACCGGGTCGCCCGCAAAAATTTCCGGGTATTCTTTAAACATGTATGCGCATGAGCCGGAAGGGGATACGACGTAATCTGCGTTTTCAAACGCTTTCATCATTTGTTTCATCGCAGGCTTTGTATCTTCCAGATAACCGCTGTTATAGGACGGCTGCCCGCAGCAGATCTGGCCTTTTGGAAGATCAACTTCACAGCCCTGCCGCTCCAGCACTTCCACCATTGCTTTCCCGACGTCCGCTTTGAACATATCGACAAGGCAAGTGATGAACAAACTCACTCTCACAATATTCACCTTCTTAAAGTATTAGGCCAATCATCAGATGACCGGATTACTGTTATTATACTCCTTATAGTGAAAACTTGGCAATGAAAGAAATATAGGATTTAAAACTTTTGCCGTATAAAACGGCAAGCCTGATTGATTCCCGTTTCGGAATTGAAAAGTTAAGTCCATTCTATATATTCATTTTAATGGAAAAATACAAATAAATCACCTGATTTGCCGCTTTTTTTTGGCCCGGCCGCAAGCTTGGGCATCAGGTTTTTTCCGGGATCGGTTTGCGTTTCCTTTTCTCTTCATCCCGCAGCATTGCCAATTGATCTTGGCCTGGCATCTTGCCAGTTTTGGTTTGTGCGCTTCCAGGCTTCCTGTCGAATTCCTTTTCTTACCAGACTATAATTTTACCACATTAGTAATTTATCACTTTATCAAACTAAAGAAATACGTTAAAATAATGACATGAAATGGAGCGAAACCAAACCAACACAGAGGGTGAATATACATGAATAAAAAATGGGGACTTTGGACTTTAACCACGTTCGTTGTTGGCAATATGGTAGGCGGCGGGGTCTTCATGCTGCCGGCCAATCTCGCAAATAAGGCCGGGGCGCTCGGTTCAACACTTGCATGGGTTCTGACCGGCTTTGGCGTTTTGATGATTGCGCTCGTGTTCGGAAACCTGGCCATCCGGAAACCGGAACTGAAAGCAGGGCCGCAAAGCTACGCACAGTCGCTTTTTAAATCGAAGCAGGCCGGCCGGGTCGCCGGCTACAGTATGGCATGGGGCTACTGGGCAGCCAACTGGGCGGCAACGGCTTCCGTCATTATTTCGTTTGCGGGTTATTTAACGACATTTTTCCCGATTATGCAAAGCACGAAAATCTTGTTTTCGCTCGGATCTTTCCAAATGGAGGACGGGAAATTTTTGACATTTGCCGTGTGTACAGTGATGCTATGGGGGATTCAATGGATCCTGTCGCATAGCTTTAACAGCGGCGGAAAAATGAATCTTGTGGCGACGGTCACAAAAGTGCTCGGCTTTATGATGTTTATCGTCATTACCGTTTTTGCATTCGATGCCGCGAACTTCGGCAATGCGAAAGCTTTTACCGATGCGGACGGCCACGCCGTTTCTCTCTTCGGGCAAATTAACGGCGGCGCCATCTCCACATTGTGGGCGTTTATCGGGATAGAATCGGCGGTGATGCTGTCAAACCGCGCCAAATCACAAAAAGATGTGAAAAAGGCAACACTTCTGGGCCTTTTGATCTCGATCTTGATTTATGTCGGCATTACCCTGCTGACAATGGGCGCTTTGTCCCAGGCTGAACTGCGCGTCTCGCATAAGCCGCTTGTCGATGCGCTCGGCCAGGTGCTCGGTGCAAACGGCCAGTATATTTTAGCCGCACTGGCGCTCATTTCCTTGTTCGGTTCCACGGTAGGCTGGATTATTGTCAGCTCCGAAGTGCCGTACCAGGCGGCAAAGTCCGGACTTTTTCCGGCATTTTTCGGGAAAACGAACAGAAAAGGATCGCCGTCCCGTTCGTTATTGGTAACGAATATGATGACGCAAATCTTTTTATTTTCCACTGTATCGGACACCATTTCGGAAGCATATGATTTTGCCATTGTTGTGGCAACACTGGCGTATTTGATCCCGTATCTTGTATCGGTTATTTACCAGTTGAAGCTGGTGGCAGCTGGGGAAACTTATACGTCTCTTGGCGCGCGCACAACGGACGGCATCATTACCGGCATTGCGCTGGTTTATTCGATATGGGTCATCATCACCGGCACTGCCGATTTAAAAACATTCTTCCTCGGCATCGGGCTGTTTGTTATCGGCCTGGTTTTGTACCCGGTTTTGATGCGGGAAAATAAAGTATATAAAGAAGTGCTGGAGTAACTGCAACCCGTTGGGAAGGCTGCTTCCTGACTGGGCTCCTTTGCTTGGTCGGTTTCTAACGGGCCGCCGCTTTGTCCAGAATTTCTGCTGATTCGGAAGTGGGGTGCGAGTATTTTAAAGATGATAACCCCTCATTTCGCAGGCCCCGTCAATAAGAAAAGGATGTCCTATATAGGACATCCTTTTCTTATTACAAGCTCATTCTCAAAATCTCCCGCACATCTTCTTTGCCCAGTTTTCGAAAGTTGCCGATTGGGCCGAATGGCAGAGCTTTTTCCGCCAAGACGCCGAGCTTGTCATCGCCGATATTGTAATCTGCAAGCCGGCTTGGCGCGCCGATTTCGTTAAAGAAAGCACGGACTGCATCAATGCCGGCGAGAGCCGTTTCTTCGTCCGTTTTGCCTTCAGGATCCACACCCCATACTTCAACGGCAAACCGTTTGAAACGTGGGATATTTTCTTTATATACATACTTCATCCAGTTCGGGAAGATGATCGCAAGCCCGCCGCCGTGCGGGATATCGTAAACAGCGCTGACGGCATGTTCAATCGAGTGCGTTGCCCAGTCGGTTTCCACGCCGGCCGCAAGCAGGCCGTTAAGAGCAAAAGTGGAACTCAGCATTAAGTTTGCGCGTGCATCATAGTCCTCAAGGTTTTGCAGCACTTTGCGCGCATTTTCGATCACGGTTTTCATAATCGTTTCCGCAAAGCCGGTTTGCAACGGAATTTCTGTTGTATGCGAAAAATATTGCTCAAATACGTGCGAGAGCGTATCTGAAATGCCGTAAACAGTCTGGTTGCGCGGCACGGTAAACGTATTTTCTGGGTCTAAAATCGAGAACGCCGGGAAAGTCATGCTCGCTCCGTGTTTTTGCTGTGTTTCCCAGTTCGTAATAACGGAGCCTCTGTTCATCTCTGAACCCGTCGCAGCCAGCGTCAGCACAGTGCCAAGCGGAAGCGCTTTTTCCACTTTTGCCTTTCTTTCGTAAAAATCCCATACATCGCCGTCATACAGGGCGCCGCCTGCGATTGCTTTCGAGCAGTCGATGACGCTGCCGCCGCCGACAGCAAGAATCCAGTCGAGTTCATTTTCGCGGATCAGGGAGATGCCTTTTTTAACAGTGGACAGGCGCGGATTCGGTTCAACACCCGCAAGTTCGCGCACATGGCAGGCTTTTTTCTCAAAAATCGCCTGCAATTTATCGTACAAGCCGGAACGTTTGATGCTGCCGCCGCCATATACAAGCAAAATCCGTTTGCCAAGCTGGTCAATTTTTTCATTGAGCTTTTCGAGCTGCCCTTTTCCGAAAATCAGTTCAGTCGGGTTATAAAACGTAAACGGGTTCATTCAATTCCCTTCTTTCTTTGGAGTTTTACAGACAGATTGTACCACATTTTAGGATGTACCAATCATTTTAAAAGCTTGCAGGAGGAAAACAGCCCCCATCTGTAATGATTTGTGCACTGAAAGCGCATTCTGACAGGTTTGTAAGAAAACCTGACAAGAAATATAAAAATTTTAAAAAAATTAACGAAAAAGTATTGAAAAAATAGCTGACATCACATATGATAATTTATATAACAAAGATACGTTATAAAATTTAACATAAGAAAGGAAGAGGCAAATGGTTCCTGCAGATTCGGTCTTTATGTTTGTATCGACGGCGCTTGTTTGGGTTATGACACCTGCGATTGCGCTGTTTTACGGGGGGATGGTGAAAAGCAAAAACGTTCTAAGCACCGCGATGTACAGCTTCGGTTCGCTTGGCATTGTATCGGTATTATGGATTCTTGTTGGTTACTCGCTGGCATTTTCAACCGGCGGCAACGCGATTCTCGGCGATTTAAGCTGGGCGGGGCTGCACGATGTCACCTTTAAACCGAATGCAGATTACAGCGCGACGATTCCGCATAACTTATTCATGATGTTCCAAATGACGTTTGCGGTTTTAACCATTGCCATCATTTCAGGCGGTTTTGTCGGGCGGATGCGGTTTTCGGCATACTTGATTTTCATTTCCTTATGGTGCGTGCTCGTATATGCGCCTGTTGCCCACTGGGTATGGGGCGTCGGCGGATGGATCCGCAACCTTGGCGCACTCGATTTTGCAGGGGGCAATGTGGTTCATATTTCTTCCGGCGTGGCGGCCCTCATCCTCGCGCTTGTACTCGGCAAACGGAAAGAATCCGAAACCGGGCGGCATAACTTAATGCTTGTCCTGATCGGCGGCAGCCTCCTTTGGCTCGGGTGGTTCGGATTTAACGTCGGAAGTGCCTTATCGTTAAACGAAGTTGCCATGTATGCTTTCATCAATACCAATACAGCGGCGGCTTGCGGGTTAATCGGCTGGGCCGCGGTGGAATGGATTGTCAATAAAAAGCCGACATTGTCAGGTGCGATCTCGGGCGGCATTGCAGGGCTCGTAGCGATCACACCGGCAGCCGGGTTTGTAACACCAATGGCATCGATTTTGATCGGCCTGGTTGGCGGCATCGTCTGCTTCTGGGGCGTCACGTATTTGAAATCGAAACTCGGCTATGATGATACGCTGGATGCATTCGGCATTCACGGTATCGGCGGCACATGGGGCGGCATTGCAACCGGACTGTTCGCCTCCAAAGCGGTCAACTCCGCCGGCGCAAACGGCTTGTTCTACGGCGATCCGTCGCTCGTCTGGAAGCAGCTCGTCGCCATTGTGTCCACCTATATTTTCGTCGGCATTGCCTCCTTTATTATCATCAAAGCGATCCAATTGTTTATGCCGATCCGCGTTGATGAAGAATCGGAAAAAAGAGGCCTTGATATCACGTTGCACGGCGAACATGCTTATGGACAGCCGTACGAAGAGGGGGTTTACGAACAGGCTGCAGCAAAATAATAGAGGGCGGGCATATCCGCTTTTTTCCAGCTGCCGGGACATTCCCGGCGGCTTTTAATTTGCTTGGGCAGGGCACCCGTTTCAGTGCATCATTCCTTTTTTGCCGCAACATTTCCAAAAATCATGTAAAATGGAGATAAATCCTGTTTGGCGGGGGATGGGGATGCGCAAAAGGAAAGTTTCATTGCAGACAAAAATACTTGGGCTTGTGCTGCTCCTGTCTTTTTTGATCATCGGCGCGCTTTCCGGTTATTTTATGATGCTGGAGCAGCGCCAAATCGAACAACAGGAAGGGCGCCTGGCGTTAAATATTGCCAAAACGGTGGCGGCAATGCCGGATGTCGTGGACGCTTTCCAAAGCAAGGATCCGTCCGACACGATCCAGCCGCTTGCGGAAAAAATCTGCAAAGAAACCGGCGCCGAGTTTATCGTTGTCGGCAACAGGGAAGGGATCCGCTACTCCCATCCGCTCCCGGGCCGGATTGGCAAAAAGATGGTTGGCGGTGATAATGAACGGGCCATTTTGAAAGGGGAATCCTATATTTCAAGCGCAAAAGGATCGCTTGGCCCGTCATTAAGAGGGAAAACACCGGTACGCGACCGGAGCGGAAACATTATTGGCATCGTATCGGTCGGATTTATGCTGAGCGATGTGAACCGGCAGACCAACATCCACATGATGAAAGTTGCCGGAGTCGCACTGCTCGCTTTTTTCGAGGCCATCATCGGAAGCGTGCTGCTTGCCCGGGATATCCGCAAAGACACAATGGGGCTTGAACCGTTCGAAATTGCCTCGCTTTACAAAGAAAAGCGGGCCATTTTACATGCGGTCAAAGAAGGGATTATTGCTGTGGACCGGGAAGGGTTTGTCACCACCATGAACCAGCCGGCGAAAAAAATGCTGCATATTGGCGGATCAGTCAGGCGTACAAAGATTGACAGGCTGATACCGGCTTCCATTTTTTACGCCGTGTTAAAATCCGGCAAGCCGCAAATGGACCGGGAAATGGTATGGAAAGACCAGACGCTCATCGTGAACAGCACTCCGATTCACGATGAACGGGGACAAGTGCAAGGAGCGGTCGCTTCTTTCCGCGACCGTTCTGAAATTGAACGAATGGCCAATACATTGAGCGAAGTCCGCAAATACTCGGAAGATTTGCGGGCCCAGTCCCATGAATACGCAAATAAGCTGCATGTTCTTTCGGGGCTGCTGCAGCTTGGGGCATATGAAGACGCAAATGAATTTATCCGGGAAGAGACGGCATCCTTGAAAAACCAGCACGCCCGTGTTTTTGAAAAGATAAAAGATATGAAAGTCCAGGCGGTTTTGCTCGGCAAACTCGGCAAAGCATCCGAAAAAAAGATTCGTTTTGATATTGATCCGAACAGTTCTTTAGAAAGGTTGCCAAAGCAAATCGATGTGATGCGGCTGATTGTCATTCTCGGCAATCTGCTCGACAATGCTTTTGAAGCAGCAGGGAAAACAGATCCTCCGGCCGTCTTGTTTTTTGCAACGGATATGGGGGATGACATTGTATTTGAAATCAGCGATAACGGGCCCGGGATGGAAGAAGCGGTCCTCAGGCATATCTTTGAAAGGGGTTTTACGACAAAAACAAAAGAAGCGAACAGAGGGTTTGGCTTATCCAATGCCGCCCATGCTGTGTCAGAACTCGGGGGTTTCATTGAAGTCCACAGCCACCCCGGGGAAGGAACGGTTTTTACAGTTTATGTGCCGAAAAGAAAGGGTGTCGACAGTTGAAAACAATAAAAGCGGTGATCGCCGAGGATGATTTCCGGGTGGCGCTTGTCCATGAAAAATTTCTGGCAGAGTTCCCTTGTTTCGAAGTGGTTGGCAAAGCCCTGAATGCAAAAGAAACGCTGGCGCTTGTGGAGGAGAAATCCCCGGATTTTTTGCTTCTTGATGTGTATTTTCCTGACCGGCTCGGCGTTGACCTGCTTCCCGGCCTGCGGGCATTGGCGCCGCATCTTGACATTATGATGATTACAGCCGCTGCGGAAAAGGATTTTATCGAAAAGGCGCTTCATTATGGGGTGGAACATTATTTGATCAAGCCGGTTTCACTCAAGCAGTTTAAGGAGGCGGTCGAAAAGTATCTGGATAAAAAGCGCCTCCTGGAAACAGCGGGTACGGTGGACCAGGCCTGGGTCGATTCGCTGTTCGGGGCGCCGCGCCGGGAAGCGGGGACGCAGGAAACGGAGCTGCCGAAAGGGATTGATGCGATTACGCTGAGCAAAGTAAAAGCGGTGCTGGTTCCGGACCAGGGGCAGTCCGCTGAACAGGTCGCCGAAAAAATCGGCGCCTCCCGGACAACCGCCCGCCGCTATTTGGAATACCTGGTTTCCATCCGGACGTGCAGGGCAGAAGTCGAATACGGCATCGTCGGCAGGCCGGAGCGGAAATATTACCTTGTTTCATCCGTTTGATAGGTAAGCGCCGGCCATGCCCCCCTTTTTTTCGTGAACAAAATGAACAAAATCATCAAAATAGATTTTATATCATTAATTTTGAAATCGCTTACAATATTTGCTTTGTTGGGTAAACTGAAAGAAACGAACGAAGGGGTGGCTGTTGTGTTGGCATTCATGGGATTTTTGATGATTATTGTTTTCATGTTTTTGATCATGACCAAGCGGCTTTCCGCCATGATTGCGTTAATGGTGGTTCCGGTCATTTTTGCAGTAATCGGCGGGTTTTGGAAGGGAATCGGGAAGATGGCGATCGACGGGGTTACAAGCGTCGCGCCGACCGGCATTATGATTTTATTTGCGATTCTCTATTTCGGGCTCATGATCGATGCGGGGTTATTTGACCCGGTGATCTCGCAAATATTAAAACTCGTAAAAGGGGACCCGCTCAAAATTGCAATCGGGACAGCGGTCTTAGCCGTTTTGGTATCGCTAGACGGGGACGGCACAACCACCTATATGATTACCATTTCCGCGATGCTGCCGCTTTACCAGCGGATCGGCATGAAACCGCTCGTGCTTGCGGGCATTGCCGTTTCCGGATCAGGCGTGATGAACCTGCTGCCATGGGGCGGCCCGACAGCCAGGGCAATGAGCGCGCTCGGCCTCGGGACGTCAGATCTGTTCACGCCGGTGATTCCGTCTATGATCGGCGGTTTGCTATTTGTCTTTTTCCTTGCTTTTTACCTCGGGCGGAAAGAAAGAAAACGGCTGGGAATCATCCGTACAGAAAATGAGGCATTTTTGGAACAGGCTGCAGCCGTTGCAGTCGGTGAGGGGAATGAATTAAAGCGCCCGAAACTGATTTGGTTCAACGGCCTTTTGACGATTGCACTGCTTGTTGGGCTCATTATGGAAGTGCTGCCGGCAGCGGTTTTGTTTATGCTCGGTTTTGCCATTGCAGCGATGGTGAACTATCCGAATATGGATGTCCAGAAAGAAAGGGTGGCCGCCTACGCCGGAAATGCGATGTCGGTTGTGGGGATGATTTTTGCAGCCGGGATTTTTACAGGCGTTTTGTCCGGGACAAAAATGATTGACGCAATGGCAAATACATTGATCACGCACGTTCCGGCTGCATGGGGCCCGCATTTTGCCGTCATCACAGCAGTCATCAGTGCACCGTTTACCTTTTTCATGTCCAATGATGCGTTTTATTACGGGGTTCTCCCGCTCGTTGCGAAAGCGGCTGCAGCGTACGGCATTAGCCCGGAGGCAATTGGCAGGGCATCGCTGCTCGGGCTTCCGGTCCATTTGCTAAGCCCGCTCGTCCCGTCCACCTATTTGCTGGTCGGCATGGTCGGCGCCGAGTTTGGCGATTTGCAGCGTGCTTTCTTAAAATGGGCGTGCGCATCGGCCCTCGTTATGATCATTGTGGCATTGGCGATTGGGGTGATTCCATTTTAAGCAGGAAAAGCGAAAGGATGATGTGTGCCTTTCGCTTTTTTGCACTTGAGGTAACGCCTGCGTTTGGTTCCGGTTCTTACAGGCTGGTAAGATCATGGATTGAAAAACTGCGATTTTTACGGCTGCTTTTCGTAAAATGATCTGAAAGAAAAGAAGCCCGTGTTTACGCGTTCACCGAGGTGCTTTGCCGCATACGAAAACACGGCTTCCCAAAAAAGCGAGATAGAAGGAAGCGGCGGGGTGGAACAAGCCAACCACCGCTTCTGATACGACGTAAAAAGCGACAACAGGCTTGTCAATTAATCCTTTTTGCCGAATCCTGCTGTGTCCGCAACAATTGCTGGCTGATTGTCTCCTGCTGTGCATCCTGCGCAATCGTGTAGCGCGGACGCCTTTTTGTTTCCTGGTAAATTTTACCAATATACTCGCCGATTAACCCCATACTCATCAACATAAAGCCGCCTAAAAACCAAATGGAGATGATAATCGAAGCCCAGCCGTCATCCGCATGGCCGGAAATTTTTACAAAAAGTGCATACAAGCCGGCGATGGTGCTTGATAAAAAAGTAAACAAACCGACAAGGGTAATAAAGTGAATCGGCACCACACTGAAAGAAGTAAGGCCGTCAAAGGCAAACGCCAGCATTTTTTTGAGCGGATACTTGCTCTCGCCGGCTGCCCGTTCTTTCCGGTCATAAAGCACTTCAGCCGTTTGCAAGCCGATTAACGGCATTACGCCGCGCAAAAATAAATTTTGCTCGGGAAAGCGGGAAAGCTCCTCCAGCGCACGCTTGCTCATCAGCCGGTAATCTGCATGATTGTATACGAGATCGACGCCGAGTTTTTTCATTGCCCGGTAATACCCCTGGGCAGTCGCTCTTTTAAAAAAGGTATCTTTCTCGCGCTTTTTTCGCACGCCGTATACAATGTCACAGCCGTCGTGGAACTTTAATAGAAATTCGCGCATAACCGAGATGTCATCCTGCAAATCGGCATCGATGGAAATGACGCAGTCGGCCGCTTCTTTTGCTTTTTCAAGCCCGGCAAGCAGCGCTTTTTGGTGCCCGAAATTGCGCGAAAGCTTCAATCCTTTGACAAGCCGGTTTTTCCTTGTGATTTCTTCAATCATCGGCCATGTTTGGTCACGGCTGCCGTCATCCACAAACAAAATGTTGCTTTTCGGGCTGATCAGGCCTTCGTTCATCAAGGAATACACCATTTCCGTCAGCTGGCGTTCCGTTTCGTATAAAACAGCCTCTTCGTTGTAACAGGGAACGACAATGGTCAGTACTGGATTTTCCACGTTAGCAACCTCCAACAAACAGTATTACGGATAGGTTTTGCCAGCGTGAATCACTTTATGCTTGAAAAAGGGAAATGGAGAAAAAGAATGGCAAGATGATAGATCATGCGGTCTTCTAAGAAAAAACATGAGAACAGACCAGACATTGGAAAAACAGGCAGAAACGTGGTATACTAAAATGCGGAGTGCAATGGATGGTGCAATATACATTTTACCACCTTAATTATAGCATCTTCCAATGACGATTGTCAAATTTATTGGCTTAAGGGGCCGCGTTTTTCCCGGCTGGTTGGAATGTGCTGCTTTATGCCAATGCATTTGAAGAAAGTTTTTCTATACTCTTACTTGTCAGGAAGGGGCCGGTTTTATGCCACATGATGAAGAATGGTTAAAGGAACAAAAACGCGTTGATTATACAATTGAAAAAATGAAGCAGGAAAAAGAAACACTGCTTTCCAAAGTAAGGGCTGTCCGCGGCGAGGCACAGGAAATCCGCAATACGTTCTGGGAAGACGTAACGGTGAACCTCGATGAGCCGGATGATGTCGTGGAAACATCGGCGAGCGTCCGCCAGCAGGCAGAACTGCTTGCTGAACGCGAACGGAGCTACGGGCATATGGAAAAAGACGTGAAAAAACTGGACCGCCTCATTTATTCGCCGTATTTTGCCCGCGTCGATTTTCATGAAGAAGGGGAACCTTCCGAGCCCATCTACATCGGTATTGCTTCCTACCGGGATGAGGATGAGTATCTCGTGTACGATTGGCGTGCGCCGATTTCCAGTATTTACTATGACGGGGTGCCCGGCCCGGTTTCGTACCAGGCGCCGGACGGCAGGCGCGAAGGCATCATGGATTTGAAACGGCAGTTTTTAATCCGGCGCGGCCATATTGAAGCGATGTTTGATACCGGGATCTCGATCGGCGATGAAATGCTGCAGGAAATGCTTGGGGCAAACGCAAACACCCATATGAAAAATATTGTGGCGACGATTCAGAAAGAGCAGAACCGGATTATCCGTGATGTTTCAAGCAATCTTCTGTTCGTGCAAGGGGCCGCCGGAAGCGGAAAAACATCGGTTGCCCTGCAGCGGATTGCGTATTTGCTGTACCGGTACCGCGATTCGCTCCATTCCGAGCAAATTGTTTTATTTTCGCCGAACCAGCTGTTTAATCATTATGTGTCAAAAGTGCTCCCGGAGCTCGGGGAAAACAATATGCAGCAGACGACTTTCCTGGAGTTTGCCCAGGCACGCGCTGGCAAAAAGCTAAAAGTCGAAAGCCTGCTCGAGCAAATGGAAGAAGCGCTCGAAGGCAAAGCCGAAAACAGGAAAGAAGCACGAATCAAAGGCAGCCTTGCATTTTTCCATGCCGTTCGGGATTATGCGGAAAAACTTTTAAACGGCGGCATCATTTTCCGCGATATCCGTTTTAAAGGCGAGACGATCGTGCCGAAGGAAAAAATTGCGGAGATGTTTTATGCCTATGATCAAAGCTACTCGCTGCCGAACCGGTTTCAGCTTGTCAGCAAAAAGCTGCTGAAAGAACTGGAACAGATTGCAAAAGAAGAGCGGAAAAAGCCATGGGTGGAAGAAGAAATGGAACTGCTCGGGACGGAAGCCTATCTTGCCGCCCATCAATATGCCGAGCGCAAATCGCGCAAGAACAATGATGCGTTCAGCGGGGCCGATGATGAAAAAGAATTTTTAGCGCGTAAAATCGTCAACCGCCGCTTCAGCTCGATCCGGAAACAAATTAAAACGTTCCATTATCTCCATATCCGTGCCCAGTATCTGGATTTTTTACGGCGCGGACCAGAATTTGTTCCCGGTGCGGAAGAACGGCTTGATGCAAAAACGCGCGCCGCTTTCCGCGAAGGCTGGCTGCCCTATGAAGATACCGTGCCGTTTTTGTATCTCTTTGACCTTTTGACAGGCAAAGCAACGAGCAGTTCGATCAAATATGTGTTTATTGATGAAATCCAGGATTATTCGCCGGTCCAGCTTGCCTATTTGCGCTATTTGTTCCCGTACAGCAAGTTTACGATGCTTGGTGACTTGAACCAGTCCATATTCGGCACAAGCGGCCGTTCGCAGATGGAGCTGATCAAGGAGATTTTCGGCGAAGAAAAAGCGCAGGTCGTATACTTGACGAAAAGTTACCGCTCGACTGCCCAGATCACCCGCTTTACGAAAGAAATTTTAGCGGGCGGGGAGAAGATTGAATGGTTTGAACGTGAAGGCGATTTGCCGGTTGTCGCGGCGGCCCGCGGCAACGAAGAAGCTTTGGCAAAAGTTGTACAGTTTGCGAAAAAATATGCAAAAGATAGCCATACAGTTGCGATCATCGGCAAGTCACAGAAACAGTGTGCCGAAGCGTATGAAACATTGCGGGAAGAACTGGATCTGACCTTTATTGAAAAAGAATACAGCGATCTTCCGGAAGGCATCATCCTGATCCCGTCTTATCTTGCGAAAGGGCTGGAATTTGACAGCGTCATCGTGCTCGATGCTTCGGCGTCTGTGTATAAAGATGAAGCAGAACGCACCCTGCTATACACCGTCGGAACGCGGGCAATGCACCACCTCGCCCTTGTCAGCAACGGTCCGGTTACACCGCTTTTAGATAAAGTGCCTGAGGCTCTATACGTTAAGGAATAGGAAACAGGATAACAACGGCCGGCTGCTCCAAATGCATTAGCCGGCCGTAATCTTTTCCAGGAAGTAAACTTGCATGCACGTTCGATCATGTTTACGATGCGGAAGCAAATGGCAGGGACCTTTCCACCTGTTTTACGGCTTTCAAAGGGGGGGCTTGTTTTTTTTTAAATCAGTGATGGTGTGGCGAAACAGACATCCTTGTTCGCGAAATTTAGCAGGAGTTTTGGGATGGGGTGCAGAAACATTAGAAAAAAGGAAATACCTTTTATATAGGGGGAACTTATGGAAAAGTTTATTAAAATATGGAGGAGTACTTATATTTGGCTTTTGATCTTTCTACCGGTTCTTTTATTCGCAACTTTCGATCATGTCCATATTTCTTTTTTCATCTTAGCCTTTTATTTCTTTGTTTACCTTATCATAGATATTTTATAAAAAAGTTGCAGCTAGGCAAAAAGTTGGTACTGTTTGCTTGATCTTGATTTTTCTTTATTTTAGCTTTGTTTATTGATATCACCAAGGCAGTTGTCTTGGTGGTTTTGTGTACGAAGGCACAGTTCTTTTCCCCTGGTTCATGAGACAGGACTTGCTGGACGTATCCAATTCTGAGTTTGTACCCCATTTGTCAGCAAGCTCTGTCTCGAACTTTAAAAGAACCCATTTGCGATAATACTTGACTTGGTCTCCCCTGGATTTGTTGTAAAACGCTTGCATTATATTTTTTTGCCAAAGCTGTTAGCGACCTTTCCAAATCTAGGAATTTTGCTCAAGCCCTAAGATAATGGGCTGTTTCATCTGGCAAATCCAAAATTTACCTCCACTGGGAGAACGTTTCTTTACTTATGTTATTGGACAGTAAAGATCACAAAATTCACAAGACTCATTAGAAAAAGATGCATATCGCAATTGTAAACAATTGAATCTTAAAATTTTCAACAACCCATGATTACAGTGTTTAAAGAAGATGGAATCTTATCATCCATTTGCCAACTTTTGAGAAGGCCTCTTTTTTATTCTTTCTTCTTCCATTTGGCTTCATTCTCCTTTAAATACTGAAAAAAAGTTAAAGGCTCTTTATCAAGATATGTTTCCAATTTTTGATAAATCAATATGTCCAATTCTTGGGATAGATCGTCTCGTTCATTTACGTTAGTTTCCCTTAAATAGTATTTTTTCTTAGGCTCGATTAATTTCAATATCCTTTCAATTTCTTTTTCTGTATCACGTCTTTTCCCCACTTTATCACCGCCAATTTAAAGACTCAACTGACTTTGAAGTTGTTTTATGGTTTTCTTATGCCAATAATGGATATTTTTCTCTGTTTGGCCAATTATGTTCGAGATTTCCCTTTGACTGTAGTTTTCTACGTATTTTAGTTCTAATAATCGCCGCTGTTTATAGGGAAGGGGAAAGAAAGCCCTTTCCAAACGTTCGTTTTTAAAGTCAAAAGCATTACTTTGTAGCAGGATTTTGAATAACTCTTCTTCTTGACGCGAATCTTGAATAAGATCTACCATTGGTGTTGCAGAAGATTCATCATGGTTGTTAATCGGTTTATCAAGTATCAACAGGTTTCGATTATTTCGTTTATTAACTCGCTTATCGTAATCCTTTGAATATATTTTTAAAATTCCAATAGCGTATCTTACTGCTCTATAAAATTGAACGTTTCTTTGAAAATCTTGAAAAGCCAAATTTAATTTGCTGATGGTATTGAGATCTCCTTTTTGATAAGCTTCAGCTAATAGTTTTTCATTTTTTTTATCCTTTATTTAGAAAGTGAACTACCCTCCACTTATCAACCTTACGGTTTGATTGAAGTGGGGGCTTCTCGACTTATCGTTGCTTTTACTAGCCAACGAAAACTGACCGAGCTAACCC
>NZ_ALAS01000063.1 GCF_000290615.1 Heyndrickxia coagulans DSM 1 = ATCC 7050
GATATGGCCAAGCAAAACAAAGCTTTCAAGTTTCGTTTGTTACCAAACAAAGAACAATCCGCATTATTAGCTAAGACATTTGGTTGTGTTCGCTTTGTCTACAATAAGATGTTAGCTGAACGCAAAGAAACGTATGAAAAGTTCAAGGATGATAAAGAATTGCTTAAAAAGCAAAAGTTTCCGACTCCTGCAAAATATAAAAGTGAATTTCCATTCCTAAAAGAAGTGGATTC
>NZ_ALAS01000064.1 GCF_000290615.1 Heyndrickxia coagulans DSM 1 = ATCC 7050
AATTGTCGATGCGCAGTTTTCTCGGGACGCCTCCGGCTTGGCGAAACAGCTGAGTGAGCCCGTAAAGAAAACATTCGCTGTTTTCCGCCGGCAATGGATACGCATACGCGGCGTTGCTGTACGGAAAGCTCAAAATCAGAATTGATCGGTCTTCCTCTTTTCCTTCCTTCGTCACAACGGACATGGTGCCGAAATCCACCTGCGCTTCCCCCGGAGGGTGTTCCAGCCTCTCGTAACGCCGTTCCTTCTCCAGCTTAAGCTGAGGTCTTCGTTTTTGAACGTAGGCGCAAACCGTTCGATAAGACCCTTTAAAGCCATGTTCCTGCTTTAATTGTTCGTACATCTTCTTGCTTGTCCGCCGTTGTTTTCTTGGCAGTTTGGCGTCCTCCTCCAGCCAGTCATCAATGATTTGACCGTATCCTTCTTCCTCCATCATTCCCCGTTTTCTCTTTATTTTTTGTCTGACCGAAATGTCTCCATCCGCATATTTCTTGACTGTTCTCCAGTTAAATCCCGTCCTGCGGACAATTTCGGAAAGC
>NZ_ALAS01000065.1 GCF_000290615.1 Heyndrickxia coagulans DSM 1 = ATCC 7050
AGGATGTCTCAACTACTCAAGCAGCCTGTACGCCCGTCAGTGGGCGTAAAGCATGGATCAGTTGCCCTGCATTCAAGCAGTTCATCGGCAGTGGGACATTTAAGCAAAATATTAGAGCTTTCATTTTAAGCCTGGCTCAGTGGGGACTGATCGTTGAGGCGCGCGAAATTTACGAGACTCCTGCGGGAAAAGCGAGCCAGGAGAGACCCCGCAGCGAGGTACGAGCGAGGAGGCTCGCTGGCCGCCCGCGGAAAGCGAGTGAATTTCGCGCGCCTCAACATCCCCGTTGTCCATCTTTATACGGAAATATCACATCTTTTCCGAAAATTACACCGAGCAAGTGAAGCACGGTAGCCGAAAGTGTACAAAAAGAGTGTCTTGGAATACCCGATATTTAAACCTTGTCGAGAAAAACTTGACACATACTATCCCTTTTTTATAATAGATTTTTCTCGTAATCCTGTATATAATGAGAGGTAAGAAAGGAGCGATCATATGCCTGCAGATACAATTACAGAACAAGTTCAGGAAGTATTGGATAAATTGCGCCCGTTTTTGCTCCGTGATGGCGGCGATTGCGAGCTGATCGACGTGGAAGACGGCATTGTCAAACTCCGCCTTTTAGGGGCATGCGGCAGCTGCCCGAGTTCCACGATCACGTTGAAAGCCGGGATAGAACGCGCATTGTTTGAAGAGGTTCCCGGCGTTGTGGAAGTTGAACAGGTTTTTTAACGGGCAGTACGCGGTTTCCTATCAAGGAGCCGCTTTTTTGCTGGGATAAAATGATTCTTGGCGTGGGCGATTCTCCGAGGCCATTCACACTATGCCCGGCATCCCCGCTTGCCTTCACGACGGACGGGCATGGCCGGCGGTGCGGTTCAGGTGCTTGCCGTCCTTTCTTTTATCGGGCTTTTAGCCATGCCACCCGGGGAATATGGTATTTTCTTATCGGGACTTCCGAGAGCTCATAAAATTCACCCAGAAATGCTTCGTATGCCTCTATCCCCCGTACAATTTTCCAAAGCTGTTCCTCATGCATGTTTTGTTCCTTTTCAGACCGGGTGAGAAAATAGGTTTCCACACATTCAAAATAATGAAGGGGAAACAGCAGGCGCGCGAAAATCAGCCGCCACGAAAAAGGCGAAAGCGGCGAAAGCGAAACATATTGCTGCAAAAAAGCGCGGACATCAGGCCGGAACGTGTGTGTTTTCTTAAAATACTGCGCGCGGATCCACTCGGCAATGTCCCTGCCTGCGTGGTCAAACACCCAGTCAAACGGGTGGTGGATGATAAATTTCCGGCCCCATGTTTCGTTTGAAAACCGTTCATGGCAAATGGTACCGGCATCCCCCGGGGCAGGCGCCTCATCCATTTCCGTATCGACGACATACTGGATCGCATTTTCACAAAGCCCCATGTAATAGGGAAACGTTTCGGCAAACAGGCGTTCAAACGGGCGGTCGGGGTGCTCTTCCACTGTCCGGTACCATGCCTTTTCCATTTGTTCAAGGCGCATTTCCCAGTAATTTTTCCATTCGCCCATCCGGTTTGTTTCCGTTATCTTGGCGGAAAGCGTGCGGCCGCGCAGGTGGAATTTCGCAAGCTTCCTGCCCGTGCGCATATTTCCGGGCGCTTTTTTATAGCGGTTTTCCAGTAAAACATAATCGCTATCCCCGTCCGTTACGAGAAACTTCTTTTCTTTAGATGGATAAAAGGCGGAGGCATAGCGGTCGCCATTCGTCACGAGGTGCCGAGACATTTCATATAATTCAACAAGCACATTTTCAGGAACATTTGTCACGGGAACGAGCGTATAAAGATTACCGTTTGCTTCATAGTGGACCCGTTTTCCGTCAAAAAAAGGCTGCCCGGCGTCAATGCCGTAATATTTTTTCAAAATGGCCTGTGCCATCATCTTCCCTCCCCCAAAAAATACATTGCACTTTCTACATTATATGTGAAGGAACGTGTATTCTTGCTTGATCTCATAAAATCCATTAGAATGATCATGCTAAAGAAAATGTCGAATAGTTGAGGTGAGAACATGGAAAACAAGAAAAATATGGATGTGTCAGAACAAATTGCAAGGCAGAGGTTGAAAGAACGGGGCGTAGAAGTGGAAGATATTGCGAAACTCGTCCTGTATTTGCAAGAAAAGTACTTTCCGGAAATGACACTGGAGGATTGCATGGAAAGTGTCAACGCCGTTCTGTCCAAACGCGAAGTGCAAAACGCCATTTTAACCGGGATCCAGCTGGATGTGCTGGCGGAAAAAGGGATGCTTGACGAACCGCTGCAAAGCACGATTGCGGTCGATGAGTCCCTTTACGGCATTGATGAAATTATGGCTTTGTCGATTGTGAACGTGTACGGTTCGATCGGCTTTACCAACTACGGGTATATTGACAAACAAAAACCGGGCATTTTGGCAAAGCTTAATGACCATTCCGACGGCTCATGCAATACGTTTCTCGATGATATCGTCGGGGCCATTGCCGCTGCAGCCGCAAGCCGCCATGCACACAGAGTGGCGCGTGTGCAGCCGTAAAAACAGAAAAAACGGCAAGATACGTTTTATTGTATCTTGCCGTTTTTTCGGTCTTCGTTTTCCAAATAACGCGGACTTTGCCGAGGCGGGCATATGGCTCCTCCTTTTGCCCCGCGCTTGTCACACTTCCCACTGGTCAAGGGTATCAACCGTATAGGTTGGCTGGACTTCTTTTGTTTTCAACATTTCCTTTGTCGTTACGCCGGTATGGACGAGCAGGGTGTCAATGCCCGTGCGGATGCCCGCCAGAATATCCGTATCGTAATTGTCCCCAACCATGATCGTCTCTTCTTTTTTCGAACCTAGATATTCAAGTGCCTGCTCGGTAATGATCGGTTCCGGTTTGCCGATAAAGACCGGCTTGGTTTGGGTCGCAACCGCAAGCACCGAGGTTAAAGCCCCGTTTCCCGGGAGCAGCCCGCGTTCAGTTGGAAGCGCAATATCGGCGTTCGTGGAAACAAATTTTGCCCCATTACGGATCGCAATGGCGCCGAGGGCTAGCTTTTCGTAAGTAATCTCCCGGTCGATGCCGAGCACCACATAATCGGGGTGATCGGATGTGACCGTAAAACCTTTTTCTTTGATGGCCGTTTTAATGCCTTCTTCGCCAATCACATATACAGAAGCATCCGGTTTTTCCTCATAAATATAGCGGGCGGTTGCCATGGATGTCGTAAAGACCTGCTCCGTTTTTGCCGGTATATCGAATCCGCGCAGTTTTTCGGCAACCTGGGCTGGTGTCCTCGAAGAATTGTTTGTAACAAATAAATACGGGATCCCTTTTTCCTGCAACCGGCTGACAAAATCGCCGGCTTCTTCTATTTTTTCCGTTCCGCGGTACATAGTGCCGTCCAAATCAATCAAATAGGCTTTATACTTTTTCATGCTGAAATTCCTCTCTGTTTCGTTGCTTATTCCCCTTTAAAAGCGTTAACCGGGCCGAGTTCGTTTGCCAGGTAAGTGCGCACATCTTTCGGAAACCGTTCGAGCGCCTTGAAGTTAGCCGCAAGCACTTCCTGAAAAGTGGCGTAATCCGGATCCGTATATTCCCGGACAAGCTGCTTCCTGAGCGCGATGACAGCCGTCAGCTGCTTTGCCGATTCGGCTGAAACCACATTTTCATCTTCCAAAATGTCAATGATGTCTTCGTAGCTCCCCGGATCGCGCATAATAAACCCGTCAATGATCGCGTTTCCGGCATCAAGGACCGATTCGATGACTGTTTCTGCAATTCTTTCCAAAGCAGCCTTTTCGATTTCGGTCTGCCAGGCCGGTTGCGCTTGAAACAAGGCAAGCCGCTTTTCCATAAATGACAATATCCCGTTTATTTTTTCACGATCCACAAAATACATCCTGTCACCTTCTGCCTAAAATTTATCAACTGGCGGTGCCGGGCAACACTTATTTGGCAACGACTTTCTTTGCGACAAAATAGGCACAGCCGAAATTGCAGTATTCATAAAGATATTCCGTGAGTGTACTGATTCTGGTGTCAAAAGTGGATTTCGGATTGCGGTCATCAAAAAAGCCGCGCAGCCGCAGCTGTCCGTAACCCCAGTCGCCGACAATATAGTCGTACTTTTCCAGTATTTCACTATATCTGCATCGGAATGCTTCTTCATTGTAGCCATTCCGGTAATTGTCAATAATCTCGTACGTATGGCGGTGGATGGTGACCAAGTTCAATCCCTCCATTTTCCCCGTGTGCCTTCCTGCCTAATTTTATTATAGCGAAAAAACGCCCAAATTCTAAGCGGAACGCGAAAAATTTTTTCAACTCCATTGAGCGGAATTTTCCGTGAAAAAAACTGCGCCCATCAAGTGCGCAGCCTGTTTCTCAAATTTGTTGCGTTTGTTCCATGTTCCCTAAAATATGCTTTGCTTTTGCAGCGGCACCTACCTGTTCATCCGCATGGTATGAAGAGCGGACAAGCGGGCCGGATTCGCAGTGGCTGAATCCCTTTTCAAGCGCTATTCGTTTTAATTCGGCAAATTCATCCGGGTGGTAATATTTGACCACTTTCATATGTTTTTTCGTCGGCTGCAAATACTGCCCGAACGTCACGATGTCCACATTATTGGCGCGCAGATCATCCATTGCTTCCGCCAGTTCTTCCATCGTTTCGCCGAGGCCGACCATGATGCTTGATTTTGTCGGAATCTCCGGCTGCATTTCCTTTGCCCGATGCAAAAATTCAAGCGACCTGTCGTACGTGGCGCGGGCGCGGACCCTTCTTGTCAGCCTCCGGACCGTTTCGATATTATGGTTTAAAATATCCGGTTTTGCATCCATCAATGTTTTTAAACTTTCGTACCGGCCCTGCAAATCGGAAGGCAGCACTTCAATGGTCGTAAATGGATTTATGCGGCGGATCGCACGGATCGTTTCAGCCATTACCGCTGCCCCGCCGTCTTTCAAATCATCACGGGCCACCATCGTCACAACCACATGCTTCAAGTTCATTTTTTGCACCGATTCAGCAACCCGTTCCGGTTCCTGCCAGTCAAGTTCGGACGGCAGCCCTGTTTTTACGGCGCAAAAACGGCAGGCGCGTGTGCACGTATCGCCCAGAATCATGAAAGTTGCAGTCCGCCTTGTTCCCCAGCATTCATGGATATTCGGGCATCTCGCTTCTTCGCAAACAGTATGTAAGTTTTCCGTACGCATTAATTTTTTTAATCCTGTATAATTTTCATTCGTATTAAGCTTGATTTTCAGCCATTCGGGTTTGCGTAAAATCTCTTCCTGTTTGTTCATTTTCCATCTCTCCCACCATTTTCCCGGGTTTGTTCTCTCTCACTTTACCACATTCGGCACTTCTTTGAAAAGAAAACGCCACCGGTTTTTCCAATATTTAATATTGATGAAAATCCGCTGCTCTTTCCACAATAAGCATAAGAAGATTTTCATATTGCGATTTTCTGTTTGTACGGTGCCAAATCGACAACATTGACAGAAAGAGGGTTTTCACATTGCGGTTTGCTTTGCTTTTCTGCCTTGTAACGGGGCTTTCATTTTCTGCCATTCATGCCCAAGCAAAAGAAATGCCCGATAAAGAAATGTACAAAAAACGGATGGAACTTTATCAGCATATGGAGGCATTTACCCAGATTCCGTGGTACAATTTGGCAGCCATTGACCAGTATGAACGGAGCATCCGGTTTGTCCGTTCCGACCTGCCGAAACCGGCCGGCCTTATTTCCATTTATTTTCCCCCTGAAAAGTGGTCCGGGCTTTCCAATCCGAACCACAATGATACCCGCCCGCTTTCGATTGCGTTTTTCGGCGGGATCGGCAAGGACGGGAACGGAGATGGGAAAGCTGACCGCAACCATGATCTGGACGTGCTTTTTACGATGAGCGACTATTTGCTGCAGTATGGAACGGACGACGACGGCTTTGAAATTGCGCTGTGGCATTATTACAAACGGGATAAAGCCGTGCAGCTGATTACGGAAAAGGCGAAGATTTACAAGACATTCGGCACCATTCAGCTGACAGACCAGGCGTTCCCGATCCCGCCCGGATACAATTACAGCTACCGGAGCACATGGGGCGACCGGCGCGGCTGGGGCGGACTCCGCATCCACGAAGGGACGGATATTTTTGCCGATTACGGCGTTCCGGTACGCGCGACTTGTTACGGGGTCATTGAATTGAAAGGGTGGAACAAGTACGGCGGCTGGCGCATCGGCATCCGTGATTTGAACAATTCATATCATTATTTTGCCCATTTAAGCGGTTATGCCAAAAATTTGCATGTCGGCCAGGTCGTCAAACCGGGCATGCTGATCGGCAGCGTCGGCAGCACCGGTTACGGCCCGCCCGGCACATCCGGAAAATTTCCGCCGCATTTGCACTACGGCATATACAAAGACAACGGCCGGAACGAATGGTCTTTTGATCCTTACCCGTACTTAAGGAGATGGGAATTGCTTGAGAAGCAGCGGAAATAAGGAGCACTACAATGCGCATGTGGCGCTCCTTATTTCGTGCTTTTCGGCAGTTCGATGAGCGGCTGCGCACCGCCGCCGTTTCCGTTATAAAATTGCGGGACATCGCCGTTATAGTTGCCCATTGCAAGCGGGACATCATGGGTGTAAGTGATGACATCCGAGGCAAACGGGATAATGACCTGCATTTTGATTTTGATTTGAACATAAATATAAAAAAATGCGTTGTTAATGCCGTATTCTTCTTTTTTTACTTTAATATTGGAGCTTTCAACATCCCCCACCATTTGAAAGTTCACGGGAATATCCGGCCCCATGTTCCCAAGCAGGGCGATATTGGTTACTTTCCCGAGCGGAACGGAAAAAATTTCGGGTTTTGATTTTTTCTTTTTGCCGAGCATGCCGTCGTTTGATATTTCTTCAAGAGACGTAATGTCTCCTTCTTCCACTTCTTTAAATTGGCGGGTAATTTGGTTTTCAATTTCAGACTGGGTGGCGGCCAATTCCCGCGGGTCAATCGTATCCAACTTGCTGTTTTTTCCGCCGCTCACATGGTCTTTAATTGCTTCGTTCGTGACATACGAGGCGATTTTTTTCATTTCCGACTCGGCGTACCGCATTAATGTTGGTTTTATGCCTTCGTCAATAATGATAATGCTGATAATGGTAGTCACCGTAAAAAATGCGATGGAAAGCAAAAGCACATACCGCGCCGGCAATGGTCCCCGCCGTTTTGAGGTGCGGAATTTTCGCATAAAAAATCCCCCCTGAAAGCAAATATATGTCTGTACAGGAGGGATTATGATCAAAAAACGCGGTCCTGGTTGGTGTGCTGAAGGATATTTTTATGTTTTCCGGCTGCGGTGCGGTTTGTCTTTCCTAATCTGTGAATGAAAGACATTTCGGCGGTTCCGGCAATGCGGTTTGTCCTTCATCACCCCGATGAAGGACGTTTCGCTGTTTCCCGGCACATGTTTTGTCCTTCATCACCCCGATGAAGGACATTTCGCTGTTCCCGGCTCTCCATTTTGTCTTTCATCACCCCGATGAAGGACATTTCGCTGTTCCCGGGTCTCCATTTTGTCCTTCATCACCCCGATGAAGGACATTTCGACACTTAGGGCCCTGCTTTTTGTCCTTCATCGCCCGGGAAAGACGCATGCAACACCTTTTTTTGTGCTTCAGTCTGATCGAACGTTTAGATCATTTTTAACAGTGCCTTTTTCCCGATCATGCCGGCGGTAATACCGAGTTTTTCCGCTTCATGGGTGACCGACTCGAGCGGTGCTTCCAGCAATTGTTCGATCGTCTTCACACCGACTGCCCTGCCGGCGATAATTTGGCGGTCTTTTAGTTGATCATTCAACAAGCTCACATCAAGCGCACCGCACATAATATAGCCCTTGTCGCACGATACGGCCAGCAAGGTTGTTTTCGGCAGCCGGACAGTTGTCGCGATAAACGTATGTCCCCCGATCTCAACAGGTGTTACGGTTACCATTTCCATTCGCCCCTTTCTTTTATACTTTATGAAAAGGGCGGTGAAAAGTTCCTGCCAGCCGCTGTGCTGCCATATCCCCATTCCGCAAAAAGGCCCTTGGAAACTACGTTGGCATCACTGATTCTCGGGGCCAGGAAACTTCGATTGATGCATTGCTGCCTTGCTTTGCGTCTGGGTATTTAATCCTGCTGGCCGTATTCCTTCAATAACTTCCATTCCATTACGTCACGCAAAAATTCCGGCATAAAATAATGGATTTTCGCCTCACGGATATGCGGGAAAAAGTCGCCAAATGTGTACATATCAATCGTTCCAAGCCTGTAGATGCGGTCCGGCTCCAGCGGCCTGCCCCCCACCTCTATTTTCTGCAAAGCATGATTAAAGCCGATATTCCGGTAAATAAACCGGCCCATGATTTTCCCGCGGAAACCGAGCCCTTTCAGCTCCAGATGCGGCCATTTCGGGTCGAGCGTGGAAAGAAGCACTTCCTGAAGTTTTTCGCCTGTCAGCTCGACCAGGCATGGGTTGATCGGGTGCGGGAGAATACGGTGGAGATCAAATTTCGTGACCGGCCCGTGTTCCAGACTGTCAAGCACAAGGCCGGCATTTAAAAACGCGCAATCGGCATCGCACCATTCCATTACCGCATCGCAAAGCAAGCCCGCAAGCCGGTTTTCCCTGAACCAGTCCGATTCCAATTTTTCCGGTAAATACACAAGTTTTTGATTCAATAATTTTTTTCCTTCAAAATAGTAATGTTCAATCTCGGCCGTTTCTCCGGGCGGTTCCTGGAAGTTCCCGGTCGGTAAAGCACGGGCGGACTGATAGACTATTTTTTTGGCAGCCGGATCGATTTCAAGCTTGACATGACCGATATAATAGCCGTATTTACCGGCTGCAGCAAGCAGCGTCCGTCCGTCCATTTCGCCTTTTGCCAGCACATGGTGCGTATGCCCGCCCAAAACAAGGTCCACTTCCGGGTACAGCTTTGCAATAAGGCGGTCGTCATGAATGCCGAGATGCGACAAGACGATAAGGATATCCGCCTCGTTTTTTAAAATATCCATTTGTTTTCCAAGTTCTTCCAGCGGATTGGAGAGCTGCCAGCCAAGCAGCCGGTACAGTTTATAAAATCCTGCCGTCACACCGGTTACCCCGATTTTGACACCGCTTTTTGTCATGTACAATTTCCGCGGCGCTGCCCACTGTGGCCGTTTCCCGTTTTCTCTATACAGGTTGGCAAGAATCACGTCAAATTGCGCTTCCCCATACAATGTGTCAAGCGCCTCATGCGGCATCGTAATTCCTTCATTATTGCCGATGGTTGCAGCCAAATACCCCAGTTGATTTAAAAGCCGGACATTTGCTTTGCCCATAGTCCCTTCTGTATACGGATGCCATCTGTCGACATGGTCGCCAAGATCAAACAGTAGCATCTCTTCATGTTGCCGGGCATGCTGCACCTGTTTCCGCTCAAGAAAATGGCGGATTTTCGGCCAGTTTTCAAAATGGCTGTGGATATCATTTGTATGGTATATATGTAAAATTTCGTTCATGTTTGGTCCCCTTATCGTTATGAGGGTAATCTCGTCATGCCGTTTCATACGGCCGCTTTTTATCCTTTATGCTTATGCAGTTTATTTTACCACGATTTTCAAATCGGCGCCCCATGAAAAAAACAGCCGCGCGGAATCCGCAAGCGGCTGTTTTTTCTGCCATCACGTTTAAAACCGTGCTTTACAGCAGGATATCAGCAGGAGCGATTCGCGGGGTCAATCGCAACCCTACGTTCACCCTTTATAAACGTTGATATATCAAGGTTATCCAATCGAGCCTTCCATCTCGAACTTGATCAAACGGTTCATTTCAACGGCGTATTCCATCGGAAGTTCTTTTGTGAACGGTTCGATGAAGCCCATCACAATCATTTCCGTTGCTTCCTGTTCGGAAATGCCGCGGCTCATCAGGTAAAAGAGCTGTTCTTCCGACACTTTTGAGACTTTTGCTTCGTGCTCCAACGAAATATTGTTGTTTAAAATTTCGTTGTAAGGCACAGTGTCTGATGTGGACAGGTGATCCATAATCAGCGTGTCGCATTCGACATTGGAACGTGCGCCGTCCGCTTTCCGGCCGAAATGCACCATGCCGCGATATGTGACTTTTCCGCCGTGTTTTGAAATCGATTTGGATACGATCGTGGACGATGTATTCGGCGCCAGGTGGTACATTTTTGCGCCGGCATCCTGGTGCTGGCCTTTTCCGGCGATCGCGATCGACAGCGTCATGCCGCGTGCCCCTTCGCCTTTCAGCAACACGGAAGGATACTTCATCGTCAGTTTCGAACCGATGTTGCCGTCAATCCATTCCATTGTCGCATTCTCTTCACAAACAGCACGTTTCGTTACAAGATTATAAACGTTGTTCGCCCAGTTTTGGATCGTCGTATAACGGCAATAGGCATTTTTCTTGACGATAATTTCAACGACTGCGCTGTGGAGGGAGTTTGTCGTGTAAACCGGCGCCGTGCAACCTTCGACATAGTGGACAGAGGCACCTTCGTCAACGATGATAAGCGTCCGTTCAAACTGCCCCATATTTTCCGAATTGATCCGGAAGTAAGCTTGCAGTGGGGTATCCACTTTTACACCCGGCGGTACATAAATGAAAGATCCCCCCGACCAGACAGCCGAGTTTAAAGCCGCAAATTTATTGTCCGTCGGCGGAATGACGGTTGCCCAGTATTTGCGGAAAATATCTTCATTTTCTTTTAAAGCGGAGTCCGTATCTTTGAACACAATCCCGAGTTTTTCGAGATCCTGCTTCATGTTATGGTAGACAACTTCCGATTCGTACTGTGCAGAAACGCCGGCCAGGTATTTTTGTTCCGCTTCCGGAATGCCAAGCTTATCAAATGTGTTTTTGATTTCCTGCGGCACTTCATCCCACGAGCGGCCGGCATGTTCCGTCGGTTTGACGTAATACGTTATGTCGTCGAAATTTAACGCGGACAGATCGCCGCCCCATTGCGGCATCGGTTTATTGTAAAAATGTTCAAGAGACTTCAGGCGAAAATCAAGCATCCATTGCGGTTCTTCTTTCATTTTTGAAATTTCTTCCACAATTTCTTTCGTCAATCCGCGTTTTGCACGGAAAATGGAAACGTCTTTATCATGAAAGCCGTATTTGTAATCGCCGATTTCCGGCATTTTTTTAGCCATCAGCCATCATTCCTCCAATCCTTTTTCGCTTCTTACCCCTTTTTCCATTGCTTTCCATGCCAAAGTTGCACATTTGATCCGGGCGGGGAATTTGGATACGCCGTGTAATGCTTCAATATCGCCAAGATCTTCCGACTCTTCATAGTCTTTTCCCTGCACCATTTCCGAGAAAATGTGGGAAAGTTTCAGCGCTTCATCGACTGTCTTTCCCTTGACGGCCTGTGTCATCATGGAGGCCGACGCCATCGAGATGGAACAGCCTTCACCGGTAAATTTCGCATCCCGGATGAGGCCGCCCTCCACTTTCATCGTCAAATGGATCCGGTCGCCGCAAGTCGGGTTATTCATGTCGACTGTCAGGCTTCCATCTTCCAAACTGCCCCTGTTCCGCGGATTTTTATAATGGTCCATAATCACACTGCGGTAAAGCGCATCAAGATTAGAAGACATTTGTGAAATACTCCTTTGCTTTGACGATACCGGCAACAAGTTTGTCAATATCTTCTTTCGTATTATATAAATAAAAGCTTGCGCGTGCGGTCGCTGTCACGTCCAGCCATTTCATCAACGGCTGCGCACAGTGGTGCCCCGCGCGGATCGCAATTCCTTCCGCATCGAGAATGGTCGCGGCATCATGCGGATGCACGTTTTCCAGATTAAATGTTACAAGGCCGGCGCGTTCGTCTGCGCTTTCCGGGCCGTACACCGTAATCCCTTCTAATTCAGAAAGCTGCCCGAGGCAATAAGCACTTAAATCCTGTTCATGCGCGGTGATTTCATCAAGCCCGATTTCTTCGAGAAAATCGATGGCTTCCCCGAGGCCGATTGCACCGGCAATGATCGGGGTGCCGCCTTCAAACTTCCACGGAAGTTCTTTCCAGGTGGAATCGTACAGGCCGACAAAATCAATCATTTCGCCGCCGTACTCGAGCGGTTCCATCTCTTCAAGCAGCGCCTTTTTGCCGTACAGGACGCCGATGCCGGTCGGGCCGCACATTTTGTGGCCGGAAAATGCAAGAAAGTCGCAGTCAAGATCCCTTACGTCCACTTTCATATGCGGCGCACCCTGGGCGGCATCCACGACCATGTAAGCACCACGGCTGTGTGCAATTTTCGCCATCTCTTTTACCGGGTTAATCGTGCCGAGCACGTTGGAGACAAGTGCTGCTGCCACTATCTTCGTCCGCTCCGTGACCGTTTTTTCCACATCTTCAAGCCGCAACGTGCCGTTTTTTTGCATCGGCACATATTTCAAAACGGCGCCTTTTCTTTTGGCGAGCTGCTGCCACGGAATCAGGTTGCTGTGGTGCTCCATGTAGGTAATGACGATCTCATCGCCTTCCTGTACTTGTGCATCACCGAAACTGCGGGCAACAAGGTTCAGCCCGGCTGTCGTCCCTTTTGTAAAAATTATTTCTTCCGTTGATTCGGCGCCGATAAATTTGCGGACTTTTTCGCGCGCGCCTTCGTAATGGTCGGTCGCTTTTGTCCCAAGCGTATGGACGCCGCGATGGACATTCGAATTATATTCCCGGTAATATTGGTTGACGGCCTCAATGACACGGAGCGGCTTTTGTGAAGTCGCAGCACTGTCTAAATAAACAAGCGGGTGGCCGTTTACTTCCTGGTCCAATATGGGAAACTGCCGGCGAACTTCTTTGATATCCATTATCTGACTTTCCTTTCAATGACTTCCGTCAATTGTTTTTTTACACTTTCAATCGGAAGCTGATTGACAACCGGTGCAAGGAAGCCGTGGATGATCAGCCTTTCCGCTTCAATTCTTGAAATCCCGCGGCTCATCAAATAGTAAAGCTGGACCGGATCGACACGGCCGACAGATGCGGCGTGGCCAGCCATGACGTCGTCTTCATCAATGAGCAGCATCGGGTTTGCATCGCCGCGCGCTTTTTCGCTTAGCATGAGGACACGCGATTCCTGCTCGGCGTCCGACTTGCTCGCGCCGTGCTCGATTTTGCCGATCCCGTTAAAAATCATCGTGGACGCGTCTTTGACAACGCCATGTTTTAAAATGAAGCTTTCTGTATTTTTCCCGAAGTGGGTAATGCGCGTTGTAAAGTTTTGCGTCTGTTTGCCGCGGCTGACCACAACGGTTTTGGAATGGGAAACGGATCCGTCGCCCACAAGATTGGTCGTATTGTCTGAAATCGTATTGCCGTCATTCATCATGCCGAGCGACCATTCAATTTGGGCATCGCGCCCGGTGTAACCGCGGCGGTTCACATACGTGGTGACCCCTTTTGCAAGCGCATCAACCGCGCCGTATTCGATCTTTGCATTGGAGCCGGCAATGACTTCCGTTATGATGTTCACAATGCCTTTTGCACCATCGTTTGCCGAAATATAGTTTTCCACATAGGTGACGGCACTATTTTCTTCAGCGACCACCAGCACATGGTTGAAAAGCGGCGCTGTTTCATGGTCGTGCACATAAATGGCCTGAACCGGTTCTTCGAGCACAACGTTTTTTGGCACGTATAAGAATGTCCCGCCGTTCATCAGCGCAGCATGGAGCGCCGTCAAACGATGTTCATCAGGCTTAACCGCCTCTGTCATCAAATATTTTTGGACGAGCTCAGGATGTGTCCTCACTGCTGTCAAAATATCGGCCAAAATGACGCCTTGTGCTTTCGCGCTTTCCGACAAGGACAGATAAGCCGGTGTCTGGTTATGCTGGATATACAAGTTTTGCTTCGCGTTTTCAAGATCCACGAGCACCTTTACTTTTTCCGGCAGTTCATTCAAAGTGCTGTAGGCTGCGCTTTCCATGCTGAAATCGGTAAATTGCGTAAAGTTCCATTTATTCAGTTTCGTCTTGTCCACTTCCGGAAGCGGCAGGACCTGGGCCCGGGCTAATGCCTGGAGGCGGAACTCCTTCAGCCATTCCGGTTCACCATTTTGTTCGGAAAAGGTGCGGACATCTTGCTCATTCATTGCTAATTTCGTTTCTGTCATCAAGTCTCTCGCCCCCTGCTTAAGCTTCCTGGCCGACCGTTTCGTCTTCGATGCCAAGTTCCTGTTTAATCCATTCGTAGCCTTCCGCTTCAAGGCGGTTTGCCAGTTCAGGGCCGCCTGATTTGACGATGCGCCCTTGCATCATGATGTGGACGGCATCCGGTGTAATATAGTTTAACAATCGTTGGTAGTGGGTAATGATAATGCAGCCGAAATCTTCGCTGCGCATCGAGTTGATGCCTTTTGCGACAACTTTCAATGCATCGATGTCAAGGCCGGAGTCGATTTCATCGAGAATCGCAATTTTCGGTTCAATCATCATAAGCTGCAAAATCTCGTTCCGTTTTTTCTCGCCGCCGGAAAAGCCTTCATTCAAATAGCGTTGCGCCATGTTCGTATCCATTTCAAGAAATTCCATCTTTTTGTCGAGCTCGCGGATAAATTTCATCAGCGGGATTTCATTGCCTTCGCCGCGGCGCGCATTGATCGCCGAGCGCAAAAATTCCGCATTTGTCACGCCGCTGATTTCGCTTGGATATTGCATCGCGAGAAACAGGCCGGCTTTCGCACGTTCATCGACTTCCATTTCCAGCACATTTTTTCCGTCAAGCGTGATGGTCCCTTGGGTAACGATGTATTTCGGGTGCCCCATAATGGCAGAAGACAGCGTCGATTTCCCTGTTCCGTTCGGGCCCATGATCGCATGAAATTCACCGCTGTTTACTTCCAGATTGACCCCTTTTAAAATTTCTTTTCCCTCTACTTCGACGTGAAGATCTTTTATTACGAGTTTTGATCCTGCCATAAAAAATTCCTCCGTTGTTTGTATATTCAGATCCAATTTATTCTTAATTTATTCTCATTATTATTTTATAACAAATGAAAACTATGCGCAACTAGTAAAAACCTGTGGATAACCATGGCATGCCATCTTTTTTCCGCGGTTTTCCGGTCTTGCTTATTCATTAATAATAGCACAAAATAGAGCCGGTATAAAATTCCTGATACAGATTTCTTGAATTTCCCTGGATTGCGCATTGGGAATCCGGGCAGCCGCCTGAAACGGCATAAAAAAAGCCGGGATTTGTTTTGCAATCCCGGTTATGCTGTGATTCTCATTTTCAGTCTGTTATTTGATAATCAGGCGGATCTGGCTTTGCTTTTTGGCACAGGTTGCGGAGTTCCCGCAAGCCAGAATAAAGATTCCAGCAATAAAAAATGGCGATACGTTCCCCTGTACCGGAGTTCGCCCATTTTCAGAAATGTCCCGAGGCGCGCACGGCGGGACAGAAGCTGTTCGAATTGCCGGAGCGCCATTTCCAGTTCAAAATCCGCTTTGCCGGTTTCAAGCTGCACGCAACACTCCTTGGAAAAAGCAACGAGCAAGCATTCTTCCCCTGTGCGGAACGATACGGTAACAGGCACCGCCGGCAGCAGCATCCGCAATTGTTTTTTCCGTGCCAGGCTGTTCAGGAAAAACTGGATGGTCCGTTTCATGGCAACACGCTCCAATCCTCATTTCCTTTACCTATTCTGCACGGGTAGCGCTGATCCTGCCGGAATCGTTCAACAAATCGCGCGCTTTTCCGGCCGGTTTTGGCGGCAATGCTCGAACAGTGTCTGAAAAAAGTTTTTTCTGCGGTTTGAACGGCGTTTTTGCGCAAAAGCCTGCCCGTTTTTTTCCGCCATGCAAGCGGTGTTTCCGTTTATGAATGCCCAAATCGGATGTTCCGCCGTTTTCTCATTAAAAAGAAGACAATTTTTCAAATAATGCCGGGACGGATTGAAAAGCGTACACTTTGTCTATTGCTTTCCCGTTTTCAAGGAGGAGCAGGCACGGTACGCTTTCGATCTTGTATTTTTCCGCCATTTGTGGCACGTAATTCAGATTGGCTTTGGCATAAGGAAAGCGGGGGACGGCCTGTTCTGCAATCTCCAGCATCCTCCCCGCCAGCTGGCATGTGCCACATAATGGCGTGTAAAAGTACAGGGCGAGTTTTTCTTCCTGCAAAATCCGTTCCTCCAGTTGTTTTTCCCTTGTCCAGTCCTGCATGGCAATCCATCCTTTACACAAAAAGGCACCGCAGCTTGGAGTGCAGTGCCAGTTATTTTATGCTTCGTTGATCATTTCCTCGTACTGTTCCGCCGTCAGCAAATCATCCAGTTCAGCAGAGTCGGCCGGTTCAACGACAATCATCCACGCTTTTTCATACGGGGATTCGTTGACGAATTCCGGGTTATCGCTCAAGTCGGCATTAACCGCAACGACTTTGCCGCTGACCGGCGCGTACAGTTCCGACACCGTTTTCACGGATTCGACACTGCCAAACGGTTCTTTCGCCGAAACTTCATCGCCTTCTTCTGGCAGTTCAACAAATACGATATCGCCGAGTTCGGCCTGGGCAAAATCAGTGATGCCGATCCGGACATGGCCGTCTTCTTCTTTCACCCACTCATGATCATCCGTATACCGCAGTTCTTCAGGTACCGCCATCTCAATCCCTCCGTTATGTATCCGTAATAGCCTTCAGTTTTAAATTACCGAAAACAAGCACTTAAATCAATCACTTTTTCAATAATTTTTCATAGGCATCCTCTTTAAAGCCGAACATGGCAAAGGCATCGCCCGCAAGAACCGGCCGTTTGATCAGCATGCCGTCGGAAGCCAGCAGTTCAAGCGCTTCTTCATCGCTCATTTCCGGGATCTTATCTTTCAAACCGAGTTCGCGGTACTTCTGCCCGCTTGTGTTGAACAGCCTTTTGATCGGCAGCCCGCTTTTTTCATAAAAGTCCTTAAGAAGCGCTTTTGAAGGCGGATTTTCGACAATGTGCACCGCTTCATAGGCAATGCCATGTTCGTCCAGCCATTTTTTCGCTTTCCGGCAAGTCCCACATTTCGGATACCAATAGAAAGTAAGGGCCATTTTGTCCACTCCTGTCATCATCTTGTCTTATCTGTATGTTAGCCGATTTTCCCCGGCGATGCAAAAGAAAAGGGACTCCGGCGGGCCGGAAATCCCTTTTTGCATTACAGCACATAGCGTTCTGCTTCGATAATTCTATCCGCGGCTTCGCGTTTTTTCGCAATGACGTTGGTTGGCGTATGGCGTGCCAGCTTGCGGAGGGCGGAAAGCGTCATTTGCAGCTGGTCGCCTTCAAGGCAGGCTGCGAGCGATTCTTTTGCAATTTGTTCGCATTGATTGAACGCTTCCTGAGTGAAAATTTGGGTATAGAGCAGCTTTTGGTTATGTTTTTCGGCACCGTCTTTGTTGATTGCTTTTTCCGTCCGGAGCACGCATGACTCTGCGGCATATACATTCGAAACGAGATCTGCCACGTTGGCAAGCAGTTCCTGTTCGTTTTCGAATTTTTTGCCGTACGTTTGCAGGGCGGTACCGGCAACAAGCAGGGTAACCTTCTTCATGTTGCGGACGAGATATTTTTCCTGCTCGAGCGGCGCGTCGCCGACTTGTTCCGGCATCATCATCATGAGCTCTTCCTGCAGGCTTTGCGCTTTTTGCAACAGCGGCAGTTCCCCGCTGAACGCTTTTTTCACGTATGTGCCCGGCACAATCAGGCGATTGATTTCGTTTGTCCCTTCAAAAATCCGGTTAATCCGGGAATCGCGATAGGCACGCGAGACTTCGTATTCATCCATAAAGCCGTAACCGCCGTGGATTTGCACCGCTTCATCGACGACATAGTCCAGCACTTCGGAAGCAAAGAACTTGTTCAGCGAGCATTCAATCGCATACTCGGCGATCGCATTGGCCACTGCCCGCCCGTCTTTTTCTTCTTCCGGCGTAAAATGGCTCATTCTTTCATCAAACAATCCGACTGTCCGGTAGACGGAACTTTCGGCTGCGTACAGTTTGGATGCCATCGTGCCGAATTTTTCTTTTGTCAGGTTAAACTGCGAGATCGGCGTTTTGAACTGCTGGCGGCCGTTCGCGTATTTGACGGCGATTTCGAGCACGTGCTTGCTGGAGCCGACCGCGCCGACGCCCAGTTTATAACGGCCGATGTTCAAAATGTTAAATGCAATTTTATGCCCTTTGCCGATTTCCCCAAGCACGTTTTCAACCGGCACCGGCACGTCTTCCAAGATAAGCGTCCTTGTGGAAGAAGATTTAATCCCCATTTTCTTTTCTTCCGCGCCCGTTGAAACGCCCGGGAATGTGCGTTCCACGATAAAGGCCGTGAACTTGTCGCCGTCAATCTGCGCATACACGGTGAAAACATCAGCAAAGCCGGCGTTCGTGATCCATTGTTTTTCCCCGTTTAAAATATAATGCGTACCGGCTTCGTTTAATCTTGCAACGGTTTTGGCGCTCCGTGCGTCCGACCCCGAGCTTGGTTCCGTTAAGGCATAAGCCGCAAGCCATTCGCCGGTTGCGAGTTTCGGCAAATATTTTTTCTTTTGTTCTTCGTTGCCGAACAAAACGATCGGAAGCGAGCCGATGCCGACGTGCGCGCCGTGGGAGATGGCAAAGCCGCCGACTTTTGCGAGCCTTTCGGAAATCAGGGCGGAGCTTACTTTATCAAGGGCGAGGCCGCCGTATTCTTCCGGCACATCGGCGCTCAAAAGCCCGAGTTCGCCTGCTTTTTTCAGCAATTTAACAGAGCGGTCAAATTCATGGTTTTCCAGATATTCAATTTGCGGGACCACTTCATTGTTCGTATAGTCTTCCGCCGTTTTGGCGATCATTTTTTGTTCTTCTGTCAGCTCTTCCAGCGTAAATACTTGATCCGGTGTAATGTCATCAATTAAAAAACTGCCGCCTTTTACAAATGCATCCGTTTTGTTCGCCATTTACAATTCCTCTCCTTTTTATCTGTAATGAGCGGCCGCAGATGTGCTCCGCGGCTCTTATCTCCATTAAAAACAATTCAACAGGCCAGGTCCTGCTCCGGCGTTTTGCCTTTAAACGCCCATTCTGCAGTGAACGCGGCACCAGCGGAAAAATGAAAATCATCCAGCGTATATTTTTAGGATAGAGACAGCTGATCCGCTTTTTACCCTGGTCCGGTCTCTTGCCGCTTGGAACCTGCTGCTCTGCTTTTAGCCCTGGTATCCATCCATTTCAAAACCTTGCCATGGTCCGGTACCTGCACGTTTCCATTTGAAACCGGATGGCCGCCTGCTTTGGTCCATTGCCATCAAGACACGAGTTCAAATACACCAGCTGCACCCATACCGCCGCCGATACACATCGTGACGACGCCGAACTGCACGTTTCTGCGCTTCATTTCATGGGCAAGCGTTAACGTCAGCTTGGCGCCAGTGCAGCCGAGCGGGTGGCCGAGGGCAATTGCGCCGCCGTTGACATTGACGATGTCTTCATTCAGGCCGAGCTGGCGGATCACCTGGATGGACTGGGAAGCAAAGGCTTCATTCAGTTCGAACAACCCGATATCCTCAAGTTCCAACCCTGCCAGTTTCAAAGCTTTCGGCACAGCTTCCACCGGGCCGATCCCCATGATTTCAGGCGGCACCCCGGCAACCGCGAACGAGCGGAATTTCAACAGTGCTTTGAGCCCAAGCGATTCAGCTTTTTCTTTATCCATCAGCATCACCGCAGCCGCGCCGTCGCTTGTTTGCGACGAGTTCCCGGCCGTAACGGTTCCGGTTACCGAGAATGCCGGGCGCAGTTTTCCGAGCGTTTCCACATTTGTATCCGGCCGGACCCCTTCATCCTGCGAAAAGACGACTTTCTTTTCAACAAGTTTGTTGTCTTCGCCGACCGAACGCAATGTGACCTCAACCGGCACAATTTCGTCTTTGAATTTGCCTTCTGCAATCGCTTTTGCCGCTTTTTGGTGGCTGCGCACGCTGAAGGCATCCTGGTCTTCGCGGCTGACGCCGAATTTTTTGGCGACTTCTTCGGCCGTATGCCCCATGCCCATATAGTATTCCGGCGCAGTTTCTGCGAGGCGCACATTCGGGCGGACGACATGGCCCATCATCGGGACAAGGCTCATCGATTCCGCACCGCCGGCAATGATCGTGTCAGCGTGGCCGAGCATGATCCTTTCGGCGCCGTAGGCAATCGCCTGCAGCCCGGACGAGCAGTACCGGTTGATCGTAATGGCCGGCACCGTATCCGGCAATCCTGCCAGGGCCCCGATATTGCGCGCCATATTGAGCCCCTGCTCCGCTTCCGGCATGGCGCAGCCGATAATCAAATCATCAATATTTCCTTCATAGTTGCCGGCTCGTTTCAACGTTTCTTTTACGACAAGTGCACCTAGATCATCCGGCCGTGTTTGTGCGAGCGTCCCTTTTTTCGCTTTGCCGACCGGCGTTCTCGCCCCTGCAACAATGACAGCTTCCCTCATCACATTCCCCTCTTTCCGTGTTTTTGTAAAAGGCCCTTCCATCACCGCCTGGGGTGATGGATCGGGGTTTTCCCATATACAGTTGCATTCCCCGGGAAAACCCCTTTATGTTGTATATGAAAAATTCGGGCGGAATCTTTTCCTGCCAGGGGACCGGCATTCGCCAATCCGCGGGGCTCTAATTCCGTAACGGTTTTCCTTTTAACAGCATGTGCTGCATCCGCTGCTGTGTTTTTGGCTGTGCAATCAGACTCAGGAACGCTTCCCTTTCCAAATCGAGCAGGTATTGTTCATCCACTTTTGTCCCGAACGGCACTTTCCCGCCTGAAAGCACAAAGGCGATCTTTTTCGCGATTTCAAGGTCATAGTCGGAAATATAGCCCGACAGATGCAATTGCTGGGCCCCAAGCAACAACGCTGCATAACCGGATTCGCCTGTGACCGGCACTTTTTCGCGGACAGGCGGTTTGTACCCTGCGTCAGCAAGGCGCAGCACAGCCTGTTTTGCATCATAAATCAGATGGTCTTGGTTAAAGCTGACCCCGTCCGTCCGGTCAAGGAAGCCGGACTCGCGCGCTTCTTCAGCAGAAGTGGACACTTTCGCCATCGCAATCGTTTCAAAGACTTTGTTCACGACATTTTGCAAGTCGAACTGTACGCCTTCCGGAATGTTTTTCAAATGCTTGATGTACAGCTCTTTGTTGCCGCCTCCGCCCGGAAGCAGGCCGACGCCCGTTTCGACAAGGCCCATATACGTTTCGCTTGCCGCCTGGATATGCGCCGTATGCAGGCACACCTCCGCGCCGCCGCCCAAAGTCATCGCAAACGGTGCTGCAACAACCGGTTTTTGGCTGTATTTGATCTTCATCATCGTGTTCTGGAACTGGCGGACGACCATGTCAAGTTCAAAGATATTGTCATCCTGCGCTTCCATCAGCATCAAAGCAAGGTTTGCGCCGACACAGAAGTTTTTGCCCTGGTTGCCGATCACAATCCCTTTGTAATGATTCTCTGCTTCGTCCACGGCATAATTGATCATTTGCAAAATGTCGAGCCCGATTGCGTTGCTTTTTGAATGGAATTCAAGCAGCAGCACCCCGTCGCCGATGTCGATTAAGCTTGCGCCGGCATTTTCTTTCAGCACTTTGCCCTGCGTTTTCAAAGTTTTGAGATTGATTTCTTTCGGATTGGCTGGAACCGGCTTGTATGCTCCGTTGTCATAGTACGAGACGGCGCCGTTTTCTTCTTTGTAAAAAGACGTAAAGCCTTTTTCCAGCATGCCTTTCACCCAGCCGGGCACTTGAAGGCCGTCCTGCTCCATTTTTTGCACGGATTTTTCAACGCCGATTGCATCCCATGTTTCAAACGGGCCGAATTTCCAGCCGAAGCCCCATTTCATCGCCTGGTCGATGGCGAGAATATCGTCGGCAATCACGCCGGCCAGTTCTGCCGAATACACAAGGCAAGGCGCGAGAATATTCCAGAGCAGCTGTCCGGCACGGTCATCCGCATACACAATCGTTTTGATTTTATTGGCGGTTCCTTTTGCCTGCCGGGCCGCCTCCAAAGAAGCCGCTTTCATTTTCGTGCGTTCGCCGTATTCCAGTGTTTCCGGATTTAATTCATAGATTTCTTTTCCTTTTTTTTCATAAAAGCCTTTGCCGGTTTTGCTGCCAAGCCAGCCGTTTTCAACGAGTTTGTGCATGAATGCCGGCACTTTAAAAACTGCTTTTTCTTCGCCTTCCGTTTTTTCATACACGTTATTCGCAACATGGACGAACGTATCGATCCCGACCACATCGAGCGTCCGAAATGTTGCGCTTTTTGGCCGGCCAATCACCGGGCCTGTCACGGAATCGACTTCGCCGACCGTGTAGCCGCCTTTCATCATCTCCCGCACGGTGACAAGCAGGCCGTATGTACCGATGCGGTTGCCAATAAAGTTTGGCGTATCTTTTGCAAGCACGACGCCTTTTCCGAGCACGTCCTCGCCGAACTGCTTCATAAATGAAGTGACGTCCGGGTCGGTGTCAGCGGTCGGGATCACTTCGAGCAGTTTCAAATAGCGCGGCGGGTTAAAAAAGTGGGTCCCGAGAAAATGCTTTCTGAAATCTTCGCTCCGCCCTTCTGCCATCGCTTCGATCGAAATGCCGGATGTGTTTGAACTTACAATGGTCCCCGGCCGGCGGAAGCGTTCCACTTTTTCAAATACTGATTTTTTAATATCCAAACGTTCTGTGACCACTTCAATTATCCAGTCTGCTTCTTTCAGCCGTTCAAGGTCGTCTTCCAGGTTGCCCGCTTCGATGAGCGCGAGGCTTTTTTTCGATGTGAGCGGGGCCGGTTTTTGTTTTAACAGCTTCTGCAGCGCAGACTGGCTGAAGCGGTTTCGGACGGCTTTGTCCTCCAATGTGTACCCCTTTGCTTTCTCCGCTTCCGTGAGTGCGTTCGGGACGATGTCAAGCAAAAATACCGGAATCCCGATGTTTGCCAGATGTGCGGCGATGCCCGATCCCATCACGCCGGAACCGATGACAGCCGCTTTTTGAATGGTATACCGCATAGTGCATCCCCTTTCTTTTGAATGAATGCTCATTCATTAAGCGCTTAAAAAAATAACGCTTTCATCTTTAATAATAATATATACGAATTTTTTCATTCTATCAATCACTTCATCTCAAAAAATCGCCATTTTTTTAAAATTTTTTATATGCCCATACCATTTTGGGCAAGCTAAACGAAAATCGCGGGGAGGTGAACCAATGGCGAAGCTGAAGAAAAACCCGTCAAAAGCGGGTGTGAGCGCGGCAAGCGTAAAAGGAAATGCCGGCCCGACAGTGGAGCGTGACGGCGGCGGAAAAGTAAACAGCCAAAACAACCAGTACAAAAAATAAGCAGGCGGCTGCATAGGATCCGCAGCTCCTTCAAACAATAAAGGGAGACTTGGATAAAGGAGGAAATGGAATGCAACAACAGCCTTTTTCACAGCAGCAAAGCGGGCAAACGGTTTACAACGCTCCGCCCGATCGTATGTCAACAAAAGATTTGGCCTATGTGGATGATATGCTGGCCTGGAATCTGCTGGCGATGAAAAAAGCGCATGATGCGGCAACACGCTGCCAGGACAATGAATTGAAAGCCGTTTTTGAAGCGTGCGGGCAAATGCACCAGCGCCACTACAACCAGATTTTGGGGCATTTGAAAAGCCACTTGCAATAACAAAAAAGAATGCCGGCCCGCCACAAAAAGCGAAACCCGCTTTTCCAGTTCATGAAAAGCAGGCGTTCGCAGCCCGCCCCGGAATGCGCGCACAGCCCGATCCCTAGAAAAAAGCCTGCATGAAGGGAGGCTGTCCGTCCGGGGCAACCGCACTTCCCAGCCTGAAGCAAGCACTGACTGCTCCGGCAGCCGGGCTTAACGGAAAACGGGAGCTGCCCAGCCCAATCCCTGCCCGGGTTTGGCGGCAGAGATACCTGAATGCGGAGCGCGCGTCATACGACCATTTTAAAAAGGAGGTACAACATATGGATTCCCAACAGCAGCAGCAAAAAATTCAAAACCCGAAAACACAATTTCCTGAAACACCGGAAATGAACGACCGCGATCTTGCCAATGACCTGCTTTCGATGGAAAAATACATGACTGCTTCTTATCATACCGCCATGAACGAAGCGAGCCACGAAAAACTGTATCGCGATCTCCTGGCCATTTTTACGGAAACACAGAATGAGCAGCGCAAATTGTATGAGACGATGTTCCAAAAAGGCTGGTACAGTATGGAAGCAGCAGAACAGCAAAAACTGCAGCAGTCTTACCAGCAGCACCAGGGCTATGCTTCGCAGTTCCCGTACGGCGGGAAGGTGCAATAGCCGCAAAAAACAGGCGGCACGGGGCCGCCTGTTTTTTTATTTTTCGTTGGAAAACATATATTTTCTGTAATGGTAACGGATTGAAAAAATAAATCCGACCGCAAGCATATTCCCTATCAGCGAACTCCCCCCGTAGCTGATAAACGGCAGCGGGATCCCGGTAATCGGCAGCACCTGTATCGTCATGCCGATATTTTCAAACACGTGGAACGTAATCATCGCAATGACACCCGCGCAAATGTAGGAATAAAAATCATTTTTCGTCTCAAGCCCTGCTTTTATGATATGGTAAATAAGCATAAAAAACAAGCCGATGACAATGCTACCGCCGATAAAGCCGAACTGCTCGCCGATCACGCTGAAAATAAAGTCCGTCTGGTTTTCCGGAAGGCTCACTTCGGTTGTGCCAAGCCCTTTTCCAAACGTCTGGCCGGAACCAATGGCCAAAAGAGACTGAATCAAGTGGTAGCCGTCCGTATTGGAATAGTTATAAGGATCAATCCAGGCATAGATCCGGCCAAACTGGTACGAACGGACACCAAGATATTTTTCGAGAAGTGCCGGCTGCCAGAGGACGAGATAAAAAATCAGTCCCGCCAGTGCCGCGCCGCTGCCGAAAATTGGAAGCATCAGTTTCCATGTGATGCCCGACACAAATACAAGCCCGAAAAAAATGGCAATAAACACAAGTGACGTCCCTAAATCCTGTTGAATGGTCAACATGAGCGGCACGAACAAGCAGATGCCAAGTTTCACAAACAGCCAGAAGTCCGATTTCACTGACCGGTTCAGCACTTTTTCATTATGATCCGAAATAAGGCGTGCCATTGCTAAAATTAAAAATGGCTTCATGATTTCAGAAGGCTGGAATGTCCCAATCACCGGGAGCACAAACCAGTTTTTCGCGCCATTACGCTCCGGAGCAATGCTGGCTGGCGCCAGAATCAGCAAGATCAACAGCAAAATCCCGAACCCGTAACCGTACCACGATATTTTTTTCAGCTGGTCGGAGTCAAGGCGGATCACCAATGCTATTATGATTGCTCCGACCACATAGTTGATGACTTGTTTTATCAGATAACTGCTGTTAGCCGTATAAATGGCAACAAGGCTGACAATGCAGAACAACATCAGCGTTAAAACCAGCCCGTAATCAATTTTAGAACCTTCATCCCGCGAAGACAATTCCATCACCTGACTTCTCAATGCCGGAACCGCCGGCCGTAAAATAAAATAAATGATACGGATCCAAAACAACCGGCCCCCATCATTTTTTCATACAAGCTTTATTATACATCATACATGACGAAGCACAATCCTTTTCGTTTTGGAAATATTTCTTTGGCAGGTTGAAAAATGTTGAAATCCGCCTGCCGCTCTTTATACAATAAGAAAGAAATGATAAAGGATGGAGATGGTCTGGAAGTGGAAGCGATTAAAAGTGCGGAAGAATTTAACACGGTAACGGGAGGAGAAGCGCCGGTTATCGTGAAATTTTATGCAGACTGGTGTCCGGATTGCAAAGTGATGGATATGTTTATTGGTGATGTGATCAAAGACTATCCGCAATATAAATGGTATGAAATCAACAGCGACGAGTTCCGTGCGATTGCGGATGAAAACCAGGTGATGGGGATACCGAGCCTGCTCGTTTTCCAAAACGGCGAGAAAAAAGCGCATCTACACAGTGCAAATGCAAAGTCGCCGGAAGAGGTACGCGAATTTTTAAATGATGTCGCATTGTAAAAAAAGGGCGATTAAGTCCGTATAATTGTGTAAAAAGAAGGAGTCATTTTATCAACTCTTGGCAACACTGTTTTCAACAACAATAAACAATGAAAAGAGGAGATAAAATGACTCACTTACAGTTTAACCTAAATTTGGATGTTTTAAAAGAAGCCATCATGACTTGTATGTG
>NZ_ALAS01000066.1 GCF_000290615.1 Heyndrickxia coagulans DSM 1 = ATCC 7050
AGGGAAAATGGTGAAACGCGTAGGAAAAACACAGGCGGAAGCTGACAGGGCACTTGTAGAAGAGCTGGAAGTAGCTGCCTCACTGCCTGGCGGGAAGAAGGTAGACTATCTGTTTTCCGAGGCAGATGGTGTATTTGTCCGGGGACTGAAAAAGAAACAGAGTATAGAAGTCCACCACGCCATTCTCTATGAGGGATGGGAAGCCAATGGCAAAAGGGTCTCCCTGCGTCAGCCAACAGTTATCATGACGACGGAA
>NZ_ALAS01000067.1 GCF_000290615.1 Heyndrickxia coagulans DSM 1 = ATCC 7050
TGAGCCAGGATCAAACTCTCAGTAAAGATGTTTGATAAAAGCTCAAAAAGAATTTGACGTTTCGTTTTGTCCAGTTTTCAAGGAACAATCGCTTGTTTTTCAGCGACTTTTATATCTTATCATGATGCAACCAGCATGTCAATTACTTTTTTTGGAAAGTTTGATGCCGGAAGCAGCGGCAAAAATTATTATACTAAGATAGGGAAGAGCAGTCAATCCTTTTTTTAATTTGTCCAGTTATTCTACGTCAGAACCCTGGTGCTTTTCCATTCTGAGCTTCAGGTACCTTCGCATAGGCAAAAAAAATCGCCAAAGAAATGTTTAACATTTCTTTGGCGCACGTGTTTGTCTGCTGATGGCGGTCAAACGCCGCTTTTGTCAGGACAGAATCCACGTCTGAATGACAGTCAGGCCGATGACCCCGGGTATGCCGAGCAGGCCGGAAACAGATACGGTTGCTGCATTGATCGGAACATGCAGCCCGTACCGGCCGCCCACCTGGTTTAAAAAGAAAAGGAGTACAGCCCCGATGATGGCTTTGATGCACAACTTTCCCGCCCATCGCAACGGTTTGGTTAAAGCTGCGGAAAACAGCAGCAAAAGGATCAGGCCTACAATCGCAATAATGATGATGGTTGAGCTCAAGCGGATCACCCCTTTTTTCCGGCTGCTTTATTTTTATGAAGGAGTTGTCCAAAAAAGAACTTGAGCCGTGCTGCCCTTACTGGAGGCGAATATTTCTTCTTTTCACTTCCCGAAAAAGAAACACATATTTTGCTTCGGCCACTTTGGTGCGGAAGTAAAGTTCTTCATTAAATTCAAAACTTAGATTCTGGAGGGCATTTTGCTGCACCCATTCATTTTTTACGTTTGTGACCAAATCAAGAAGAAGCGCATCGTATGCTTTCCTGAGTTTTTGCTTCTTACTGAACATTGTATCCACCCCGTCAGGTTAAATTTCTCTTCGGCCTTCCAGTGCTTTTGATAAGGTGACTTCGTCGGCGTACTCGAGATCCCCGCCCACCGGCAGCCCGTGCGCAATCCGTGTCACTTTAATGCCGGACGGTTTTAAAAGCCGCGAAATATACATGGCTGTCGCTTCACCTTCGATATTTGGATTGGTTGCAAGAATCACTTCCTGGACGGTTTCATCGCGCAGGCGTTTGAGCAGATCCGGCACACTGATGTCTTCAGGGCCGATTCCGTCCATTGGCGAAATCGCACCATGCAGGACATGGTAAAGGCCGTTGTATTCTTTCATTTTTTCCATGGCAATGACGTCTTTCGGCTCCTCGACAACGCAGATCACGCTTCTGTCGCGGCGCGGATCGGCACAAATATAGCACGGATCTGTATCAGTGATATGCCCGCAAACGGAACAGTACGTCAGATCCCGTTTCGCATCGACAAGCGCCTTGGCAAATGCAAGGACGCTGTCTTCCTTCATATCAAGAACAAAAAATGCCAGCCGGGCCGCGGTTTTCGGCCCAATGCCTGGCAGTTTCATGAAGCTTTCCATTAATTTTGTGATTGGTTCAGGGTATTGCATTGTTGATCACACCTTTAAAATCCCGGAATATTGAAGCCTTTCGTGTACTTGCCCATCGTCTGCTCCGTCAGCTGTTCAACTTTATCCAGGGCGTCATTGGTGGCGACAAGGATCATGTCCTGCAGCATTTCGACATCGTCCGGATCGACGGCTTCTTCATTGATGCGCACTTCCAGCACTTTTTTATGGCCAGAAACGACAACGGTTACCATGCCGCCGCCTGCCGTACCTTCCACTTTCTGTTCGCCAAGCTGCTCCTGTGCCTCCATCATTTCTTTCTGCATCTTTTGCATTTGTTTCATCATTTTTTGCATATTGCCCATATTGCCCATTCCTCGCATATGAAACCCTCCAGTTTTAGTCTTTTATTTCAATTAATTCAGGCCCAAACAATTTGATTGCTTCGGTTACAACCGGATCATCCTGCGGTTTTTCTTCCTCTGCTTCTTCTTTATGGTGGTGGATATAATTTTCCCTGATCGTATTCCATTCATTTTCCGGAACGCCCGCAGCCTGGTACCCGGTTCCGGTTAATTCACTGAGCACGCTCGAAATCGCTTGTAAAAATTTCTCGTTTTCCATCGCCATCTGGCAATGGATCTCATATTTGAATTTGATGACAAAAGCGTTCGGCGACGCCGCCACCGGTTCCGCTTCGTTTAAAAGCGCCGCCTGCGACCGCATCTGCCTGCTGTTGAGCGTCTCAATCATATCGTTCCAACTGTTTTTAATCCGTTTGAGATCCTCTTTTGTCGCTTCTTTTAATATATCATGAATCCTTCCGACTTGTACCTTAAAACCTTTCGAAGTGCGCGGAATTTTTCTCGGGGCCTGCCGTTTTGGCGCATCTTCTGTTTCATCCGCCTCCGGCACCCCGTTTTGCTTGAGAGACTCGAGTTCTGATTCGAGCCGTTCGATTTTTTCAGCAAGTTTCCGGATGAGATCATTTTCCCCGGGATCTGGCGCTTTTTCTTCACAAAGTTTGATAAAAGCCACTTCCAAATAAACGCGGGCCATATTGGAAAAACGCATATCCTGCTGCGTTTGGTTCAGGATGTCAATAAAACGGTAAATTTCCTGCGTTTGAAGCGAGCGGCTCATTTCTTTAAACGCCTCATCTAAATAAACCCTTTGAACCGCTTCCTCCATCTGCGGGGCAGTTTTATACAAAAGCAGATCGCGGAAATAAAGGATGAAGTCTTCCACAAGCCTTGAAGGATCTTTTCCCTGCTGGAGAAGAGAACCGACAAGGTCAAGGCATTTTGCAGCATCCTTCTTTTGAATTGCCTGCGCAAGGCGGGTAAAATCATTCTGGGAAATGGAACCCGTTACCGTGAGCGCATCTTCCACTCTCACTTTCCCCTCGCTGAAAGAGACGGCCTGGTCAAGCAGGCTGAGCGCGTCCCGCATCCCGCCTTCCGCAGCATGGGCGATAATATTGAGCGCCTGTTCATCATATGCAATGCCGGTTTCGCCTGCAATATAAGCCAGGCGTTTAAAAATATCACGGGATGTGATTCGTTTAAAATCAAACCGCTGGCATCTGGAAACGATCGTAAGCGGAATTTTATGGGGCTCGGTTGTTGCCAGAATAAAAATGACATGTTTCGGGGGCTCCTCAAGTGTTTTCAAAAGTGCGTTAAATGCGCCGATCGACAGCATATGGACTTCGTCGATAATATATACTTTATATTTAACAACACTTGGCGCGTATTTGACTTTGTCGCGGATATCCCGGATGTCATCCACGCCTGTATTCGACGCCGCGTCAATCTCGATGACATCTGGGATCGTGCCGTCTGTAATCCCCCGGCAGGCAGCGCATTCGTTACACGGTTCCCCGGTCGGAGCATGTTCGCAGTTCACCGCCTTTGCCAAAATTTTAGCGGCACTTGTTTTTCCTGTACCCCGCGGGCCCGAGAAAAGATAAGCATGTGTTGTTTTCTGTTGCAGGAGGGCATGCTGCAATGTTTTTGTCACATGCTCCTGCCCGACGACATCCGCAAACCGCTGCGGCCGCCATGTGCGGTATAACGCCTGATAAGCCATGATCAATCCTCCCGGCCAGATTTGCTTCCGACTCACACATTTCTTTTATTATACCTTAGGAAAAGCGATTTTACATCCCGAATCGAAAAGCATTCAAATATGGAAAAAACCCATCCCGGATCAGGATGAGTTTTGTTTTTTATGTAATGAAACTGCCGCGCACCTTTCTTCGACCGACCCTCATAAGCGTTACTTAAGCAGTTAGCTCGACCCAGGCTGCCCTGCGGCACATGGAATGACCCGCTTAATGCTGCTTCCTTCCGGACCTGACATGGTTCGCGGGGTTCCATTGCGCAGGACCCGGGTGTCAACACCACTTACTTAAGGCTGGCCCTACAAGCAGCCGGCCTCGGAAAGGGATTCAGTCCCGCTGGAGCGGATTGCGGGTACAGGGCACCGCTGCCTCCCCACCTAGCGCGGCAAAATTGATACCAGTTTAAGCGTTAAAAACTAACGCATAACTAAGTATACATGTCTTTTTTAAAAAAAGCAATCTCTCCCGCCTGTTAATTGGTGGGGCTTTTTCCATCTTCCTCTGCCACAAATTTTTCCTTCTTTTTCTTCTCCCTTAAAGACCGGAAAAAGGACCGCAATAGCTCCCCGCATTCTGTTTCAAGCACACCGCTTACGACTTCGCTCCGGTGGTTAAAGCGGCCGTCCTCAAGCAGGTTCATCAAAGTTCCCGCACAGCCCGCTTTTGGGTCTTTTGCCCCGTAAACGACCCGCTTGATCCTCGATTGTAAAACGGCACCGCTGCACATCGGGCATGGTTCCAGTGTGACATACAACTCGGCATTTTCAAGGCGCCATGATCCGATCACTTCGCATGCTTTTTCGATGGCCAGAAGTTCCGCATGGGCGGCAGCACGCTGGGTGGTTTCGCGCAGGTTGTGGGCTGCAGCAATCACTTTTTCATCGAGCACAATCACCGCCCCGATCGGCACTTCACGGAGATGCTGTGCTTTTACGGCTTCCTGAATGGCAAGGCGCATATAATATTCATCGCGATTTTCCATCCAAACTCCTCCAAAAGGTATCGTAGCCTTATCGTAACACAGCCTTGAAAAAAATCACACTTGGTTTGGCCATAAGTTTTACACCGGCTTTCTTCGGGCAGAAGGGTCCTAACATGAAGAAATTGGATGCTCTTTCGTTACTGAGCACTTATATGTTAGGGAACATTGCAAAAAACGTTCACTTTCCCAACTTAGAGGGCTCCTGCGTCAGGAAGCGCCGCAAAAAATCATTCGCTTCCACCGGCCGTGGCGTTCAGCAATACCGCAAAAAGGGTTTGCTTTATGATTCCGCGAAAAAATGCGCACATAAAAAGCGGGCATGTTTTAAAAAACGCGGCATAAAAATAACAATAGCGATGGCTGACACGAGGGGGGACTCGTTTGCAAATCCATGTTGTCGAAAGAAATGACACGGTCTCAAATCTTGCGCAAAGATACAGCGTCCCGGCTTGTCATCGGACAGGCGATTGTCATCCCGATCACCGGGAGGTTTTATTGGGTCCGGCCGGGGGACAGCTTATATTCCATTGCACAACAAGCAGGGATATCTTACCAGGAACTTGCCCGCATCAACGGCATTTCTGTCCATCAGCAGCTCCGGCCCGGGTTGCGCCTTTATCTGCCGCCTTCCTCGAAAAAAAGAGCAGAATTTAATGCGTATGTTGAACCATTCGGGAACACGGTTTCAGCGTCTCTTGAAACAAGTGCGCGAAAAGCGGCCCCGTATTTGACCTATCTTGCCCCGTTTGCATTCCGGGTAAACCGAGATGGCACACTTGTTGCCCCGCCGCTTGGAAATTTGCGGGCGGTTGCCGATGCCCAAAACGCCATTTTAATGATGGTGATCTGTAATCAGGAAAACGGCCAGTTCAGCGATGAACTCGGGCGGATCCTTTTGAACGACGAAACCGTCCAGAACCGGTTTTTAAATGAAATTGTTCAAACCGCAAGCCGGCTCGGTTTCCGTGATATTCATTTTGACTTTGAGTATTTGCGCCCGCAGGACAGGGAAGCTTACAACCGGTTTTTAAGAAAAGCAAAAACGCGCTTCAGCCGGGAAGGTTGGCTCATGTCCACCGCGCTCGCTCCGAAAACGAGCGCCACCCAGGCCGGGCGCTGGTATGAGGCACACGATTACAGGGCGCATGGCGAAATTGCCGATTTTGTTGTCATTATGACCTACGAATGGGGGTATAGCGGCGGCCCGCCTTGCCGGTGTCTCCGATCGGGCCGGTCCGGGATGTGCTCCGCTATGCCATCACAGAAATGCCGCCCAATAAGATTTTGATGGGGCAAAATCTGTATGGCTATGACTGGACATTGCCCTATCAAACTGGCACAACAGCAAGAGCCGTCAGCCCGCAGCAGGCCATCCGGCTCGCGGGTGCGCACAATGTGCCGATCCTGTATGACACAACATCCCAGGCCCCTCATTTTAACTAGTTTGTTAAAACCAACCCAGGAAACAGCCGGAAGCAGAACGCCGGGACACATGATCGCTTTTTTTCCCGCATGCCAACCGGCGGAGACTTGTGCTAAAATAGCAACAGTGTGCATCAATGAACAATCGCTTCAGCGGGAGGGCGTTATGAAAAGGGTACCGTTTATTGCAATCGAGGGACCGATCGGCGTTGGCAAAACGTCATTGGCAAAAGCCATTTCATCATACTTTTCGTTTCAGCTTTTGAAAGAAATTGTGGATGAAAATCCTTTTCTTGGAAAATTTTATACCAATAAAGAAGAATGGGCTTTCCAAACCGAGATGTTTTTTCTCTGCAATCGCTACAAACAGCTGGAAGACCTTAAACGGCATAGGCAGCCTGTCGTTGCAGATTACCATATTTTTAAAAGCTTGATTTTTGCCCGGCGGACGCTAAAAACGCATGAGTTTGAAAAATTTATGAAAATTTACGGCATTTTAACAGCCGATATGCCGCAGCCGAACGTCATCATTTATTTGCACGCAAGCCTGGAAACGCTCCTCAAGAGAATTGAAATAAGAGGGCGGGCATTTGAAAAAAATATGCAGGAAACGTATTTACAAAAACTATCCGCAGACTACGGCCGGTTTATGAGCCGCTTCGAAGCCGGCCATCCGGACATCCCGGTATTAAAGTTCGACTGTGATACACTTGATTTTATCCGGCATGAACATGACCTGACATACATGCTGCAAGAAATCGCGCAAACCTTACAAAAAGGAGTACATACCCATGGAACTTCGTGAGAAATATCAAATTCCGAACCACGCTGTGATCACCATTGCAGGTACTGTCGGCGTCGGAAAATCGACTTTAACGCGTGCGCTCGCGAAGGCGCTCCATTTCCGGGCGTCCTTTGAAAAAGTCGACACCAATCCGTATTTGGAAAAATTTTATAGCGATTTTAAACGGTGGAGTTTCCATCTTCAAATTTATTTTCTGGCGGAAAGGTTCAAGGAGCAGAAAAAAATGTTTGAATACGGCGGCGGTTTTATCCAGGACCGCTCCATTTATGAGGATACCGGCATTTTTGCCCGGATGCATTATGAAAAAGGCAATATGTCTGCCATTGATTTTGAAACCTATACAAACTTGTTTGATGCCATGGTGATGACCCCGTATTTTCCGCATCCCGACCTGATGATTTATTTGGAAGGCAAGCTGGAAAACATTTTGGAACGGATCAAAAAACGCGGCCGTCCAATGGAACAAGATACCCCTGTTGAATACTGGATTGAAATGCAGAAACGGTACGAGCAGTGGATCGACTCTTTCCATGCCTGCCCGGTTCTCAGGCTGAACATTGACGAATACGACCTGTTTGAACATGAAGATGCCGTCGAACCGATTGTCGAGCGGATCGGCTACATGCTCGCACAGGCAGCAGCCGTAAAAAAATAATAGCGGCTAAAAACCCGTTACCATCGCGTAACGGGCTTTTTAATGATTTACGGAGGGATCACGGGCATGCAAAAAATGTGGTGTCTTGTCCTTACTCCACGAAAAAAGCCCACAGCTCCCGCCATTTCAGGGTGCCACAGGCTTTCAATCATAGTCCTTTTCATTTTTCAAGCGGAGGAAGAGGGATTCGAACCCCCGCGCGGTGTAACCCGCCTGTCGGTTTTCAAGACCGATCCCTTCAGCCAGACTTGGGTATTCCTCCATTTTGACAAAAAAGATTATAACCTACACGATCAAAACAAGTCAAGCACATCAAGATTTTCTACTGCGGAAAGCCATCTGAATTTTAGCCAAGGGAAGGCCCCGGAACGCACATTTAGATATGGCCGTTTTTCTCTTGTCCGCCCTTTTGAGTAAAATCCCGCCCTAAAAAATGCGGAAGCTTCCGGAAAACATGTTTCAAATCCCCGGCTTTTCATGTAAAAAAGCCGGGGATTTTTTTATGATTCTGGTTTGATGATATCGATACGCATGTACGGGCGGAGCACTTCGGGAACCACCACGCTGCCGTCAGCCTGCTGGTAATTTTCAAGGATGGCTGCGACGGTACGCCCGATGGCAAGCCCGGATCCGTTCAGTGTATGGACATGTTCCGGTTTTGCATTGGGTTCCCTGCGGAAGCGGATGTTCGCACGCCTTGCCTGGAAAGCTTCAAAGTTGCTGCACGAAGAGATCTCGCGGTATACGTGCTGGCTTGGCATCCATACCTCAATATCATATTTTTTCGCTGCCGTAAACCCGAGGTCCGCCGTGCACATGCTCATCACATGATAAGGCAGGCCCAGAAGCTGCAGCACTTTTTCCGCATGACCCGTCAGTTTTTCAAGCTCCTCATAGGAATCTTCCGGTTTGACAAATTTTACAAGTTCCACTTTGTTAAACTGGTGCTGGCGGATCAGCCCGCGTGTATCGCGCCCGGCAGAACCCGCTTCCGAACGGAAACAGGCGCTGAATGCCACATAATTGATCGGCAGGTCGCCGCCGTTTAAAATTTCATCACGGTGATAATTTGTCACCGGCACTTCGGCAGTCGGGACCAGAAAATAGTCTTTTTCATTGACAAGAAAAGCATCTTCTTCAAATTTCGGCAGCTGCCCCGTTCCTGTCATGCTGGCGCGGTTCACCATATACGGCGGCAATACCTCTTCATAACCGTGTTCTTCGACATGCAAATCAAGCATAAAATTATAAAGCGCACGTTCAAGGCGGGCGCCAAGCCCTTTGTAAAAGACGAACCGGCTGCCGGTCACTTTGGCTGCCCTTTCAAAGTCAAGGATGCCAAGGTCAGTGGCAATATCCCAGTGCGGTTTCGGTTCAAATCCAAATGCCGGCACTTCACCCCATTTCCGGATTTCGACATTGTCCTCTTCGCTGTCTCCCACCGGCACGCTTTCATGCGGAATGTTCGGAATAGAAAGCATCAGCATTTCAAGTTCGGCCTCGACTTGTTTCAACTCCGCATCCAGCGCTTTAATTTTCTCGCCGACGCCGCGCATTTCCTCGATCAGCTTTGTTGCATCTTTCTTTTCGCGTTTCAGTGCCGCAACTTGCTGCGTGACTTCATTCCGCCTGTTTTTCAACGCTTCGCTTTCCATGATCAGTTCGCGCCGCCTTTGGTCCAGCCCGCTGAACTTTTCAAAATCGGTCAAATCTTCTCCGCGGTGCTGCATCCGTTCTTTGACTTCATCAAAATGCGCACGCAAAAATTTGATGTCCAACATGCTATCCTTCTCCTTTTATCGAAATTCAAATAAAAAACTCCCGCCCCGAAAACAGGGACGAGAGTGAACCCGCGTTGCCACCCAAATTGAAAACAAGAGTTTTCCGCTTTGTAAGGATAACGGGTTTTTTCCCGTGGATGCCTACTCGCCCGGCTTTCAGCAACCCGCTCAAGGATGGATTCACAGAAGCTTTCCGCCGGTTTCCACCGCCCACCGGCTCTCTTTAGGAAAAGCGTTCTCCTACTGGTTCCTGTCATTGCTTTTTCAGTCTTCACGTACACCTTAATGTACTACAATTTTATCCGTTTTGCAACAGACTATACCGGAATCCTTGCCATACTCAAAAAATATTCGGTCATCCGCAGGTCATCCGTTAACTCCGGATGGAAGGAGCAGCCGAGCAGATTTCCCTGGCGGACCGCAACAATCCGCCCGCGGCACTCGGCCAGCACTTCAACATGATCGGAAACGGAAACGATATGGGGCGCGCGAATAAAGACAGCCGGGAAATCTTCCGCGATGCCGTTAACACGGATTGTTTCTTCAAAACTTTCCCGCTGGCGGCCGAAAGAATTGCGCGCCACCGTAATATCCATTGCGCCGATATGCGCATCTTCCTGGCCTTCAATACGCTTTGCAAGCAGGATCAGCCCTGCGCATGTGCCAAAGACCGGCTTACTTTCGGCAAACTGTTTCAGTTCCGCCATAAAACCGTAGCGGTCAATGAGCCGCCGCATTGCCGTGCTTTCCCCGCCCGGCAGGATGAGCCCGCCGATTTCGTCCAACTGCTCTTTTTTCTTAACGACAACACCTTCCGCCCCGCAGGCTTCCACTGCACGGATATGTTCCTCCACAGCCCCCTGGAGGCCAAGTACGCCAATTTTTTTCATGCTGATTCTCCTTACCAGCCGCGCTCCTGCATTCTTGCTTCAGCCGGCAATGTTGAAATTTCTAAGCCTTTCATTGCTGTTCCAAGGTCTTTCGACAATTCGGCAATCAGTTTGTAATCTTGGTAGTGGGTCGTTGCTTCGACAATCGCTTTCGCAAATTTCGCCGGGTTTTCCGATTTGAAAATCCCCGATCCGACGAAAACGCCGTCCGCACCGAGCTGCATCATCAAAGCCGCATCCGCCGGCGTTGCAACACCGCCAGCAGCAAAGTTTACAACCGGCAGCCGGCCTTCTTTTTTAATTTGCAGCAGCACCTCGTACGGGGCACCGAGCTGTTTGGCTTCCGTCATCAGTTCATCTTCGTTCATGTTGACCACTTTCCGCACCTGCGCATTCACTTTCCGCATATGCCTGACCGCTTCAACGATATTCCCGGTTCCCGGCTCGCCTTTTGTCCTGAGCATCGAGGCGCCTTCCCCGATCCTTCGTGCCGCTTCCCCCAAATCGCGGCAGCCACACACAAACGGCACCGTGAATTCTTTTTTATTGATGTGGAACTCATCATCGGCCGGCGTTAAAACTTCGCTTTCGTCAATATAATCGACGCCCATCGCTTCGAGCACCCGCGCTTCAACAATATGGCCGATCCTTGCTTTTGCCATTACCGGAATGCTGACGGCGTTCATTACTTCTTCCACAATGGAAGGGTCCGCCATACGGGCAACCCCTCCGGCTTTCCGGATATCGGAAGGAACGCGTTCCAATGCCATGACGGCAACAGCGCCTGCTTCTTCAGCAAGTTTTGCCTGCTCGGCATTGACCACATCCATGATCACACCGCCTTTCTGCATTTCCGCCATCCCGCGTTTCACTATATCTGTTCCTGTTTTCATCTTTTGTACGCCCCTTTATAAAATTAAAAATTCTTATTATATGTATAATAATTTAAATTAACACCAAAAGCGAATGCTTGTCAAGGCACTCATTTTTCCACGTTAAAGTGAAAAACAGGACAAGGGCCCTTGTCCTGTTTTTTTACTTAAAATAATTTACCGGCTGTATGATCCCAAAGTCACTCGAAAAATCCGCCAATTCCACGCATCATACGCACAAACCAGTTGGCTTTTTCAATATCGGTTTTGGTAACCAAAGCGGTGTGCGCTGTACCCGGGCCGTACAAATAGCCAAGTTCCTGCCCGTCTTTATGCCGGGCATACAATGTACCGACCTTTGTCCCCTTTTTCACCGGCGCTGTGATTTGTTTTGAATCAAATTTCACAACAGGGGTGTACATTTTGCCTTCCCCGTTTTTCACAGCCACTTTAAGCGGCGCCTTCGTGACAACGGAAGCCTGTTTTTCTTTGCCGGACTTCACCGTTACCGTCTTTTTCACCTGATAGCCTTTCGGGTAAAGGGTTTTTTCTGTGAAATTATTAAAAGCATAATCCATTAATTTGTTTGTGACATCAAATCGGGACTTGATGGTGCTGTTCCCGTTCGCATCCTCTGCATGAAGAACGACGGTAATGATGCGCATGCCGTTTTGCTTGGCCGTGCCTGTAAAGCAGTATCCCGCTTTGTCGGTGTTCCCGGTTTTCAACCCGTCAACGCCCTTCCGCCCGTAAACAAGGGACGGAATCATCCAGTTCCAGTTCTGCATCGCAATTTCATCATCTGTCCCGGCCCGGAATTTCATTTTGGCCGTGCTTGTTGTTTGTAAAATCTCCGGGTAGTCGTGGATCAAATGGTAGGCGATTTTTGCAACGGATTTTGCTGAGACAAGGTTTTCTTCCGTCCTGCCTGTCCCGGCCGGCTGCATGCCTTGCAAATCCTCATTGTTCAGCCCGGTTGCGTTCACAAACTTATAATGGGTGAGGCCGAATGCTTTCGCTTGTTTGTTCATCATGTTCAGATAGTTTTTTTCCGTTCCGCCGAGCGTTTCTGCAATCGCAATCGTTGCGCCGTTTGCCGAATAAATCGCCATCGCTTGGAAAAGCTCTTTAACCGTGTACTTTTCGCCTTTTCTTAACGGCACATTTGAAAGTGCCCTGTTTTGGGAAATGCGATACGCATAATCGCTGATTGTCACTTTCTGGTTCCACGAAACCTTTTTCTCATGAATGGCTTTAAGCAGCAAATACTCCGTCATCATTTTGCTCATGGAAGCAATGCCCAGCGCCTGTTCGGCATTTTTTTCATACAAAATCTGCCCGTTATCCGCATCCACAATGATAGCCGCTTTTGCATGAATATCCAACTGGTCCTGCGCATGGGCTTTTTTCGGCACCTGCTGCACAACCCCTGCCGATAACAGCAGCACCAGAAACGCAAATGCCATTTTTTGCAAGCTTTTTTTCACTTTCAACCCTCCATCAAGATATGTATACACTTTGCCTATTTTAACATAGTTCCGGTTGAAAAAGTAGATGCATAGAGTTTGCCGTATTTGTCAGCTTTTTCCGAAAATGCAGGGCAGCCGGTACAGGGCTGCAACTCTATTAAATGGTAGAAAAAAACGGCAGGAAAATTGCCTGCCATTTTGTTTCCCATTCAAAATCCATGTTAAGATAAAGAATAATTCGGTGCTTCTTTTGTAATCTGGATATCATGCGGATGGCTCTCCCGCAGGCCTGCCCCTGTCATGCGGATAAACTGCGCTTCTTCACGCAAGGAAATCATATCTTTCGCGCCGCAATAACCCATGCCGGACCGGAGCCCGCCAATTAATTGGTAGATGACATCCTGCAGGCTCCCTTTAAACGGCACGCGTCCCTCGATCCCTTCCGGCACCAGTTTTTTCGCGCCTTCCTGGAAGTAACGGTCCCTCGATCCGCTTTCCATTGCGCTGATTGACCCCATGCCGCGGTAGACTTTATATTGCCGCCCTTGGTAAATTTCCATTTCGCCCGGGCTTTCCGATGTCCCTGCAAGCAGGCTGCCGAGCATTACGGCATGTCCGCCGGCAGCCAGCGCCTTTACAATATCGCCTGAGAATTTAATGCCGCCGTCCGCAATAATCGCTTTCCCGTACTTTCTTGCTTCCGTCGCACAATCATAAACCGCCGTAATTTGTGGCACGCCAACGCCGGCAACCACTCTTGTCGTACAGATGGAGCCCGGCCCGATGCCGACTTTTACAATATCCGCGCCAGCGTCTATCAGCGCTTTCGTACCTTCCGCCGTCGCAACGTTTCCGGCGATGATATTTAAAGAAGGGTAAGATTTGCGGATGTTTGCGACGGTTTCCAGCACCCCTTTTGAGTGGCCGTGCGCCGTATCGATGACAACCGCATCCACTCCCGCTTCAACGAGCAATTCCACCCGTTTCATTACGTCACTTGTCACGCCGACTGCCGCGCCAACAAGAAGGCGGCCCTGGTCATCTTTGGCTGCATTTGGGAACTCAATAACCTTTTCGATATCTTTAATCGTAATAAGCCCTTTTAATACGCCGTTCTCATCGACAAGCGGCAGCTTTTCAATTTTATGCCGGTGCAAAAGCTGCTCCGCCTCTTTCAGCGTCGTGCCTACAGGCGCAGTCACAAGATTCTCTTTCGTCATCACATCTGAAATCCGGGTGGAGTAATCTTCAATAAAACGCATGTCGCGGTTGGTCAAAATCCCGACCAGTTTCTGCTCGTCACGGTTATTTACGATCGGCACGCCTGAAATCCGGTATTTGCCCATTAAATGTTCCGCCGCAAACACCTGCTCATCAGGAGTTAAGAAAAACGGATTGGTGATCACGCCGTTTTCTGACCGTTTGACACGGTCCACCTGCTCCGCCTGTTGTTCAATGCTCATGTTTTTGTGGATAATCCCTAGGCCGCCCTGCCTTGCCATGGCGATCGCCATTTCCGCTTCGGTTACCGTATCCATGCCGGCGCTGATGATCGGAATGTTCAACTTCAAGGTTTCCGTCAGCGCGACACTTGTATCGACATCTTTCGGCAGCACTTCCGATTCTGCCGGAATCAGTAATACATCATCAAACGTAAGACCTTCTTTTACGAACTTCGTTTCCCACATGCAAACCCCTCCTGGATTGATAAAAATATTATTTGTAGGTTATCAATTGGACATAATACTGTCAAGGTCTCCAAAACATATAATACTATTCAGTTAATTCGGAGGGCGAAATATTGTCTTTTATGGACCAATGGGATCACTTGATTTTATTTCAATCCGCGGAATATACGCAGCGCTATTTGAAAGCCCGCTATGAGGATTCGGATTTTAGCCAAAGCGCCGCCAAAAGCTATGAGAACTGCTATGCTTTTATGTATTATCTCGAACACGGTGAAGCTTATTACCGCCAGGCTATGCAGGCGCCCGTTTCGATTCAGCCTGTTCTGATTTTTTACGGCTTCATTCATTTATTAAAAGCCTGCCTGCTGTCATGCGACCCGCTGTATCCTGAAACCACCTCCGTCCTTGCCCACGGGGTGACATCGCGAAAAAAGAAAAAACAAAACTACCGGTTTGGCGAAGACGAGGTTAAAATTCAAAAAACCGGTTTATGCGGCCATTTTGCCCAAAAAATGTTCGGGCTCGGCCCGCTCGAAGGCAATAAATATTCCATGCAGAGCCTGCTCCGGCAAATCCCGGAACTTGAAACGGCCCTCCCCCGCCGGAAATATTTTGTGCCGGTAAAAGAAAAGAACGGGAAGTACCGGCTTCCTTTTGCAGTCCTTGATGGCTACCATATGACAGTGGACAGGTTTTCACAATATTTGTCCGAAAAACTTCAGGGCAGGCTTTTGGAAATGGAAGCGGAAGATGGCGCCTTCTCCTTTTCCACCCGTGGCTGTCTCCCTCCGCCATTCCGTTATCATTTCTTTACAAATCAAATTTGCTTTCCGTGTAAATTACAACCGGAGAACGACCTTCCCGATATATTGGTCCATTACCTGCTTTTATATAATTTGAGCATGATTTCCCGCTACGAAACAGAATGGTGGGCAGAACTGCTTAAGAACCGGGAAACGATTGACTTTCCGGCCATCCGCCTTTTTCTCCAGACGGCAATCGAAAAAGGCCCGTTCCTCTGCCTGCAGTTTCTAAAGGGGATACGTTAAACAATTTCGCCAAACTTAAAGGGGAAACTGATTCTTACGGACAAGAGCAAAATGGAACGATTCACCGGCTATCTGTGTGTACTTTTCGGCCGATTTCTACCATCAAGAAGACCTTGCAAGTTGAAAAATCCCTTTCCGGCTCCTCATTTGATAACTTTGAGCAAAACGGGGTGCATTCCGAAAAAAGCAGGAGCCGAGTACATTTCCCAATAAAAATATGCAAAAACCGCAGACAAATCGCCTGCGGTTTTTTTTGGCCCGGCAACGTCCTACTCTCGCAGGGGGAAACCCCCAACTACCATCGGCGCTGGAAAGCTTAACTTCCGTGTTCGGGATGGGAACGG
>NZ_ALAS01000068.1 GCF_000290615.1 Heyndrickxia coagulans DSM 1 = ATCC 7050
GAGCCAGGATCAAACTCTCAGTAAAGATGTTTGATAAAAGCTCAAAAAGAATTTGACGTTTCGTTTTGTCCAGTTTTCAAGGAACAATCTCAAACAGCAACTTTTAAATTATAGCACCTATTTATTTAAAAGTCAATGCTTCTTTGGTGGAGCCTAGCGGGATCGAACCGCTGACCTCCTGCGTGCAAAGCAGGCGCTCTCCCAGCTGAGCTAAGGCCCCGAATTTGAATGGTCGGGAAGACAGGATTCGAACCTGCGACCCCATGGTCCCAAACCATGTGCTCTACCAAGCTGAGCTACTTCCCGTATATGGCGCGCCCAAGAGGAGTCGAACCCCTAACCTTTTGATCCGTAGTCAAACGCTCTATCCAATTGAGCTATGGGCGCATACATTGAATGGTGCCGAGGACCGGAGTCGAACCGGTACGGTAGTCACCTACCGCAGGATTTTAAGTCCTGTGCGTCTGCCAATTCCGCCACCCCGGCAAGAGAAAAAAATGGAGCGGAAGACGGGATTCGAACCCGCGACCCCCACCTTGGCAAGGTGATGTTCTACCACTGAACTACTTCCGCAAAAAATGCAGATAACAAAGAATTTCAGGGCGGCTTTGAACAGGCTGAAATTCTTATCTCCTGCTAAATATGATGAGCCATGCAGGATTCGAACCTGCGACCCTCTGATTAAAAGTCAGATGCTCTACCAACTGAGCTAATGGCTCATATTTATGGTGGAGGATGACGGGATCGAACCGCCGACCCTCTGCTTGTAAGGCAGACGCTCTCCCAGCTGAGCTAATCCTCCGTATTATGGCCCGGCAACGTCCTACTCTCGCAGGGGGAAACCCCCAACTACCATCGGCGCTGGAAAGCTTAACTTCCG
>NZ_ALAS01000069.1 GCF_000290615.1 Heyndrickxia coagulans DSM 1 = ATCC 7050
CATTGCCCGAAAATATGGGATCTGTTGTGAAGAACGGGAAGGAAAGAAGGTTTACCTTGGATCCATCCCCGAAACCATTCAAATTAAGGACCAGGAGCGAAGCATCCGAAAAGTTTTTAAAGTGACCGAAAGAACCATCTCAAGAGACGGACAAATTTTTTTAATTCCCGAGTATGAATTTGAAACCTACTGGACGGACCTTGAAGTGCCGCCTCATGTGGTGATCTCTCTTTATCATAACCATGGCACTTGCGAACAGTTCCATAGTGAAATTAAATCAGAACTGGATCTCGAACGGCTGCCGTCAGGCAAATATGAAACGAATGGCCTTGTGCTCCATTTCGGTGTATTTGCGTATAACCTGCTTCGCTTGATTGGACAAGAAAGCTTGA
>NZ_ALAS01000070.1 GCF_000290615.1 Heyndrickxia coagulans DSM 1 = ATCC 7050
AAGTAAAGCACGGTAGCCGAAAGTGTACAAAAAGAGTGTCTTGGAATACCCGATATTTAAACCTTGTCGAGAAAAACTTGACACATACCTTTTTTTCTTCCGGTTTGACAAACAACCACATCGGAAAATTGCTTAATACCCCGCCGTCTACAATGAGGCTTGTGCCTTCCAGCGAGCGCAACCGTACCGGTTCGAAAAAATATGGAATGCTGCAGCTCATCCGAATGGCCTTTGCCACCGGAAAGGTTTGCCATGGAACCCCGTAACGTTCCAGGTCATCCGGCAAAACAACAAGCCGGTTATGGGTAAGATCGGATGCCGTGAAATAAAGGGAGCCTTTTGGAACATCTTTGAACGTGTACACACCTTTAGATGCGAGTTTTTCCCCGATCCATTCCTCAAACGCGGTGCCCCTGTACAACCCGAGCCGCCAATACAGCAGCAGCCATTTCGCAAACGGCACCGGCAGCAGCGGTTTTCGCTGGTCAAGAAACGCGGCCGTGTCTGTTTCCGCAAGCATTTGCTTCATTTCGCCGCTTGTATAGCCTGCAGCCCGCAGCCCTGCAAAAACGGAGCCGACGCTTGTGCCGGCCAGCCGTTTAAACGTAAATCCTTTTTTTTCCAAAACTTCCAATGCCCCGATGAGCGCAAGGCCTTTTATGCCTCCGCCGGAAAACACCGCGTCAATCTCCATGGAAATCCACCCTTGGATTTGCACCGGGCGTTTCGGTTTGTTGGTCAGAAAAAATGCGGAATGTTGGCAGGATGCCCCGCTTGAACGAAAGATGAAAAAAATGCTTTTTTATTATTTTAGCGCATAAGGAAAGGAATTAGAACAAAGAGTTCATACGGGATTATAACCGCGCCATGCTCCTGGTTAGCACAGCCCGTGCTTCTTTTACCATTTCTTCTAATAATTGGGCAACAGACGGGCAGTCCTCAATAAGGCCGGCAATTTGGCCCCCTACAAAAAGCGGTTTCAACCTTGCCAGTTTTTCCGGCGTAGTATCGGGGCGGGGATGCTCATCCCGGATGACAGATACGGATTCCCCCTTCTGATCCGTATACACGACAGGCACGATTTCATCTTGAAAGCGGTTTGCTTCCATGGCCGCTTTCGCCCTCATTTGGCTCGTAAAAGCAAAGGCATCCTGCGCTTCCCGGCTGATGTGGAATTGCTTTGCGACATTTTCCGCTGTTTCCGGCATGCTGTCTGTCCCGTACATTTTCTTCAATTTTTCATTTACAAATCTCCATCCGATCGTTGTGTCAAACATTTCCAGATTTCCCCTCGGATAGCCGTTTTCCGGCACTGCCTCGATGATCACATCTGCAGAACCGGCTACTGCCGGCAAATCAACGGTATATTCGATATTTGCCTTTATCCTTTCAGCGTCTGCCCCGTTGATTTTCCCCCTCGCCAGCCCTTTTTCCATGTCGGATCCGATTATGTTTTCCGCTTGATGCAGGATGTCAGGCCGAACATCTACCAGCCTGACTTTGAAACCGCCGAGTGCGGCCGGATCGAGATAAACTTTTGCGCTTGCAATGGCTGTCGCTGCTTCTCCAAATCCCGTGGCGATCAGCTTTACCTTGCCGTCAAACGTTGTTACATCGCCCGCCGCAAATATGCCTTCGATGTTTGTCCGCATCGCCGAATCTACGACAATCGCATTCTTATCAAAATTCAATCCAATCTTTTTCATCACGTTTTTGCTGTCAATATTCGAATTAAAATTTTTTAACCATTTTTCCGATTATTCTTTTAACCGGTGTTTTGTAAGCAGAAAAAAACGGAGCATCGCTTTGCTCCGTTTTTTCTCAACTATTCCGCTTACAAGCCGCATTTTAATTGCGCGCCGCAGTTATCGCATGTATTGCAGCCGCCGATTTCCTTCACTTTCCCTTTCCGGCAGATCGGGCAGGTATCGCCGATTTCGTTGCCGTATGTGACGTTTGTTGACCGGATATCCGGGATTGTATCAACCAGGACGACATGCTGTTTCGCATGTTTCACTTCCGCTTTTTCCTGTTTTTCTTCCTGCGGTTCTTCTGCTTTCAATGTCAGGACTTGCGAATCCCGGCTGCCGTCCACATAAACGGTTCCGCCTTTCGCGCCGCCCTTATACAAGCGTTCGTACACTTTTTCCACCTGTTCAACCGTGTAACCGCGCGGGGCGTTGACCGTTTTCGAAATCGAGCTGTCCACCCAGCGCTGGATGACGCATTGGACATCGGCATGGGCTTCCGGTGCAAGATCCATCGCGGTTACAAACCAGTTCGGCAGATGGTCTTTGTCCGCTTCAGGATGCTGATCCAGATATTCCTGGACGATGTCCGCATTGACCTCGATAAATTTGCCGAGGCGCCCGCTGCGGAAATAGGAAAAGGAAAAATACGGCTCAAGCCCGGTGGAAACGCCAACCATGGTGCCGGTGGATCCGGTTGGTGCAACGGTCAGCAAATGGGAGTTCCGGATGCCGTGTTTTAAAATTGCCTTGCGGATGTCTTCCGGCATGTTTTTCATATAACCGGTTTCCGTGAATGCACGGCGCAGGCGGTTTGTCTCTTCTTCGGTTTCCCCCGTTAAAAATGGGAAGCTCCCTTTTTCTTTTGCGATCTCAATGGATGCACGGTATGCTTCGGTCGCGATTGTTTCAAACACTTTGTCGACAAGTTTGTTGCCTTCTTCGGATCCGTATTCTTTTTCCATATAAATGAGAAGGTCGGCTAAGCCCATAACGCCAAGGCCGACACGCCGTTCCCCGAGCGCCTGTTTTTTGTTTTCTTTCAGGAAGTACGGGGTCGCGTCAATGACATTGTCCTGCATGCGGACGCCGGTATGGACGGTTTGTTTCAATTGGTCCCAGCGCACTTCTTTCGTTTCTTTGTCGACCATTTTTGCAAGATTGACCGCTGCGAGGTTGCAGACGGAATAGGGCGCGAGCGGTTGCTCTCCGCAAGGATTCGTTGCGACGACTTTCTGGCCGTATGCTTTTGCGTTTGTCATGTCGTTGGCGTTGTCGATAAAGAAGACGCCCGGTTCCGCCGAGTAAGTCGCGCAGATGTTAATCAAATTCCAAAGTTCTTTTGCTTTGATTTTGCGGTAGACGCGCACTTTGCGGCCGAGTTTTTCCCATTCGCGCACATCGCCGATTTTATGCCATTCTTCATTATATATGCGCATTTCTTCTTCGCTGTAATTTTCCACATCCGGAAATTTCAGTTCGAATTCCGCGTCTTGTTCAACTGCTTCCATAAATTCTTTTGTGAGGCAGACGGAAATATTGGCGCCGGTTAAAAATTCCGGATTATGGACGGTGTAATGCCCGCCTGTTGCCAGTTTTTCTTCCGCCTCTTTCATGACTTCGTCCGTAAAGCCGCCCTGTCCCGGAATATGTTTGTAGTTCACAATCCCATGGTACATTTGCCTTTCCATTTCGGAAAGCGGCGTGAATTTCAATTTGTCGTGGGCTAGCTTGCGGATCCACTCATCGTTCGTATTTTCGATCAGGAAACGCAAAATCCGCGGATTCTGCATTTTCGAAATGATAAATTCGACAATGTCCGGATGCCAGACAGCCAGCATGATCATTTGTGCTCCCCTGCGACTGCCGCCCTGTTCGACCAGGTGCGTGAGTTTGGCGATGTCATCGAGCCATGAGACAGAGCCGCTTGATTTGCCGTTGACGCCCCTTGCCAGCGTATTGCGCGGGCGCAGCGTCGAACCGTTTGTCCCAACCCCGCCGCCGCGGCTCATAATTTCCATCACTTGTTTGCGGTGTTCGGAAATGCCTTCCCGCGAATCCGGTACAAACGGCATCACATAACAATTAAAATAAGTAACTTCCGTTTCCGACCCTGCGCCGTAGAGGACGCGGCCTGCCGGGATGAAGTTTAAGTTTTTCAGTTCATTGTAAAACTTCCCAAACCATTCTTTCCGTTTCTCTTCTGTTTTTTCCACTGCCGCTAAGCCGGTTGCATTCCGTTTTGCGATTTGTTCGTAGTAGACTTCAAGCGGCTTCTCAATGATATCAAGCGGCCTTTTGATGACCCCTGTTTCTCTTTCATCCGGGTGTTCCAGGGCCTGGCGGTAATCTTCTTCAATTAAGACTTCCGCTTCATTTTTTTCCCAGTCGATTTCTTTGATGACGCCGAGCCCCCTGGCCGGAAATTTCGGGTCTTCTTTAATCGTGAGGACAACAAAATCGCCCTTGCCCAATGTGACTTTTTCCGTGTCTTTAAACGCGTATCTGTCAATCATGACAAGCCTTGAAACGCCTTTGTACGTGATGTTCATATCCGGTGTAATCGGATGGACCTGCGGAAATAAGCGGATATCTTCGTTCAGCTTCTCCACATCCCATAATTTTTCTGTCGAAGCAACAGACATAACGACAACTCCTTCTCTATTTCTCCATGCAAATTCTCTGGTGGTTCTGCCTCCTTTAAAATAGCACACCGCAGGCAAAAATTGCAAGCAAAAACACTAGATATTGTATTGACATTTTGTTTTTATATACCATATATTGTAGTTAGGTCAAACCTCTTTCTTTTTGTCAAATAAAAAAAAGAATAAGACATGCTGAAAATGCGAGAAATCCCCCGAAAAAGCAGGCAAATCCGGGCATAACGAAAAAATTTGCCGCTTGCATCAAAAAAGCAGCCATAAAAAGCGTGGCACAAAAGGAAATAGCGAAAAAGCATGCCTCTGGCCGCTAAAAAAACAAATGTTCATTTATCTCTTAAAATTCCATTCATCCGACCTGTACCGCCTGTCTGCCAGTTCTTCCACATACGCCTGTTGCGCCGGCGTCAAGGTGTACGGTTCCAGCCGGATGCCGAGCCCTTCTTCAAACCCCTTATGGAAAGCCTCTTTTGCTTCCCCGTATGTGACGGGAACGGTGCGTAGTTCATTGATTGCAACCGCCTTCTGCTTAAAACTCCGCTGCATTCTTTCCCTCACCCTGTCACTCGGATATTTAAACAGGCTGAACAGCTTCTCCTCATCCATATCGAGCAAAATCGAGCCGTGCTGCAAAATGACGCCTTTCTGCCGCGTCTGCGCGCTGCCGGCGACTTTTCTCCCTTCCACGACCAGTTCGTACCAGCTCGGCGTATCAAAACAAACCGAAGAATGCGGGGATCTTAGCGCCTCCCGTTCTGCTTCCGTCCGCGGCACCGCAAAATACGCCTCAAGGCCGAGCGCACGAAATCCCCTGACAAGCCCTTCCGAAATCACACGGTAGGCTTCCGTGACCGTTTTCGGCATATCCGGATGCGCTTCCGATACGATCACGCTGTAGGTCAGCTCGTGCTCGTGCAAAACAGCCCTTCCCCCTGTCGGACGCCGGACAAAGCCGAGCCCGTATCGTTTTACCGCTTCGAGATCGATTTCCTGTTTTGCCCGCTGGAAATACCCGATTGAAAGGGTGGCCGGATCCCAGCCGTAAAAGCGGATGGCGGGCGGGATCTCCCCTTTGCTGTGCCAGTCGAGCAGGGCCTCATCCAGCGCCATGTTAAAAAACGGCGGACAGTGGCCTGAATCTACAAACAACCAGGTTTCTTTTCCCATATGAACCCCTCTTCTTAAAAATATCACTTTACCAGTTTACCAAAAAACGACGAAAAACGGCAAAGCCCCGCTCACATTTGTGCCGGTTTTTCCGCTAACATAAAAAATCAAGGGCTACAGGCTTTTCAGGCGGAAAAACTGAAAAAATAGCGGTGACATGGCTTTCTGAAAAAAAGATTTTGATTCAAAAGCGCAACACGAATATAATAGTAGATAGCGCATCAGGTAAGAAAGGGGGCATGCAGATGTCACAATCGTGGTACACAGTCATCATTGTTATTGTTGCGGTAGCGGCGTATACACTCGCCAGATACTACCGGCAGAAAAAAATCCTGAAAAGCTTGACGGAAGAAGAATTCAAGGCGGGTTACCGCAAAGCGCAGCTCATTGATGTGCGCGAACCGAATGAATTTGCAAACGGACATATTTTAGGCGCCCGCAATATTCCGCTGTCTCAGCTGAAAATGAGATTAAAAGAGATCCGGACCGATAAACCGGTTTATTTATATTGCCAGAACGGGACGCGCACCGGGCGCGCCGCTGAAATGCTTTATAAAAACGGCTGCCGCGACCTTTACCAGTTGAAAGGCGGCTTTAAAAACTGGACAGGCAAAATCAAATCAGGGAAATAAAAAAATGCCGCGGCTTTGCCGCGGCATTTTTCCTTTTATTTTTTCACATAACGCAAAACCGGTTTTCGCGCCGCCCGCGTTTCATCCAGGCGTTTGACAATGGTTGTATGCGGGGCTTCCTGGACGATTTCCGGATTTTCCTCCGCTTCTTTTGCGATTTGGATCATCGCATCAATAAAGGCATCCAGCGTTTCCTTCGACTCGGTTTCCGTCGGCTCAATCATCATGCACTCTTCCACGTTGAGCGGAAAATACACGGTTGGCGGATGGAAGCCAAAATCAAGCAGCCGCTTGGCGATATCAAACGTCCGCACCCCGAGTTTTTTCTGGCGCCTGCCGCTTAACACAAATTCATGCTTACAATGGCGGTCATATGGTAGGTCGTAGTACGGCGCCAGCTTCCGCATCATATAATTGGCATTGATCACCGCATTCTCGGTCACTTCCCGCAAGCCGTCCGGCCCCATTGAACGGATATACGTATAGGCCCGGACATTGATGCCGAAATTGCCGTAAAACGGCTTCACCCTGCCGATTGATTGCGGCCGGTCTTCATCCAGATAATAGCGGCCGCCTTTTTTCGCAACAACCGGCACCGGCAAAAACGGGACCAGCTCTTTTTTGACGCCGACCGGACCCGAACCCGGGCCGCCGCCGCCGTGCGGGCCTGTAAATGTTTTATGAAGATTCAGGTGGACAACATCGAATCCCATATCGCCCGGGCGCGCCTTCGCAAGCACGGCATTCAGGTTGGCGCCGTCATAATACAGTTTGCCGCCCGCCTCATGGATAATTTCTGCAATTTCAAGAATATGCGCTTCAAACAGCCCGAGCGTATTCGGATTGGTAAGCATGAGTGCTGCGGTATCTTCCCCGGCAATTTTTCTTAAGTCGTCGAGATCCACAAGCCCTTCTTCATTCGACTTCACAGTGACCGTTTCGAAGCCGGCAACGGTCGCGGAAGCCGGGTTGGTGCCGTGGGCGGAGTCGGGAATGATCACTTTTGTCCGCTTTGTATCCCCGTTTGCTTCATGGAAAGCGCGGATCAGCATCAGCCCGGTCCATTCCCCGTGGGCGCCGGCAGCAGGCTGCAAGGTCACTTCATCCATGCCGGTAATCTCTTTTAAATGTTCCTGCAGGTCATACATCAGCCCGAGCGCCCCCTGGACGGTGCTTTCATCCTGAAGCGGATGGATATGGGCAAATCCCGGAAAGCGCGCAACCGTTTCATTGATTTTCGGATTGTATTTCATCGTGCAGGATCCGAGCGGGTAAAAACCGGAATCGACGCCGTGGTTGTTTTCTGACAGCTTTGTGTAGTGCCGCATTAAATCCAGTTCCGACACTTCCGGCAGTTCCGCATCCTGTTTGCGGATGTATTCAGGCGGAAAAAGGCCAGCAGCATCCACTTCCGGCACGTCCATTTCCGGCAGGCTATACGCGATCCGGCCTGGTTTGGATCGTTCAAAAATCAGCGACATTTCTTCATTTGCCATAGCACACGACCCCCATTTCTTCAGCCAATTGGTCAATCTCTTCTTTTGACCGCAATTCCGTCACGGCAATCAGCATGCAACCGGCAAATTCCGGGTAATCCTTGCCCGCATCATAGCCGCCGATGATTTTTTTCTGTAATAAATGTTCATTTACTTCTTGAACGCTTTTTGGCAATTTCACGGGAAACTCATTGAAAAAAGGAGACGAAAACGGGATTTCAAACCCTTTTTCCGCCAATTTCCTTTTCGCGTACTGTGCTTTTGCAATATTGGCCAGTGCCATTTCTTTTACGCCCTTTTTGCCGAGGGCGCTCATGGCCACCGATGCGGCAAGGGCATTGAGCGCCTGGTTTGAGCAAATATTGGACGTCGCTTTGTCGCGGCGGATATGCTGTTCGCGCGCCTGGAGCGTCAGCACATACCCCCTTTTCCCGTCCTCATCGACTGTTTCGCCAACAAGCCGGCCCGGTATTTTCCGCATCAGTTTTGACGTTGTCGCAAAGTAGCCGCAATGCGGGCCGCCGAATGCAGCCGGAATGCCGAAGACCTGGCAGTCGCCGGTTGTGATATCGGCGCCGAAATCGCCCGGCGGCGCAAGCACCCCTAAGGCAAGCAGATTGGCGGATACAACAAACAAAGCTTTTTCGCCATGGGCCAGTTCGCCGATTTCTTTTAACCGTTCAAGCGAACCGAAAAAGTTCGGGTATTGGACGATGACGGCAGCTGTCCCGCCGTCTATTTGTTTTTTGGCCGCTTCCAGGTCGGTACAGCCGTCTGCGAGCGGTATTTCTTCCACGGTGATGCCCTGTCCCCTGGCATACGTATGTAAAACGGCCCGGTATTCCGGATGGACAGCTTTTGAAACCAATATTTTCTTCCTCTTCGTCTGCCCGGCCGCAAGCATGGCCGCTTCAGCCATGGACGTGCCGCCGTCATACATCGAGGAATTGGCCACATCCATGCCGGTCAGCCCGCAAATCATCGTCTGGAATTCAAAGATGGCCTGCAGTTCCCCTTGCGAGATTTCCGGCTGGTAAGGGGTATAGGCCGTATAAAATTCGGATCTTGAGATCACATGGTCCACGACCGTTGGAATATAGTGGTCATAAACCCCCGCCCCCAAAAAAGAAGCATATTCTTTTAAATTGGCATTTTTCCCGGCAAGTTCTGACAGTTCTTTTAACAGCGCCGTTTCCGATTTTGCTTTTTTGATCCGGTAATCCCCTTTAAACCGCACTTTTTCGGGGATGTCGGAAAACAGTTCCCCGGCACTTCGGACCCCGATCGCATCCAGCATCTCGCGTTTATCTTCTTCCGTCATCGGCAGGTAACGGTGCATCACTTTTCCCCCTCCCCGTTTTTTTGCTTTTTATAGAACGGTGTTTGGACAACGACGGCTTTGATCTTTTTGGAACGGACATCCACTTCTACTTCGGTGCCGGGCGCGTCCCACGGTACACGCAAAAGGGCAAGGCCGATATTTTTCTTTAAAGTCGGCGACTGTGTCCCGGTTGTCACCATGCCAATCCGCTCATCCCCTGCATAAACGCTGTATCCGTGGCGCGGAATGCCGCGGCCGGTCATTTCGATGCCGGCAAGGCGCCGTTTCAGGCCTTCTGCTTTCTGTGCAAGGAGCGCCTGTTTCCCGATAAAATCCGCTTCTTTCTTAAGCTTTACAGCAAACCCGATGCCGGCTTCAAGCGGGGAAATGTCTTCTGCCAATTCCTGGCCGTAAAGGCAGAGCCCGGCTTCAAAGCGGAGCGTATCCCTCGCCCCGAGCCCGCACGGCAAAACGCCTTTTTCCCGGCCCTTCGCCAATATTTCGTCCCACAGCTTTGGCGCATCTTCACTGCGGCAGTAAATTTCAAAGCCGTCTTCGCCCGTGTAACCGGTTCTCGAAAGCAGCACTTTACAACCGGCAACATTTGCGTTTTCAATAAATGAAAACGATGGAATGGTAAAAACATCCGCTTCTGGCGCAAGTTTTTGCATTACTTCCGCAGCAAGCGGCCCCTGGAGCGCGAGCTGGGCAACGTTTACGCTGATGTCCGTTATAGAAACATCCTCCGTCCGGTGTGAAACAAGCCATTTGTAATCTTTTTCCGTATTGGCGGCATTCACCACGAGCCAATACCGGTTTTCGCCCAATTGGTAAACCAGCAAATCATCGACTGTGCCGCCGGCTTCATTGCACATGGCGGTATATTGGGCAGCACCCGGCTTCAATTTGGACACATCGTTCGTCATCATTTTTTGAAGGAAGCCAAGGCTTTCCGGCCCCTCCACCAGGATTTCGCCCATATGCGAAACATCAAACAGGCCTGCCCGTGTGCGGACGGCTTCGTGTTCGGCTTTAATGCCCGAAAATTGCACCGGCAGTTCCCAACCGCCGAAACCGGTCGTTTTTGCGCCGTATTTCCGGTAAACATCATATAATGGCGTCCGTTTTAATTCCGGCATTAGTACCCCTCCATTCTGCTTTTTATCCGGATGTGGATCCGGGAGCAAAAAAACAGGGAATATTCCGCCTGCTTCACGAAATATTCCCTGTCCTTGCACCTGAAAGTTTACCGAAAAACGGTTTTCCCCTTTGGTGGCTTCCCGAAAAAAGAAGCGCTCTCCAGAGATGCGTCAAATTAAGAGTCCTTTTGCCTGAGAGATTCACGTTTCCGCTTGCTCCGTCGGCGCTACAAAAAATGCAGTCTCTCCTCTTATTCTCATCCGCCAATATTCAGTTCAAAATCGGGCATACTAAAATTAAAATGCCTGATGCAGGCTGTTCCATACGATTTTCCCTGTAAACCCTGTAAAAACGCTTGGTCAGTTTCATCGTATCATGACACCATTCTGAAAATCAATTGAATTTTTTAAAATAAAAAGCGGCTGTAAGAACTGGAAAACGATGCATCGGGGACGATTGGAAAAGGAGTGCAGGCAGCATGGAAGTCAACATTGAATTTGACCGCTCGTGGGAAACGGAATTGATGGAACGCTATCAGGAGGACGGGCCGTGGGGAAAATGGGAACTTTATAAGCTTGCAGTGGAAATGGAAAAACGGCTGGTCATTCCGGAATTTGAAGGGTTGCAGGCGCCAAAGCATCTGGCCAATGTCAAACCGCTTGCGCACCAGCTGGAAGCGGCCCGCCAGGTGGTTGAAAAGATGAACGGCAAAGCCATTTTGGCGGATGAAGTCGGGCTTGGAAAAACGATTGAAGCCGGCCTTATTTTAAAAGAATATATGATTCGCGGGCTTGCAAAAAAAGTGCTCATTTTGGTCCCGGCATCGCTCGTGTCGCAATGGGTCGCGGAACTGAACAGCAAATTCCATATTCCCGCTGTCGGGCAGAAGAAAAGTTATATGTGGGAGCAGTATGACTGTGTTGTCTCTTCCATTGACACCGCAAAAAGAAGCCCGCACCGCGACATCATTTACAAGCAGCAGTACGACATGATTATTATTGACGAGGCGCACAAGCTGAAAAATCCGAATACAAAAAACTACGCATTTGTCCAGGGCTTAAAGAAGAAATTCTGCCTGCTTTTGACGGCGACACCGATCCAAAACCGGATCGATGAAATCTTCCACCTTGTCTCCCTGCTGAAACCCGGCCATTTAGGCAGCGAATCGAATTTCAGCAAAAAATATAAAAATGGGGACAGGCAGGTGAAGGAAGACGAACATTTGCGGAAGCTGGTCAGCAAAGTGATGATCCGGAACCGGCGCACAAACACCGGGGTGGAATGGACAAAACGGCGCGTTGAAACGGTGCTGATTGACTTCAGCAAAGAAGAGCGCGAACTGTATGACGCGCTGCAAACGATCCGCAGAGGCAGCGAATCGTACAGCCGCGCCGGCTTCTCGCTATTGACGCTGCAGCGTGAGGCGTGTTCGAGCCGGGAAGCCGTTTTTGTAACCTTAAAAAACCTGCTGAAAAAAACGGAACAGCCCTCGCCCGTTTTAGAAGAAACCGTTGCTGCGCTGATCCAGAAAATTGAAGCGATAAAAACCAATTCAAAAGCGGAAAAAGCGCTCGAGCTTATCCAAAACATTGATGATAAAGTGATCATTTTTACGGAATACCGGGCAACACAGCTTTACCTGCAATGGTTTTTAAAACAACACGGCATTTCATCCGTCCCGTTCCGCGGCGGCTTTAAGCGCGGCAAAAAAGACTGGATGCGGCAGCTGTTTGAAAACCGCGCCCAGGTGCTCATTGCGACAGAAGCGGGCGGTGAAGGGATCAACCTGCAATTTTGCCACCATATGATCAATTTTGATCTGCCGTGGAACCCGATGCGGCTCGAGCAAAGGATCGGGCGTGTCCACCGCCTTGGCCAGGAAAAGGATGTGCATATTTATAATTTCGCAACCAAAAATACGGTTGAAGAACATATCATGAAACTGTTGTACGAAAAAATCCATTTGTTTGAGCGGGTAATCGGGGAACTCGATGAAATTCTGACCCGGCTCGAATTCGGAAAACTGGAAGACCACCTGCTGGATGTCTTCCAAAACTCCAAATCGGAAGGCGAAATGAACATCAAAATGGAAAATCTCACCCAAATGATCGAATTTGCGGAAGCGGTACGGAAAGAGGAGGGAAATGCGGATGCTGCAGGAAGAAATACATCAATATCTTGAACGCTTTTTTGAAGCAAACGGCGCTGTATTGGTTGAAAACCGCCCCGGCTGGATGACGGTGCAGCTGACGGTTGAACTGGATAAGGCGTTAATGAACCGGCCGTTTTACTGGTCCTATCTTGAAAAAACAGGCGGCATCCCGAATCCGATGACCGTCACGTTCATTACGGACCAGGAAAAAGCACCGGATACGGTAAAAGGGGAACCGGTCCATTTTGGAAGCCCCCGTCTGAACCAGATTTTCGAGACGGCAAAGCAGTTTTCCCGCTATATCCGCCTGTTTGAAGACGTCCGCCCCGGGCAAAAACAGGTGCCACTTTACCCTTGGCTTGGGATGAACGCCAAAATTTCGTACCGCTGTGATTTAAAAAAAGATGTATTCCGCTCGATCGGGTTGAATTTAATCCACGGCACAATGGCTGAAAATTTTCAGGACTTGCTGGAACAACGGGCACTGACGCCGAAAATTCCGGATTATTGTTTTACACTGACGCCGATTATCATGCCGAAAAGCGCCGTCACCAGGATTGAACAGTATATCCGGCAAGGCTTGTCGAAAGAACCGCATCATTGGGCGGAAGAAGCGGTAAAACGGTGGCACCAGGATCTCGCGCTGTTGGACCATTTTTACGAAGATATGGAAGAGCGCCCGGAATCGTATGAAATTGAAAAACAGGCGCTGAAGGAACAGTATGAGCCGAAAATTACCGTTCATGTCCTAAACGGCGGCCTCTTTTATTTAAAGGATGCGTTTATATAAATCAGGCAGCCCCAAAAAGGCTGCCTGATTCTGCTACTGTTTTCTTTTGAAAAAGAGAAAAAAATAAGGAAGAATGCCGAACCATCTTTCGGCAAAAGGCGGCATCTCTTCCTTTTTCTCGTTCCGCTTTTTCTGCCGCTCGCTTTTTGGCGTGCTCATATACTGCATCCATGTTTGTGCCAGCAATTTGACATAATCATTTGTCGACATTGGCGCCACCATCCTTACAGGCGCCAGTATAACCGAAAGCTTCCGTTTTTATGCGGCCGGAAATTTCCGCAACAATCTCCGCAACCGATTTTCCCGTCGTATCAATAACCAAATCGGCACACGAAAGGTAAAACGGCCGCCTTTTTTTGTAAAGGGCGATGATCTCCTCCTTTGTCCTTCCTGTTGCGACAGGCCTTGAGGGGTCATTTTGAATGCGTGAAACCAGGATTTCCGGATCGCAATCCAGAAAAACCGTCACGCCGTCCCGTTTTAATAGACAGGCGTTCTCTTCCCGCATGACAATCCCCCCGCCTGTCATGATCACCCCTGCAAGCGATGCGGCCCGTTTCAGCATTTCTGTTTCTTTCCGGCGAAAATAGGCTTCCCCTTTTACAGCAAAAATGGCAGCGGGCGGCATTCCTTCCTCATCTTCAATCCAGCGGTCAAGATCCGTCGCCGCACTGCCCAAAAGCGAGGCGAGCGCATGGCCGACAGTCGTTTTTCCGGCACCCATAAACCCGGTCAAATAGATCCTTTTGTTCATTGTTCCTCCCATTGAAGCACCTTTTTTTCTGCCTGATTATATCGTATCGTACTTTTAAACAGTTCACCACTGCCATTTTCCGCAGTTAAGGAAATCACTGCAGTATCCCCGTCCTGTTTGATATTGTAAGACACCAATCCGTCTGAAAAACGGAGTTCCCCCGGGCTTTTGTCGCCTTTTTCCAATTTTTGCGCCGCCTCCCTGATGGCGAAAAGCGACATGGTATTCCGCAAATAATATTCCTTCACCAGCACGGCATATTTCTTTTCGCCTAGGTAAATATTTGTTCCCGAAATGACCATACTGCATGCGGCAAGCGCCAAAAACAGCACTACCGGCAAAATAAACCCTTTTTGCCTGTTCATCGGGCATTGCCCTCCGTTTGGCCGAAGAACGCATGGCGGGAAAGAAAGGTCATTTCCGCTGTTTTTTCCGCGCCATTCGGATAAACAGCGGACACTTTGACCCCGTTTCCTGTTGCCGCAAATTGGATGGACCGCACATTTTGGAGCACAATTTGATGCCCCTCACCGTCCACTCTCCGCCGCAAACTGTTCTGGTACGGTTCATACGTAACCGTCCTTCCTGCCTCGTTCAGTTTCAAAGTATTTTGGGCTGCCTGGCACGAGCTGCTCACCCGGATTTCTTTGCGCAACTGCATGAGAAAAAGATTCCACTCTTCATCTTCTTCCGGCCGGAATGCTTCCCCGGCTGTCCCGAATGTTTTCACTGCCAGGGGAAAAAGTGAGAACAAGGAAGTGACGAGAAACAGCACGCACACGCTTTCAAGCAGCGTAAAGCCTTTTTCATTGCCGGAGCGAAACACAAGTCTTGTTTTGCTCATGTTTGACACATGCCTTTCTGCCATTGTCTTTGATTTGAAATGTCCACGTGGCCCCGCCGGCCTTTTTTTCTTTTTCAACGACTTTTCCGGTAAAAGTCCATTCCTCCGTTTTTTCGTATAAAAAACGGGCTGCCTCCATCTCCTGTTTTGTCTCTTTGATCTGGCCAAGCATATGGAGAAACGGCGGGAACAAGCAGGCCGCCATCAGGCAAAATACGGCAAACGCAGCGATGACTTCCGGAAAAGTAAAGCCCCGTTCACTCTTCGACATAAAACCGCCCGCTTCCAATATGCGTAACCAGCTTGATTTGTTCTCCGCCGGACTGGAAATAGAGCGTGCCGAACTGGGTAACATTCCCGTCCGGCCCGATCGTATAGGAATGAAAGCTGCCGTTTTCGAACATTTTGATGCCTTCCGGAAGCTTTCTTTTTACAATCGCCGCATTTTTCCTCGCCTCAAAAATGGAATACATATTGTTCTGGCGGAAAAATTGGACGTATACGTTCGTCTGGCGGGAAATCGCGTCCGTTTGCGCCAGGTACAAATCATTTTCAAGCTGGTTGATGAACATTTTTTTGACGGTCGTATGTTTCACCGGCTTAAATCCGGCAAACGCAAGGGCGGTGATCACGGATACAATCAACAAAACAACGAGCATTTCCGGAAAGGTAAAACCGGCTTCGTTTTTTGGCCGCTTCACTTTGCAACCTCCGTTACTTTCCCGTCCGCCCCGATGTTCACTCCGTTTCCATTTGGGCAGCTCGTTTTCGACACATAGCCGCCGTCTTTCAACTGGCTGATGGATGACGGATATTCATTGTGGTCCATTTCATACGCCTGCACCTGACCCTGCACCATGGCAATGAACGCATCGCAACCTTTGTTATTGATCGCATCGGTATGTTTGGAAATGTTCGGAATCATCAAAAACAAGAGAACCGTAATAACGAGCAAAACAATCAGCATTTCGATCAGCGTAAAACCTTTTTGATTTTTGATTAAAGACATGGGCAATTTCTCCTTTCTTTTTCTGGGGGGAAGGCTTTAAGCCCCGCCGCCCGGCAAGCCTTCCCCGGTTAAACCGCGTCAATCATCTGGAACATCGGCAGCATGATCGACAAATAAATGGCAACCAAAAAGAAACCGATGAAAATAAATATAACCGGTTGAATCAGCCCGAACAGGCTTTGGATTTTCTCTTCCATTCTTTTCAAGCTAATTTGGCTGTAATAATAGAGTTCCTGATCAAGGCGCCCGTTTTTCTCCCCGTGGCGCACCAAAATGACCAGCTGCGGCTCGATAAACGGGACAGAGGCCAGAGCGTGGGAAAATGTCTCGCCGGCAAGCAGTTTTTCGCGCACATATTTTGCGGTATCGCGCCAAAGCGGCTTGAAATTTTGCGATTCCATTACATGCAGAATTTCATAGACGGAAAAACCGCTTTTCAGCATAAAGCTCCATTCTCTCGCCAAAAACTGGCTGTAGTAACTGGTATAGTAAAAACGGGATACCGGCAGCCGCGAAAGCCATGCCGCCTGCACGAGCGGTTTTTTTCTTTTAAAATAGAGAAAAAAGAGTGTGAAAAACAGGAAGAGAAAATTACTTAAAACCAGGATATCATGCGGGGCCTGTTCCATGATGGCCAGGAACAGCCGGAGATTTCGCGAAGGCTTGTAATCCATTGCGACATACATATGTTCAAATTGCGGCAGCAGCACGTTTCTCACAAAAGCCGTGGCGATAAATAGCGCGGCTGCCAGTATGAGCGGATAACGGATCAGTTTCCAAAAGGCAAGGGCGTCCTCGTGCTTTTTCAATAAGTAAGCACCTGCCTCTTTAAGGGCAGCAACCATCTCCCCGTGCCGCCCGGCAAAATAAATTTGCATGCATGCGTTGGCATCAAACCGGTGTTTCAGCAGCACGTCATGGAGCGGCGTTCCGTTTTGCAGCTGTTTGTTCATGGAACGCGCATTCAGTTCGCCGTCCACATGCCCGAGAAAATCAATAGCATCCGCAATCGGAAATCCGTTTTCGAGCATTTCACCGACCCGGGTAAGAAAGCGCCCCTGTTGTTTGAGGCTTATCCGCTTCTTCCTCTTCGGCAATCCAGCGGTGATACTCTTCTTCAGAAATGTATCCAAGCACAATCCCCTTTCTGAGCCATTCTTTCAGCGTCGGATAATGGTAGCGGACCTGTTCCCCCTTTGCTTCTTTCAGCACCCGCTGCAAATTTTTCCCGTACAGCAGCTCATATACCGCGGTTTGCCGCTTTTTCCGGCTGCCGGGACAATCATGCGGGCAGCGGATGCCGCCGCATACCGGACAACGCAATGTAATCAGCCGCTGTGCGCTGACAGCGAGCAAAGTCTGCTCCATTTCGTGGATGCTCACGCCGAATTCCATCAGCCTGTAAATCGCGCCCTTTGCGTCACGCGTATGCAAAGTCGTCAGGACAAGATGGCCGGTAAGCGATGCGCGGACCGCAATTCTTGCTGTTTCGGCATCGCGGATTTCCCCCACCAGGATAATATCCGGATCATGGCGCAAAATTGCTTTCAGCCCTGTGCTATAAGTAATGCCTGCTTTTTCATTCACCTGCACCTGCAAAAACGAATCGCTTTGTTTTTCAACAGGGTCTTCCAGTGTAATTACATTCCGTAAAAACCGTTTTGCGCAGTGCTCAACAAGCGTATACATCGTCGTCGACTTGCCGCTTCCGGTCGGACCGCTGAAAATCAGCATGCCGTGCGAATGGTTTAATAGCGCCATTAATTTTTTCGTGCTCGATTGAAAAAGTGAAATTTGGCTGAGCTGGAATTGTTCTTCGTGGGGCAAAATCCGGATGACGAGGCTCTCTTTGGAAAGAGAGGTTGGCAGCGTCGAAATCCTTAAGGAGACCGCTTGCTGCAAAACGTTTATGGCAAACGACCCGCTTTGGGGCTTTCGTTTTTCACTGATATCCATGGAAGACATAAATTTTAAATGGGATATCAGCCTTTCCCCGGCTTTCGCGGAAAGGTTGCGGTGGGGGTACAGCCTTCCGTACTGCCGGAACTGGACATGGTAATGCTTCTCTTTCGGAACGATATGGACATCGGTCACATTGTTTTTCACCGCCTGTCCAATCAATAGTTCCGCGATTTTTTCTACCGACATAATCCATCACATACCACCTTTCTTTTGGGATATTCTCTCATTTCGACACGGCTTTCAAAATTCCTGCTGAAAGCAAAAATTTTTTCGCTATTTTTTTCTCTCAGCCGCAAAAAAGTGTGTGATTTTTGTCACAAATTTTGGCGTTGTTATCATTTATAATATAGATAGGATAAAAAATATAGAGGTGTTTAATATGGAACCAACATTAAAAGTGATCAACGCCCTTTCTGACCCGACCCGCTACTCGATTTACCAATTTGTACTGAAGAAACGGAGCGAAGTATCCGTCCAGGAAGTGGCCAATGAATTTCATATTCATCCAAATGTGGCAAGGCTCCATTTGTCGAAGCTCGAAGATGTAAAGATAATTTCATCCGAACTGAACAAAACCGGAAAAGGCGGGCGCCCGGCAAGGCTGTATAAAAGCTCTGAACAAGTGGTGGAACTCTCCTTCCCGCACCGTGAATACAAATTGCTGTCCAACATTTTGCTTGAAGCCATCAACAAAATGAAACTGGCAGATGCAGGCCTTTTGAAAGAGATCGGCCGGGAGTACGGAAAACGGATCATCGAAAACATCTTAAAAAACATGAATAAAACAAAAGACCAGCTGACATTTAATGAAAAATTATCTGTGCTCGCAAGCGTGTCCACCGTGGACGGATACTGCATCGAAACGCTGGAAACAACAGACAAGAACGAACTCGATTACCATGTATACAACTGTCCGTTCCGGGAATTAATCCATCACTCGGCGGATGTTTGCGAGATGCATGTTGCTTATATTCACGGGTTGTTTGAAGCGTTGTTTGACGATTTCGACATCAACCAGCAGGAAACCATGCTTCATGATTGCAGCGAATGCATTTATCATGTGAAAGTTGCTAAAGTTGCTAAAGTTGCGAATTAAGTACCGGTTGTGTTTACACCCCTTCTTTGTTCCTTTATAATATAACTTGATGGACATAAAAAGAAGGGGTGGTTCATTTGGATCGTATGTACCGCGTATTGGGTTTCTGGACTGGTGTAATGGCAGTCATGTTTTTCCTTGGCGGCATGAAAGAAACCGCTTTACTGTTTCTGGCCCAGACCGGTTTCTTTGTGCTTGTCAGCTACTTGAAACTGTCCGAACGCATGTATATGTACATCTTTGGGGCTTATTTAACAATTTTCTTCGCCGGCTTTACGTACTACACCACGTTTATACTCACACCCGGCTTCGGCGAATAACCTGTTCCTCTTAAAAATCTGCTTGCTTTTTCCTTGCACTAAAAAAACCGGCATTCGCTGCCGGTTTTTTTATCCCCCCAAAAACGGGTTGGAACTTTTTTCGGCCCCGATCGTTGTCTGCGGCCCGTGTCCCGGGAACACGATTGTATCCGGGTGCAAAACCAGTAACTTTGTATGAATGCTTTCCTGCAAAACGCCATGGTTCCCGCCCGGAAGATCGGTCCGCCCAATGCTGCCGGAAAAAAGGGCGTCCCCTGAAAAGACAATGTTGTGATCAGGCAGCCAGTACGAAACGCTCCCCGGGGAGTGGCCCGGCGTTTCCAGCACTTGAAGCGAAAAAGAGCCGATTTTCAACATGTCTTCCCCGGCGATAAGCTTTTCCGCCCCGCGCGCGCTGATTTCTCCCATCCCGAAAAAATGGGAGCCGTTTTGCCCTGGATCCCCGAGCCACATCTCTTCCTTTTGATGGATATAGGCCGGGATTTTGTACGCATCCCTTACCGCATCAAGGGCGCCAATATGGTCAAAATGGGCATGCGTTAAAAGCACCGCAAGCGGGTTCAGCGCATTTTCCCCGATAAAAGCGTGCAGCCTTTCAAATTCCGCTCCGGGGTCAAATATCAAACAGTCTTTTTCGTGGTTCCACAGGATATAGCAATTCGTCTGAATGGGCCCGACCGGCAATTGTTTCCATTTCATTCGTATCCCTCCTCCCTTATTGTATCATGTTTTCATCCGTAAAAAATGCCTGTTCATTTACTCGACAAATCACCAGACCGGTTGTAAAATAAAGATAATTGAATACCTTTTCATTATAAGGGGGATGTCATGGGTACAGTCATTATTTTCAGTCTCGTCTCCATACTGTCACTGATTGGTTTCATTACTGCGGCCAAAAACAAAAATATCCTCGGATTTATTTTCGGCATCATTTCTTTTGCCCTTTTCGGCTGGTTTGCCATCATGACCGTCATCCATTCGGGCTACCCGGCCTTTACTTAATGCTGAAAAAGCGGCGCCATGCCGCTTTTTTTCATCTCATTATATCGCTGTTTGTAGTATGCCAAAATCAGCGCGTATCATGGAAGGGGGCGCCCCGCTTAAATTTTATTTAACGCCAGCCACGCTGCCCCGAGCACGCCGGCATCGTTTCCCAATGTGGCAAGTTCCAGTTTTGTCGATTGGCCGACCGTGTTGAACGCGTATTTCAAAAAATAAGCGCGCACCGGGTTTAAGAGCGTTTCGCCTGCTTTTGACACCCCTCCCCCCAACACGATTTTTTCCGGATTTAACGTATTGGCCACACTTGCCAGCGCAAGCCCGAGGTATTTTGCCGTTTCGTCAACAATTTCGTGGGAAAGGGCATCTCCCGCTTTCGCAAAGTCAAACACGTCTTTGGCGCTTACCGATCCGCTTCGGGCATACAAATCTTTTAACGGGGACGCGCCGCTAAATGCAGCCAGTTTCGCTATGGCTGTCCTGACCACGCCTGTTGCGGAAGCGACCGTTTCAAGGCAGCCGGTTTTCCCGCAGTTGCATCGTGCCCCGCCTTCCGGGATGACGGTAATATGGCCGATTTCGCCTGCCGCCCCTTTTACGCCGTGGACGATATCCCCGCCTGTAATGATGCCGCCGCCGACACCGGTGCCAAGCGTAACGAAGACCATTTCCCCGGAACCTTTCCCGGCGCCTTTCCACATTTCACCGAGTGCCGCAACATTTGCATCATTATCGATCACCACTTTTAACCCCGCCAATTTTTGCAATGTCCCGGCAACCGGATAATGCTGCGCCCAGCCGATATTGACGGATTCATAAATCACGCCGGCTTCCATATCAACCGGCCCCGGTACGCCGAGGCCGATCCCTGTGATCTCTTTTTTCTCCCGCTTTGCCCGGGCCAATTCGTCCTCAATCGATTTTGCGATATTCGGAAGGATCGCTTTCCCCTCGTTAGCCGTCACAGTCGGGATCTCCCATCTGTGTACAATATCGCCTGCTTCATTCACAAATGCCAGTTTTGTGGTGGTGCCCCCCAAATCAATGCCAATGATCCACTTCTCAGCCATTTCGCTCACCCTCCATTTTTTTCTCTTTTTCCAACCGTTTTTCCTGCCTGATGATCAACAGGGCGGTTTCGTATTCGCTGTTTTCCAGCACCCTTGCCTGGTACAACTGCCTCAGTTCCAATTCCATCAGCTCGAGATCGGCAAGCCGGTCCCCGATATAGACAATAATGCCGAATTTTTTCAAAAGCTGTTGCACATCATAAAGTGTTCTCATTTCGACCCAGCTTTCATTTATAAAAAATCTGTTCCAAGAAAAGTATAGTCGATTGTGCAACTTCTAACAAGCATCAAATTGCGGCAATTTGCCGGATCATTTGGCCGCCCGGCGTGGAAGTACGCCGTGAAACCTTGCCCGGTGCATTTTTTGAAGGATAGCCGCGGAAACCCACGGCGCCCCTATATACCGGCGCGCTTCCCCCGGCCCTAAAGAGAGAAATTTTTATCCCGGCACGATCCGTCCCCCGAAAGGCCCGCACTTGCACGCCAAAGAAGCGGCCCGGAACCGAAACGGGGGCATGCTTATTAGTCTGCCGGGTGAATGCCGCGCAGACCCATATAAACGAGGAAAGCGGCAATAAGAAGAGCCGGAAGCTGCACACCGATGCGCTTCCGTTTCGGAAAGTGGACGATGCATGCTGCAAGAAAGCCGCCGAAAAGCCCGCCAAGATGCCCGAAATTGTCAATGCCGGAAACGGAAAAACCGAAAACGAGATTAATGATGATGAGCGTAATGACACTCGGTCCCATTGTCCGGAAAAAAAGATCTCGGTAAGCCGTCCCGATGTAAAGAAGCGCGCCGAACAAGCCAAAAATCGCACCGCTTGCGCCGGCAGAAAGGCTTGGTGAAAACAGGAAGCTGGCCAGGCAGCCTGTAAACCCGGCGAACAAATAAATCAGGGCAAAGCGCGCCTTGCCGTAAATCCGTTCGACAAGCGGCCCGATATAGTATAAAGAGAGCGAATTCATAAAAAGGTGCATGATCCCGATATGAATAAAAACGGGCATAATCAGCCGCCAATATTGCCCTTCCATAATCAGCGGATTGTACTTGGCGCCGAAACGGATCAGGTTTTGCGTATTCTGCGTCCCGCCGGTAAGCGACATAACAATAAACACGGCAATCTGTACGGCCAGAAAGACGTATGTAAAAAATGGCCTGCCCGCGTCAAACAGCTGCCGTTCCTCCTCTTCCCGGCGCGCCTCGGCTTCGAACACCGTCCGCTGTAATGCATAGGCGTCCCCGCTCATCGTTTCAGGCGCAATGGCAAGCCGGCTTTCCGTGAACGGGCGCAGCTTACTGATCCCGGGACCAGGATTCTCCCCTTCAATCAATACGCTGCGGAGTTCCGTTTTTCCGCCATTGATATGCATCGGTTCATCCAAATAGATTTCATAATCGTCAACCGGCGCATACTCGCTTACGTAAATATTGAGTACGCGCGGAGCAAGCCGCTTTATTTGTTTGCATAAATCTTCAGCCTGTGCGCAACAATCGCGGATGTCGCGGTATAACCAGTTGCCCCAGTCGATGTCATACCGCAAAAGACGCACAAGCGGCAAATTCTTCTTTTTTGTATTGGCAAGCCACATTTCATCCCGGTTTTCACTCAAAAACAGGATCCGGTACTCCTGTTCCACGACAAAATGGCGGCTGATTGCCCAAAACAAAACATCTGCCCTACTGTTCACGATTTCCCCTGCCTTTTTCCATCCATTTTATCCTAACTATATCGAAAAAAAGAGCGGAGTGTAAAGCGTTTGGCCTTTTACACCCGCCCTTTTTTCACCGCTATTGAAAAACCTGGCCCATGACGCGCGACCGTAATCCGGGAATCCGCATTGCCGCCGTGACCGCCAATTTTCTCGCAGGGCCGTACCCAAATACAGTGTTTAATACCCGGTAACGGTTCCGGTAAGCTGCTGAAAACAGAAGCAGCACCACCATCCACTTCACCCATCTGTTCATGGCGATTCCTCCCCCGAAAAATTTTCTGCAACTCATTTCTATTTTTCCTACCGGGGGAGAAATTATCCGCTAACGCTGTGGCAAAAGAAAAAACAGCAGGAAAACGCCTGCTGTTTACTTTGTTTCGCGATGTACGGTTGCACGTTTGTCCCGCGGGCAATATTTTTTCAATTCAATACGGTCCGGGGTCGTACGTTTATTTTTTGTTGTAATATAGTTACGCTCACCGCATTCCGTGCAAGCCAGTGTAATGTTTACACGCATGTTTCATCCCTCCATCTTTCTCAATCGATCGTGCATACGACTTTTCTATCATAGCATTTTTCACGTACGATTGCCAGTATGTTTTTTCAAACAAAACCGTTCTTCCCACCGGCTGCCGATATATGTGAAATTTTCACTTGAATGGGGCAAGCAAGCCTGCCGGTCCCGCTTTGCTGGCACGAATTGGCCCCCTCTTGCCGGATAGGCGGTACACTTCACAGGAAAATCATGATATAACTAACAATAGTACTTTGCAATGAAAAAGGAGAGAACTGGATGGTTATTACGCTGATTGTGTTACTGGCGCTTTCTGTGGTATTGTTTCTTATTTCGTTTTTCCGCCAGGACCACGCACATCTGGTAGAACAGGAACTGGAAGATTTGTCTTTAAAATTTTTCCAGGAAACGTACCAGATCAAAAAAAGATTACAGACGCTCGAAGAAGAATTTATGATGCCCGGAGCCGATCCGTTTCTTCCGGATCCGTCCGGCAAAAGTCCGGTCAATGAAATTGTAAAAAACCAGGTGCTCGCTTTGTTCCGGCAGGGCCTTTCATTCGAACAGATCGCAAGGCAGTCCGCCCTCCCCGTAAACGAAGTGAAACGCATCATTTCCGGTGCCATGCAAATACCAGAATAGATTTATACAGAAAACGGATAACAGGGTTCCCCCTGTTATCCGTTTTTTCCTCAGCCGGAGACGGCCTAGTTGGCATTTGCAACTGTCTTTTCCGGCGTATTTGTTGCTTTGCTCTCCTCTTTTTTCTCCAGATCAAAATAGGCTTTAAACACACGGTTTGCAATTTTTAAATTCGTGTGCGGGTCGGATGCTCCCCCCATATAGGACCATGGCACGACGACCGAGATGGCAATTTCCGGATGATTGTACGGCGCATAGCCGACAAAAGTGGAATTCCATGCATTGCTCCAGAGAGAAGGATGTGTTCTTCCTGCGGCGTCGTATTTTTCCACCAGTTCACCGCCATAAACAGCCTGGGCTGTCCCGGTTTTCCCTGCCACTTTCAGGCTGGAATCAATCCGCCCGTAAGCTGTTCCGTGGGGAACGTTCACCACATTATAGAAACCTTGTTTGACGCGGTTGATGTATGATTCTTTCATATCCACACGGTTTAAGACCGTCGTGCCGATGTCTTTCTCGACAGGCCCGAGTGTCTTGCCGTCCGGGCTTGGTTCACGGATTTCCTTCGCAATATGCGGCTGCACACGGTAACCGCCGTTTGCGATCGTGGAAACATACTGGCAAAGCTGCAGCGGCGTATACGTGTCAAACTGCCCGATCCCAAAGTCGAGCACGTTCCCGCTGTTCGGCGGGACTTCCGTTTGGTAGCCGCCGACTTCGCCCGGAAGGTCAATGCCGGTTTTGACGCCAAGCCCGAACTGGGCAAAATATTTGCGCAATGTCCGGATCGTTTTCATTTTGTCAATCCTGAGCGGGCCATTTGGCACATAATTGTGCTGCCCGCCGATCGCCATCACCGTCCGGAACATATATACGTTAGATGAAACCTGCAGGGCCTTTAAGTCGTTAATCGCCCCAAAACCGTTGGCAACCCACGATTTTTTCACAGGGGTGCCGGCAAAATGGAGCGGCTGGTCAACAAATACACTCCCGGGCGAGATGGCCCCGGTCTGGTACCCGGTCAAAACAGTCGCACCCTTTACCGCTGAACCTGAAGGATAAGCGGTTGTCATATTCCCAAGCGCAAAGTCCTTGATTTTCGCAGATCCGTTCTTTGTGACCACCTGTTTGCCGGCCATTGACAACACTTCGCCGGTATAAGGGTTCATGACGGTGACAAAGGCACGGTCAGCAAGCGGATTGCTTGCGCGGGCCGCTTTGATTTCATCGGTAATAATTTTCTCCACTTCTTTTTGCAGGTCAATGTCAATAGACAGGACAAGGTCGCTGCCCGGCTTCCCTTTGCTGATCACTTTTGAAGAGATGACATTCCCTTTTTTATCCTGTTTCGCTTCCACTTTTTCTTTTTCGCCGCTCAAGACATCTTCATACTGCTGTTCAATGTAGCTTTTCCCGACGCGGTCATTGCGGCTGTATCCACGGGCCGTGTAGTACTGCTCCTTGTCGGCAGGCAAGCCTTCTTTTTCGGTTGTCACATCGCCGAGGATTGACCCTAAAACCGAATCGTTGCTGTTTGCCTCTCTGAACACATAGTTCCGTTCCCAGTCGGTTGTAATGTCCACGCCCGGCAGCGCTGAAAGATTCTCGCTCACAGTCGCATACTCTTTATTTGTCACGCCCGTGTTTTTGATAATTTGCGGGGACAGCACATAGCCGGCCGACATTTTGCTGTAGATCGCGAGCACATTGAGATCTTCCGGCGACATTGAATCCAGATCCTGTTTCGTAATCCGCTTCAGCTGCAACTTGTATATTTTGTCGCTGTCGTTGTCGAGCTTTGCCTGTTCTGCTTTGGAAACGAGCTGCTTTGCCGCTTTCGGATGGGTCAGGATCCAAAAGTCTTTTTTATCCCGGTCCGTCAGCCGTTTCACATCCGCATCCGGCACTTTGATGATTTCCCCGAGTTTCCTTGCCACTTTCAGCATTTTTTTGTTGTCATCCGCCTGGGTTCTCGTATATGTGATCGCCTTCAGCGCTTTATTGCCCACAATCACTTTATAGTTCCGGTCAAGAATTCTTCCTCTTGGAACAGAAGTATGGATCGTCTTGTCTTCCGTCTGTTCAAGTTCTTTTTTGTAATCCTGGCCGTAGACAATCTGCACAATGCCCAGACGCACGACTAAGACCGAAAAAAGCACAAAAACAGCAAAGAACAGCATATTCATTCTAAATGGAATATGCGACCGCTTTTTCCGCTTCTTTTTTTTCAACCTTTTTCTGCTCCTCCCTTCGCCATCGGCTATACATTCCATTTTAGCGAAAAAATGCGGACATGGCTATAAAAAATACCGCCATTTTTGGAAACGGCGGCCCTACATATCCCCAATCCGGATATTCCTTGTAAAAAGCGAAATGCACAAATGCCCTGCCCCAATGACTAGCATCAGCACGCGGATGCTCACCTGGCTGTTGAAAAAAGTGACGGCTGCAATGAAAAGTAAAATTGAAGCAACTCTGCCGGCATTGGTAAATATTTCAAGCACGACAACATACTCAATCCGTGCTTCCGCTGCTTTCCATGCCCTGCCGATCACATCGTATGTCATCGAATTATACGGGACAAGCAGAAGCGGGTAAGCAATCGCAATCGTTGCGGCATAAAGCAGCATTCTCGGATAGGTGACTTCAAAAACAAACAAAAACACGGCCGCATACAGAAGCAGCCCGCCCAAAAAAATCGAGCGCTGGCGGTGCTTGATTTTAATATAACGGGCAACGAGCGTGTACCCGAGAAACTGCAGGCAAGAATTGATCAGCCCGAACGTGCCGAGAGAAAGCTCGCTCCCCGTAGAAAGGAACACGAAAACGGAAATCATAAACACAAACGTGCCATCCCTTAAACCTTGGACAAAATGGGCGCTTGTAATCCGTTTCCAATTCGGGTTGCGGTGTCGTTCCTTTACGATTTGCTTAAACAAATAACGGCCGTGTGCAGGGCGCGGCGCAATAAAAAAACTGAGGACGACGGCAAGGGCAAACAGGATCAGGGAGAGGGCAAAAACGACCGTATAACCGGTTTTTCCGATTGCTGAAATGATCAGCCCTGCGGCAAACGGCCCGGCCATGCCGCCGATGGAACCGAATGCCCCCATAAAGCCGTTAAAAAAATCCCTCGTCTCAGGCTCCGTAATTTCAAACGTCAGTACATTGTAGGCGAGCCAGTAAAAGCCGTAGCCGATACCGAGCAGCCCGCCAAGCAAAACGATAAAATCGCCGGCATGCCCCCGCGAAAACAGCACGCATAAATAAAACAGCGCCAAAAAGGCAACCCCGATCCTGAACACCATGACCCTGTCCACTTTTTTTGCCCATCTTCCCGCAATGATAAAAGTGAGCGGCTGCAGGATGACAACCGATAAATTATATACCGCCAGATCTATGTACTTCCCTGTCTGCTTCCATAAATATATGTTAACGAAAGAATTGGACAGCGAAACGCTTAAAGAATAAAGCCCGCCGATCGCAAGCAGCAGCAGCAGATCTTTTGACAGTTCTATATCTCCGAACCATTTTTGCACACGCTTCATAAATCAAAACTCCCCCCATTCCCCTATATTGTTTTGAAAAACGGGGGCGTTTATGCACGGGTGCATGCAAAAAGGGCGTGCACGCAAATTGCGCGGCACGCCCTTTTTTAAATGGATCGCGATTATTTCGCTGCTTCGTACAGTTTTTCCACTTCGTCCCAGTTTACAACATTCCAGAATGCAGAAATATATTCCGGACGGCGGTTTTGGTATTTCAAATAGTAAGCATGTTCCCAAACATCAAGGCCAAGAACCGGTTTTTTGCCTTCGGAAAGCGGGCTGTCCTGGTTCGGGGTGCTCATAATTTCGAGCTCGCCGTTATGGACAACAAGCCATGCCCAGCCGGAACCGAAACGGCCTGCTGCAGCAGCTGCAAATTGTTCTTTGAATTTTTCAAAGCTGCCGAATTTGCTGTTGATCGCGTCAAGCAGCGCGCCTTTAGGTTCGCCGCCGCCATTTGGCGAAAGCAGCGTCCAGAACAGCGAGTGGTTGGCATGCCCCCCGCCGTTGTTGCGAACCGCTGTACGGATTTCTTCCGGAACCGCATTCAAATCCGAAATTAAGTCCTCAACGGATTTGGAAGCAAGATCGTCATGGCCTTCCAGCGCTTTGTTCAAGTTGGTGACATAAGTATTATGGTGCTTCGTATGGTGGATGTTCATCGTTTCCTTGTCAATATAAGGCTCCAGTGCATCATACGCATACGGCAATTGCGGTAAAGTGTACGTCATATCTTTATTCCTCCTTTATGTAATGTTTTGAACCGGAAAGATTCAAATATTTGTCATATTTAATGTACCAAAACCGGTTGATAGATGGCAAATTTTACGCCTGCATTTTTCTGAATCCCCCCGGGTTCTAATTGCAGAATACCGGCATATACTGGTAGCACTCATAAAGGAGGGAATGTCCATGTTGAAAAAAATCGCTGTGCTCTTTTTCGCTGCCCTTATCTCTTACTGCATCTACTACGATCTCCACGCAGGCACAATCCCGACGAATGCAAAAGAAACAGCCGGAAAAACCGTTGCCGTACAACCGCAAACAACGCACCGCCCGTATGTCACAGCCAAAGTCCATTCCGGTGACACGGTGCTTACGATTATCAAACAAATATCGGGCGGGCCGGCGCCTTCGATTGAAAAAGCGATCCGTGATTTCAGCAAACTGAACGGCGGAATTGCACCGGAAGACATCCAGATCGGACAAACGTACCGGTTTCCCATTTACGGCGAATCCCGGTAAAATGCGGACAATGGCTTGTCAATCGGGGCAGTCAATTGTTAAAATGTAAGTTGGTAAAATGTTTATGGACTGACAGATCATTAAAGGAGCGAATATCCTTGGGTGAGATCATACACCGTACAAAAACGCGCCCTGTCAAGGTCGGAAACTTGACGATCGGGGGCAGCAATGAACTATTCATTCAAAGTATGACGACGACGAAAACACATGATGCCGATGCAACCGTCCGCCAGATTGAGCGGCTTGAAGAAGCAGGCTGCCAGATCGTGCGCGTTGCTGTCCCGGATGAACGGGCGGCAAGGGCTATTCCCGACATAAAAAAAAGAATCCATATCCCGCTTGTCGCGGATATCCACTTTGATTACCGGCTTGCGTTAATCGCGATTGAAGGCGGCGTCGATAAAATCCGGATTAATCCGGGCAATATCGGCAAGCGTGAAAAAGTCGAAGCGGTCGTGAAAGCGGCAAAAGAGCGCGGCATCCCAATCCGGATCGGCGTCAATGCAGGAAGCCTTGAAAAACCAATTTTGCAAAAATACGGATACCCTACAGCAGACGGCATGGTCGAAAGCGCCCTGCACCATATCCGGATTCTCGAAGACCTGGATTTTCACGACATTATCGTTTCCATGAAAGCCTCGGACGTCCGCCTTGCCATCGAAGCGTACGAGAAAGCGGCAAGGACATTTGACTACCCGCTCCATCTCGGCATTACCGAATCCGGGACGCTGTTTTCCGGCACCATCAAAAGTGCCGCAGGGATTGGGGCGCTTTTAAATATGGGAATCGGCAACACGCTCCGCATTTCTTTAAGCGCCGACCCGGTGGAAGAAGTGAAAGTCGCGCGCGAGCTGCTGAAAATATTCGGGCTTTCCTCCAATGCCCCAACGCTCGTTTCATGCCCGACTTGCGGCCGGATTGCGATCGATTTGATCAGCATCGCAAACGAAGTCGAAGAATATTTACAGACCATTAAAGCGCCGATTAAAGTTTCAGTCCTCGGCTGCGCCGTCAACGGCCCCGGCGAAGCAAGAGAAGCGGATATCGGCATCGCCGGCGCACGCGGGGAAGGCCTCCTGTTCCGCAAAGGGAAAATCATACGGAAAGTGCCGGAAGATCAAATGGTGGAAGAACTGAAAAAAGAAATCGACATGCTTGCCGAAGCGTATTACCAAAAACAGGCTGCGCAAAACGCGAACCCCGTCTGACCGAAACACCGGCGTAAAACAAGCCGGTGTTTCTTCATGCGCGGCAATGTTTATCCTGCCGGCCCGGCCCTTGCAAACGGGCCCGGGTAACAGGCAGCACGATCGCTTCACATTCAAAACACAAAGGAGGCGCACCATGGTGAAAAAATACCGTTTCGGCATTGACATTGACGGGACTGTGACAGACCCTGAAACGCTTATTCCGTTCATTAACGATGCCTTTCACATTGGCCTGAAATATGAAGACTTAACGAAGTATGAGATCACAGATGTCGTCGATATTCCTGCCGGGACATTTGCCGACTGGTTTATCCGGTCGGAGCCTGTGATCTATGCAAAATCCCCGGTGGCAAAAGGGGCAAAAGAAGTGTTAAACAAATGGGCAGACCGGTTTGAGCTGTATTTTATCAGTGCACGCGCATCCCATCTGCTTGATGTGACCAAAAACTGGTTTACAAAACAACAGCTGAAATACCATCATATCGAGCTGATCGGCACGCATCATAAAGTGGAAACCGCAAAAAAATACAGCGTTGATCTGTTTTTGGAAGACAAACATGACAATGCGGCTGCCATTGCACAGACCCTTGGCATCCCCGTCCTTCTGTTTGACACCCCGTACAACCGGGATCCCGTCCCGGAAAATGTGTACCGGGTGAAAAACTGGAAAGAAGCGGACGACTGGGTCAGGCGCTGGATCACCCAATCCGGCCGCGCCGCACACGATTAAAGGGCTCCTTCTTTCTGTAAGGGGCAGGCCGGATTGGGGGTGCGCTTTTTGCGGGTGACCTGTGCGCCGCCCGCTTGGCTTATTTCTTGAAAATGCATGTGTGAAAATTTCCAAGTATTTAACAAACCCTGCCGGAAGCAGGGTTTGTTAAATATTTTGCCGCGTTTCATCCGCCATGCATTCCGGGCACGTGCCGTAAATTTCAAACTTATGGCCGGAAATGGCATACCCTTCCAAACCGCTGACCGTCGGCATCGGGCAATCCGGGATTTCTTTCGTCTTCCCGCACGCCAAGCAAATAAAATGGTGATGGTGGTGGTTTGTCGAGCATTTGAAACGGAAATGCTTTTCACCGGACAGCTCTGTCACTTCCAGAATGCCAAGTTCGGCAAAAAGCGATAAATTCCTGTAAATCGTGTCAAAACTGAGGCCCGGATAATCATCTTTCATCCACACGAGCACGTCTTTTGCCGTCAAATACTTATTGCTCTCCGAAAACAAATCGAGCATTTTTTCTCTTTTTCCTGTATGCTTATAGCCGTTTTCCTTCAAGATTTCAATTGCCTCATCCAAAAGCATGTTCACACCTTCATTTTGTTCAAACCGGCACCAGGCCGGAATCGTTTCATATAAACCGCCAAAAGCAAAATAGCGATGGAAATCACCACAATTGTACCGCCGGGCGGCAAATTCAGATAAAACGCCGTGACCAGCCCGCCCAAAACGGAAATTTCACCAAAAAGAACGGAAAACAAAATGGTCTGTTTAAATCCCCGGCTGATGCGGATGCTGGCCGCTACCGGGAGCGTAATCAGCGCAGATACAAGCATAATCCCCACGATCCGCATCGCGGCCGAAATTACAAGCGCAATCAGCACCATAAACAGCAGGTGGATCGTTTTCGCAGGGATGCCGGACACTTTAGCATATTCCTCATCAAAAGAAAGCAGGAAAAGTTCCTTGTACAGCAAAAGGATCACAGCCGCCACAATGACGGCAATCCCCAGAATGAGCCAAAGATCAGCCCGGCTTACCGCGCTTACGCTGCCGAACAGGTAATTCATCAAATCTACATTATACCCGCCGGCCACAGAAATAAAGATCAGCCCGATGCCAATCCCGCCCGACATGATAATCGGAATCGCAAGTTCTTCATAATGCCGGTAAACCCCGCGCAGCCGCTCGATCAGCACGGATCCGAGCACGGAAAAGCCGGTGCCGATATAAAGCGGGTTCAGCCCGGCAAGAACAGGAAGCTTGCTGCTTAAAAACAGGCTGACAGCAATCCCGGACAATGTGACATGGCTGAGCGCGTCCGCAATCAGCGACAAACGGCGCACGACAATAAAACTGCCGATCAAAGGGGCAATAAGGCCGATTAAAATCCCGGCCAAAAATGTATTTTGCAAAAAGTGATAATGAAAAAGTGCAGCAATCATTCGGTTTCTCCTTCTCACCCATATTCATGTGCCAGCAACCGGGCATCGCGGGCGTACCAGAATGAACGTTTTTCTTCATCCAGTTGCTGAAACGCGTGGATGTCGCCATGGAAGTATAAATGCTGGTTTAGGCACGCAACATGCGTCACCTCGTCGGAAACGGCGTCGATATCATGTGTGACAAGAATCAGGGTAATGCCCCATTCCCTGTTCAGCCGCTCCAGCATTTCGTAAAAAGACCGGACATGGTGCTGGTCCACACCGACTGTCGGCTCATCCAGCATCAAAATCTCCGGCTTGCTGACAATGGCCCGCGCGATAAACACACGCTGCTGCTGGCCGCCGCTTAGCTCGCCAATATTTTGATGGGCGTACGCCTCCATCCCGACTGAGCGGATCGCTTCCATTGCTTCCTTTCTGGCGCTGGGGCCAAGGAAGCGGAACAGGCCGGTTTTTTTCACCAGGCCGCTTTCGACCACTTCCAAAACAGTCGCAGGATAACCGGTATTAAATGCATTGGCTTTTTGCGAAACAAAACCGATCCGGCTCCAGTCTTTAAAGCGGCTGAGCGGCGTGCCGAAAAGGCGGATTTCCCCTTCCTGCGGTTTTAACAGCCCGAGCATGAGCTTTAACAGTGTTGATTTTCCGGAACCGTTCGGGCCAATGATGCCGAGAAACGCTCCCTTTGGTATGTTTAAATCGATCTGTTCCAGCACATTCTTCCGGTCATAACGGAAAGAGAGGCCTGAAACTTCCACAATGTATTCTTCCATACGCAACTCCTCAATCAGAATCATTCCGATTTAAACATTATACCCGCTTTCCGGAAGATTGTAAAGGGTGGCGGTTCGCGGTGAAATGCCGGCGGTTGCCGCCTTCTTGCCGCTTTTCTGCTTCCGGCGCAATGCCCCATCCGAAACATTTCTTCCCGGCCCGCATATACATGAAACGGGGAGAGTGATGGATATTGAAACTGATTCAAAATATGGTCAATTATAAGGTGAATATCATTACCGGCGCGGAACTTTTTAAATACGCGCGGCAGTTTAACGTGAAAATCAGCCGCGAAGATGCGGAAAAAATCGCGGATTATGTGCGGGGAAAACAATTGGACATCTTTGATGACCAGGCCCGCAGCAAAGCGCTGAAGGACATTGCAAAAATTACGAGCCCGCTCACCGCAAAAGAAATCAACCGGGTGTTTGTCTTATTGGCAAAATAGAAAAGAACCGGCCGAAAAACAGCTTTTCGGCCGGTTCTTCCTTATTTAACTACACGCCTGACAACGCCATTAAAGCACTTTTTCCAGTAGCCGCTGCTCATGTTGTCAATGGAAACGCCATCTGAACTGTTGCAATCAAGAAATTTGCCGCCGCCCAGGTAAATGCCGACATGGCCGTTGTACTTATAAGTATCAAAGAAGACGAGGTCCCCCCGTTTCATTTGCGAAGCACTAACCACCTGTCCAAGACCGGCAAGCGTATCCGTATTCGCGCCGGAGCCGCCCAGATCCACGCCTACCTGCGCATATGCCCAATGAACAAAGGAGGAGCAGTCAAAAATCCCGTTTGCAATGTCGCTTTTCGTCCTTCCGCCGCCCATTTTATAGGAGGTATGCCCGATTAAAGCCGAACCGGCGCTGATCGCTTTTTCAACCGTTCCGGAAGCGTTATTTGAAGAGCGGCCGGAATCAGAAAAGGAAGATACGCGCGCAACATGTTTTGCGCGGGATCCGGGCTTTGCCTTTTCCTTCTGTGTATGTGCCGCGGTTTTTCCGTTTGAACCATCCGGGCCTCTTCCGGCGCCCGTGCCGGAAGAGGCGGAATCCTCTTGCTCCCGGTCTTGAGGAGCGGAAGGTTTTGCCGCATCAGATGGCGCGGCCGCGGCCTGCTTGCTTTCAAGTTCAGCGAGCGCTGCTTTTTCCTCTGCGTTTAAGGAAGCTTCTTTGTCTTTCAGCCTGGCCAACTCAGCTGCAACAGCCTGTTTTTGCTCCTTGAGCGCTGCTTTCAGGCTTTTCTGGTCTGCAAACCGGTATTTGTTTTCTTCTTTCAGCTCCTGCAGCTCGGATAAATCCGACTGCACTTTCTGAAGCTTCTTTTCCACTTCAGCTTTTGCTGCATTTAATGTTTGGCTGTCTTTTTCCTGCGCTTTTAAAATGGCGCGGTCTGCTTGGACAAACGTCGTTAACGCCGCTGCTCGGCTGACAAAATCGCTCAGGCTGCCGGATTCAAGCAGCACATTCAGGTAACTGTCCAGCCCGCCGTTTTGCTGAATGTCACGCGCACGTCGGGCAAGTACGTTGTTGCGTTCTTCTATTCTTTTTTGCGTTTCTTTCATTTTTGCATTTAACGATGCAACTTCGTCATGCGCATTTGACACTTCCTGCGTTTTTTCACTGATTTTCTGATTGGTCTGGCGGATCTTAGCCGAAATTTTATCCATATCCGACTGAAGCTGTTTCTCGTTTTCTGCAATCTTCGCAATCTCGTTTTGCTTGCCGGAAATGCTTTCCTGCACGGCCGACTCCTCGTTTTGAATGCTTTTGGCAGCGGTTTCTGCGGATGCTTTGCTAAGCGGGACGAAAGCGCTGCCTGCGATAAATGCAGCAGCGGTTAACGACAAAAACTTCCTGTTCACCTTAACGCCTCCATTGCTATGTACCGGCTTTTCCCCATTATGTGAAGCTCCCGTTCTATTAATCTATTGATATTTCTGATTATATCATTCATTCTTTGGCAAATAGATTACAGTTTTATTTCATTTTGAAAATGGAGGTTTATTTTTAACAAATCCAGGCAAAACCAAAAGCTTTGAAACGGTATAGATGCAAAAAAACAGCGGGGCACGATGAATGGTGGTGTCCCGCCGTTTTTATGTTTTTATTTGGCCTTTTTCAGCGGCTTTAAAACCCGGCCGGGATTCAAACGGGCTGTTCCACAATTTTGGCCAGCAGATTTTCGTCAAATTCCCTGTTTCTAAGCATGGCGATTTCGTATTTGTACGGGGGCTTGCGGTTCTTTTTGTCTTCGCCGACATAAGGGGTTTCCAAAATTTTCGGGATGTCCTGAAGCGCCGGGTGATGCACGATATAGTCAAGGGCTTCAAATCCGATATGGCCAAACCCGATATTCTCATGCCGGTCTTTGTGCGAGCCGGCTTCATTTTTGCTGTCATTGATATGCAGTACTTTCAGGCGACCGATGCCGATGATCCGGTCAAATTCATCCAGCACTTCATCAAACCGGTTTTTCACATCATAGCCGGCATCATGGGTATGGCAAGTGTCAAAGCAAATGGAAAGCTTGTCATTGTATTTGACGCCGTCTATGATTTCCGCCAGTTCCTCAAACGTCCTGCCGCATTCGGATCCTTTGCCGGCCATCGTTTCAAGCGCAATCTGGGCGGTTTGCCCCGGAACGAGCACCTCATTCAGCCCTTCAATGATTTTCTTGATCGCTTTTTCCGGCCCTGCTCCAACATGGGCGCCCGGATGCAAAACGATCTGCTTCGCCCCGATTGCCTCCGTCCGCTCAATTTCCGACTGCAAAAAACGGACACCGAGTTCAAATGTCGCAGGATTTGTTGTGTTGCCGATATTGATAATATACGGCGCATGGACGACAATCTCCTCTATGCCATGTTCTTTCATATGGGCAAGGCCTGCTTCAATGTTCAAGTCTTCAATTTTCTTCCGCCTTGTATTTTGCGGTGCGCCGGTATAAATCATAAATGTGTTGGCGCCGTATGAAACCGCCTCTTCACTTGACGCAAGCAGCATTTTTTTGCCGCTCATCGAGACATGTGAACCAATTTTAAGCATGGTGTTTCTCCCCTTTTATTTCCGTTTTTGCAATTTCCTTTGCCGTTTTTTCAGCATTTCGATCTGCCGTTCCATTTTCTTTTTATAGCCCGGCTTCACTTTTTTCGGCCTGCCGATTGCCTTTCTCGCCGCGGTTTCCGTTTTATCCGCTTTTTTCACACGCTTTTTGCGGCGGTTCCGGTCGCCCAGTTCCACCCATTCGCCGCGGCGCACATCACGGTAGATGAAGGCAATCCCCATTTTCTCAAGCTGCGTGAGGGCAAACTCATCGGAAGGTTCGTAAATGGTTGCGCATATGCCCGATAGATCGGCGCGGGCCGTTCTGCCGGCGCGGTGGACGTAAAACGTCAAATCTTTTGGCAGCTCGTAGTTTACGACATGGCTGACCCCTTCGATATCAATCCCGCGCGCGGCCAGATCAGTGGCAATGATATACCGGTATTCCAGGTTTTTGATTTGTTTCATCGTTTTCGCCCGTTCCCGCGGCGAGAGGTCTCCGTGGATACGGGCCGTTTTCATCCCTTTTGCCGAGAGCCCTGCAGCAATTTCTTCCACCATCGCTTTTGTGTTTGCAAATACAATCGCCAAGTACGGGTTAAACGCCTCGAGGGCATCATGCAACACGTCAATTTTCTCCCGCGCGCGTTTCGGGATCAGAATATGTTCAATTTTTTCTGCTGCGATTTGCCGCGGCGCTACCTGCTCGAATTTCGGATTTTCCATATACTTTTTTAAAAACGGCTTTAATTTTTCGGGAATGGTTGCCGAAAACACGAGCATTTGCAGTTTTTCAGGCATCCTCCCCGCAATTTGGTCGACATCCACGATAAAGCCCATATCGAGCATAATATCCGCTTCATCGACAACAAACGTTTTTGCTGTATGGACAAACAACGCCTGCTCTTTCACAAGATCATTCACCCTGCCCGGCGTGCCGACTACAATTTGCGGCTGTTTTTTCAGTTTGCTGATATCACGCTGCTTGTCCGTTCCGCCGATAAACAGTTTGGCGGTTATCCGGCCTGTTTCTTCCCATTTTAATACTTCCTGAATTTCATGGTAAATCTGTGCCGCCAGTTCCCGCGTCGGGGCCGTAATCACCGCCTGGACTTCCGCAAGAGACGGGTCTGTTTTTTGCAAGAGCGGTAGCACATAAGCATGTGTTTTCCCCGTTCCCGTCTGCGACTGTCCAATGGCACTTTCCCCACGCAAAACAAGCGGGATCATTTTTCGCTGTATTTCCGTCGGTTCGGCAAAGCCTTTATGTTCGATCGCTTTTTCGATAAATGGTTTAAAACCGAAATCTTTCCATTTTGTTCCGTTCATGTTTCCACTCCTTCTCTCATGCAGCAGAACGTCTTGTTATTATAATCAACATCCGAGAAAAATGCCAATTTCCGCATGCCCCGGTATGCAAATGGAAATTTTTGTGCCGTTTACGGGCAGAAAGAAACTTTTTTTGCATGCCAGACGTTTCCGTTTGGCCTGCATATTGTAATATTGAACGCAAAAGCCAAACAGAAAGGGGGTCAAATGGATGCCGCCAAGAAATATGCCGCCGGTTTTCGGCCGGCAAAACCCGCCCCCGTTCGGCGGAATGCAGCGTAGTCTGTTTGCCGGGAACCGCCTGGGCGGGCCGGGCATGCCCGGGCAATTCAGAGCCGGAGGGCAAATGCCGGGATTTCCGGGCCGAGCGGGCGCAACTGCAGGACGGGGCGGAGGGTTTTTATCCAGACTGTTCCAAAGGGGCGGGCAAACAGCAGCCGCCAACCCGGCAGCCGCCTTCCAGCGGGGTACCGCCGGGGGAGGCGGATCACTTTTCAAATCCATCACAAATCCTTCTTCGATCAGTTCGTTTTTAAACAATACACAAAACGTCCTGAAAACCGCGCAACAGGTCGGCCCGATGATCCAGCAGATCCAGCAGGTCGGCCCGCTCGTCAAAAATCTGCCGGCGATGTGGAAATTGTACCGCGGCCTGAAAAATGCCCCGGAAGAGGAGGGGCAGGAGAACCGCGAATTAAGCAGCAAAGAGAAAAAAACTGAACCGGCAAAAGAGAAAAAAAGCAACCGGCAGGCGGGTCGTAACGCATCATCTCAACCCGCAGAAAGCACAAATGGCGAAAAACGCCCGGAAAAAGGGGCTTCCGTGCCAAAATTGTTTATTTAAGACGCCAAAACCGTTTGTACCCGCGTGCAGACGGTTTTTTCTATTAAAAGCTGGCACCGGCCCGTGCGTTTCCATCCTTCCGGGGAAGCGCGCCCTATTTCAGGCACGGCCGGCTGTGCAAAAACCCGTTTTGTATTCTTTGCCGCATTCCGATATAATACAAATGTAATAGACTCATTTCCCAGCCCGGATGCCGGCGTTCCGGCACCCTGTTAGGAGGATCGCGATGGAAGTGCTGAAAATTTCCCCCAGGGGTTACTGCTACGGCGTTGTTGACGCAATGGTCATTGCCCGCAACGCCGCAATGGATAAAACTTTGCCGCGTCCCATCTATATCCTTGGCATGATCGTCCACAACCAGCATGTGACGGATGCCTTTAAAGAAGACGGGATCCTTACGCTCGACGGCAAAAACCGCAAAGAAATTCTCGAAAAGGTGGAAAAAGGCACCGTTATTTTTACCGCGCACGGCGTCTCCCCCGAAGTGCGCGAACTTGCCCGAAAAAAAGGCTTGACGGCCATTGATGCCACATGCCCGGACGTGGCGAAAACCCATGATTTAATCCGCGAAAAAGAAAAAGAAGGCTATGATGTCATTTATATCGGAAAAAAAGGCCATCCGGAACCCGAGGGGGCAGCCGGTGTCGCACCCGCGATTGTCCATCTCGTCGAAACGGAAGCAGACGTGGAAGCCCTCGATATCCGCAATGATAAAATTATTGTAACAAACCAGACGACGATGAGCCAATGGGACGTGGCGGATTTGATGGAACACATCCAAAAGAAATACCCGCATGCGGAAACGTACAATGAAATCTGCCATGCCACGCAAATTCGCCAGGAAGCCGTTGCCAGGCAGGCCGGGGAGGCCGATTTGCTGCTTGTAGTCGGCGACCCGCGCAGCAACAATTCAAACCGCCTCGCGCAAGTATCGGAAGAAATCGCCGGCACAAAAGCATACCGGATTGCCGATGTCGAAGAAATTGAGCTGGCATGGCTTGAAGGTGTACAAAAAGTTGCCGTAACGGCAGGGGCATCGACGCCGACGCCGATCGTGCGTGAAGTCATTGCATTTCTTGAGAAATTCGACCCGGAAGACGAATCAACCTGGGAACGAAAGCGGAACGTACCATTAAACAAAATTTTGCCGAAAGTCAAAGCGCCGCACCCTTCTTCCGGCCAAAAAGCATAAAAACCCGGTTGGAACGCTTCCGGCCGGAAAAGTAATAAAGGCAAAAGGGCGGAGTCCGGTGGGCATCCGCCCTTTTGCCTTTAACTATCCATGCTGGAACGACTGCAGCACCGGAATGAAAATGAATACCCGTTGGCACGTATTTTCAGGAAGGCATCCATACGGGATGCAACGGGGCACCGGCAAAAAGAATGAAAATGAGCCATCGCAATCTTTAAAGGATAACGCGGCCCGGGTTAAAAAAGGCCGCCTTTTCCCTGCTTTCAGCGGCCCCGGCGTTTTCTTAAAGAAACTGAAACGGGTCTGTGTTTACTTCGGATGCAATAAAGCGGACATCGAGCTGATGCTCCCTGCATGCTTTTCGCATATAGGCCGCAACCCCTTTTTTCATCACCTTCTCCACGTTATGCCCGGGGTCTACGACATTCAGCCCGAGCGCCAGTGCATCGTGGGCGTTATGGTAATAAAAATCCCCGGTGACAAACACATCGGCCCCCGCCCTTTTTGCCTCAGCAAAATATTTGTTGCCGTCTCCGCCGAGAACAGCCACTTTTTTCACTTTTTCGTCCAAATTTCCGACGACGCGCAATGCCGGAACTTCGAGCGTTTTTTTTACATGTTCCGCAAATTCCCGCAGTGCCATTTCCCGTTCGATTTCGCCGATCCGGCCTAGCCCGAACTTCCGGCCTTCATTTACGACCGGATAAATATCATAGGCAACCTCTTCATACGGGTGCGCCTCAAACATGCTGGCGAGCACCTGTTTTTCAATCGATGCGGGATAAATCGTTTCAACCCTTGTTTCACTTGCTGCCTCGAGTTTGCCCGCTTCCCCGAGGAACGGGTTTGTCCCTTTCCCCGGCAGAAAACGGCCGGTACCGCGGGCGGAGAAAGAACAATGGCTGTAATTCCCGATCGCCCCCGCGCCGGCATTCCCAAGCGCCGTTCTTACAGCCTCTTCATGGGATACCGGGACAAAAACAACCAGTTTCCTCAATTTGTCTTCAAAAAGAGGCGATAATACTTCCGTATCACGGAGCCCTAGCGCCTCCGCCAGCAAGTCGTTCACGCCCCCTTCTGCAATATCAAGGTTTGTATGGGCGGCATATACAGCAATCCCGTGGCTGATGCATTTTTCAATCAGCCGCCCCTGGGGGGTATCCGTCGCCATGTTTTTTAACGGCCGGTAAACGGCAGGATGGTGGGCGATAATCAGCTGGGCATCCTTTTCAATCGCTTCATCCACCACATCTTCCAAAACATCAAGCGCCACCAGCACATTTTTCACCGGCCCGTTTAACTGCCCGATTTGGAGCCCGACCGGATCCCCGTCCATTGCAAACTTTTTCGGTGCAAACTGCTCAAATAGCTGGATGACATCATGCCCGTTCGCATGCTTCATGTTAAAACCTCCTCTACCAAAGCAATCAAATGGCGATAGACGCCCTTTTTTTCTTCAATTTCCGGGCTTGCGCCTGCCTGCTCCAGATGGCTGAGCACGGATTGCCATTTTTTGATTTCATTGCGCCATTTTTTCCGGAAAGCTTCATTTTGGTTTTTGATTAAAACCGGGCCCACCAGGCGTTCCGCTTCCGTGAGCGCCACAAGCGCGCCCGCATATTCTGCTGCAATAATTTCATATATTTTTCCGTCTTCCTCGAGAATGTCTTCTCCTGTAATGGCCCATCCGTTTTCCGCCAGCCATCCGCGGACAATGTGCGATCCGGTATTCGGCTGCAGGATGAGCGTTTCTTTGCCGTTTAGTTTTGCTTTTCCGCGATCAAGGATGGAGGCAATTAACGCGCCGCCCATCCCGGCAATCGTAATGCACCCCGCTTCCCCTGGAGCCAGGATTTCAAGCCCGTCTCCTTTCCGGACGCTGATTTTTCCGGCCAGCCCTGCTTTTTCCACTTGTTTTTGCGCCGAATGATACGGCCCTTCCGCCACTTCCCCGGCAACCGCCTCTGCTACGCTGCCGCACTTCACGCAAAATACGGGCAAATAAGCGTGATCAGACCCGATATCTGCCAATACAGTGCCGGCCGGAATAAAAGCCGCCACCGACTCAAGCCTTTTTGAAAGTTTCCCACTGTTCATTTCTTCACCACTTTACATGTGATACTTCTATTGTAGCCACTTTTTGCCATAAAAAAAAGGGGGATGCCCCCCGTACGGCGAACCTGCCTCTTATTTTAGCTTTGATACCCAGTCCGCCATTTCATCAATATGGTCCTCTTCGACAAGTCCGGCCGGCATGCCACCGCTCGTGCCGTTCCTGAGTACATCTTTAATCTTATCTTTGGGCAATTTCTTGCCGATGCCATGGAGATTCGGCCCGGCCCCGCCTTGCAAATTGTTCCCGTGGCAGGTCACGCAAGTCTTTTTGGCAAAGCTCTCCGGATCAAACTTTTCCGAGGAAGCGGTTTCGGTTTGCTTTGGATGCTCCTTTTCTTTGGCCACTTCCTTCGCATCCCCGATCCCTTTCACGGAAAGAAAAAAGATAAGGGCAAGCCCGAATGCCATAATCAGCACATATGGGATGACAGGATTTCTTTTCAATGCGTTCCCCCCCTTGTTTTTCCGCTTCTCCAGCGTATTTACCGCGCCCATCTCTTTCATTTTAACTGAAAATTCTTTCGAAAGAAAGCCTTCCCATTCAAAAATAACACCTTGAATGCGCTTTCATCTTGTATTATAATAAAAGCGGCAAAAAATTCAATAAAATGATACAATTGCTGGCAGCCGGAAAAAAGCAGCAGGAAAACTGAAAATTATATATTATATTACAATAGAGACCAGCAAGATGGCAAGACCGAGAAGCCCCGACAGGGTAAAATACAGCAGTTTGTATGCCTTTCCGGCGGCAAGCCAGAGCCCGCAGTTGGCAAAAAGCAGCAAATATAAAGTATAGCGGTGATTTCCAAATAACTTTTCATTCAAAAACACACTGAAAAGAAGCAAAATAAGCGCAGCGCCAACAAAGAAAACCGGGTAAAAAATTTCTTTATTAGCATAATGAATTCCCAGAAAAAGTAAGCATCCGACAAAAGCTGTCAAAATCCCTGTTTGCAAAATAAAATGTAATTCAGTAAAATAAATGACAAATACAGCGATTGCAACGAGTGCAAGAATGAAAGCAGAAACCGCAGCTTGTTTTTTAACGGATTTCCCTGCGCCGTTTTGTTTGCGGGTATTGCCTTCAGTTCCCTCCGTATAGATCGCGAGCAGAAAATCGCAGTATTCTTGTGGAATCATTTTGGTCTCTTTCCACATTTTAATTTCGTTGACAATGATTTGTTTTCTCTTATCGTCCATTTTTCAACACATCCTGTGTAACCTATTCGACAGGCGGGTGGAAAATCCTTTTTTTACAAGAAAAAAGTTTACTTCCCGAGGAAGTAAACTGAAAACAAGGCGCCTGTAAAAATAGATGCACAAGCGCCGTGCCTGTTTCTTTTCCGGCTTATTCAAGGAAATCTTTCAGGCGTTTGCTCCTGCTCGGATGGCGGAGTTTCCGCAAAGCCTTTGCTTCAATTTGCCGGATCCGTTCCCTTGTGACGCCAAATACTTTGCCGACTTCTTCAAGGGTCCGGGTGCGCCCGTCATCAAGCCCGAACCGGAGGCGGAGCACATTTTCTTCCCTGTCGGTCAATGTATCAAGCACATCTTCCAGCTGTTCTTTCAGCAGCTCATAAGCGGCATGGTCAGAAGGCGATGTGGCATCCTGGTCTTCAATAAAGTCTCCAAGATGCGAATCATCTTCTTCGCCAATCGGAGTTTCAAGTGAAACCGGTTCCTGGGCGATTTTAATGATTTCCCTGACTTTATCCGGAGAAATATCCATTTCTTCAGCAATTTCTTCCGGTGTTGGTTCCCTGCCTAAATCCTGAAGCAGTGACCGTTGCACGCGGATGAGTTTATTGATCGTTTCTACCATATGGACCGGAATCCGGATCGTCCGCGCCTGGTCTGCAATCGCGCGCGTGATGGCTTGGCGGATCCACCATGTGGCATAGGTGCTGAATTTGTAGCCTTTTCGATAATCGAATTTTTCAACCGCCTTGATGAGGCCCATATTGCCTTCCTGGATCAAATCCAGAAACTGCATGCCGCGGCCGACATACCGTTTTGCAATGCTGACAACAAGGCGCAAGTTGGCTTCAGCGAGCCGGCGTTTTGCCTCTTCATCGCCCTGTTCGATTCTTTTGGCCAGTTCGATTTCTTCGTCTGCGGAAAGAAGGTCGACCCGCCCGATTTCTTTCAAATACATGCGTACCGGATCATTGATTTTCACACCCGGGGGAACACTCAAATCATTCAGGTCAAACTCTTCGTCATTCTCTTTTTCCAGTTCGAGATGGGAAGGTGCATCCTCGTCGCCGGCCTCATCTGTCACATCGATGCCCTGTTCGCCGAGCAATTCATAAAATTCATCCATCTGGTCGGATGTTAAATCAAAATGGCCGAGTTTTTCGGAAATGGCATCATAAGTGAGAACCCCCCGCTTTTTTCCGCGTTCAACGAGTTGCTCTTTTGCTTTTTCCACTGTAAACTCACTTTCTTCTACTTCTTTGGAACGTGCTGACTTTTCAGCCATATGTTCCCCTCCTTCCGACAATTTCAACACACTCAATGATCCAACAGCAGCTTGATCATTTATAAAAAGCAGAGATTTCAGGTCATGGACTTTCTCAGTGCCACGATTTCACCCGCCAATTGCAGCGCTTTTTGGAAATCATTTTGCCGTTCGGCATCTTTTTGTGCCCTCAGTTTTTCCTGAATGCGCAACAATTTCTGGTGTTTCAGTACATACTGCACATAATCTTCCAATTCCTCATCCGTCAGCTCCCCGCCTACCGTCATCATTTCGATTTCGGCAGCAATCCTCTGCAATTTTGAATCGGGCAAATAAGAAAGGAAAGCGCTCGTATCAGGCGGATTCCCTTCTTCGTACCAGCCAAGCAGGTAAGTAAAAATGGCCTGGTGTTCGTCCCCGTAAAAGCTGTTTTCGCCAAGGAAATCTTTCACTTTATAGGCAACTTCCCCGTCCCGCAGCATATGCCAAAGCAGCCTTCTCTCCGCGGTCATATTGGCAGGCAGCATCCGGGCTTCTTCATGCACAGGCGCCGGATTCCCTGCAGGCCGGCTTCTCTTCCGGTTTCCGGTTTCACGGGAACCGTATTGCCTTTCCTGCTCTTTCAGGGCATCCAAAGACAACGAAAATTCTTCGGACAGCTGGCGCAAGTAAAGATCTTTCTCCACCGGATTCTCCAGCTTGGCAATTTCCTGAATGACTTCTTCTATATACGCCAGCTTTTCTCCTTCATTTTGGAGATTTTTATTCATGCGGAAATATTGCATTTTAAAAGCCATAAAAGTCAGGCTGGCCCCTATTACATCCCTGCGGAATTTTTCTCCGCCATGCCGGTTTATGTAGTCATCAGGGTCCAGTCCGTCCGGCATTTGCGCAACCCGCACTTCACAGCCGTTTTCACTGAGCATTTTCCCTGCACGGAAAGCCGCAGTGAAGCCGGCCTGGTCCGAGTCGTAACAAATGACGACGCCGTCCGTGAGCCTTTTTATCATCCGGACGTGTTCCGCTGTAATCGATGTGCCCATTGTGGCAATGCCGTTTTCAACGCCAGCACGGTCGGCGGAGATCACGTCTGCATAGCCTTCAAAAATGACCGCCTGCTGTTTTTTGCGGATCGGCCCTCTTGCCCGGTTCAGGTTAAAAAGCAGCTTGCTTTTGTTAAAAAGCGGCGTCTCAGGGCTGTTCAAATATTTCGGGTGTTCCTCTTTCCGGACAGCTCTTCCGGCAAATGCTACCACGTTTCCCTTTTCATCCATGATTGGAAACATGATCCGGTCCCTGAAACGGTCAAAATATTTGCCGTCCTTTTCATTGCGGATGACAAGCCCGCTTTCTTCCAGCACGGAAAGGGGAAAACCGCGCTTTTGCAGCATATTGGCGGCAAAATCCCAGGCAGGCAGCGCATACCCGATCCCGAACTTTTCGATTGCTTCGTCTGTAAACCCGCGCCCGCGAAGGTACTTTAGCGCAGGTTCCCCTTCTTTTGTATGCAAAAGCAAATGGTGGTATAATTTTTGTAGCAGTTCGTGTGCTTCCAGCATCTGCCGGCGCTTCGGATCGATGTTTTTCTGCTCTTCGTGCCGTAAAACGACGCCAAGCTCGATATGCGCTTTTTGTGCCAGTTTTTCTGCCGCTTCCTGAAAAGAGATGCCTTCGATATCCATGAGAAAAGTAAACACATTGCCGCCTGCGCCGCATCCAAAGCAGTGAAAAATCTGCTTGTCGGGGGATACGGAAAATGACGGCGTATGCTCGCCGTGGAACGGGCACAGGCCGAAGTAATTGCGTCCCTTTTTTTTGAGCTGTACATAATCGCTCACGACCTCCACAATATCGGAAGACCGGCGGATTTCATCAATTTTTTCATTCGGAATCATCCCTGTCATCAAACAATCCCTTCTGCTCCACCTTTATTCAACAGCATTTCATCCGGGATGCGGGCAATGCATGCTTTCGTTTGCTGTTTTTCTTTTCATCCTAAAATATTCTACATCAAATATTCTACATCGCTCCACAGAATCCTGCATGTTTTGCGCTTCTTCCCATAATTTTTTTGGCCCTGTCGAAATTTATTCAAATTCAGACTTGACATTTACTATAAATAGTTTATTCCCTAATAGCCTACTCTAAACCCGTATCATACATTTTTATCACAATTTTTTATTATAGTACACTTGCTTCATTTTGACTATAAATAAATACTGAAAAGCAGAAAAAAATATGCCTCGTTTTTTCAAAAGAAAATTCTAAAAAAACGGGCGGAAACAAAGACCGTTTTAGCCTGCTTCCCCCGTTTCAAATGGTTTATTTTCATCCGGCCGATGCCGCGAAAAAGGCGCGCGCTCCCCGCGCCTTTGGCCGCTTTTAATTTCTCATTTCATCCATAATAATATTTGCCGTTTCTTCAACCGCTTTGTTGGTAACATCAATCACTTTGCAGTCAAGCCGCTCCGCTATCTGGTTAAAATAATCCAGTTCATATTTGATGCGCTCAATGGTCGCATAACTTGCCGAACCATCAAGCCCGAGTGTTTTCAGCCGTTCTTTCCGGATATGATTCAATGTGTCGGGATCAATTTTTAAACCGATACACTTTTTGGAAGGAATACGAAAAAGTTCTTCCGGCGGATCCACTTCCGGCACAATCGGCACATTCGCAACTTTATAGTGGTGATGCGCCAGGTATTGTGAAAGCGGCGTTTTGGATGTACGGGAAACACCGATCAGGACAATATCCGCCCGGACAATGCCGCGCGGATCCCGGCCGTCATCATATTTCACCGCAAATTCGATTGCTTCCACCTTTTTAAAATAAGCTTCGTCCAATTTTCTGACGAGCCCCGGTTCATAGAGCGGTTTGGATTCATACAATTCGAGCAGCCGGTCCATGAGAGGTCCCATTAAATCGACAGCAGCAAGGCCGTGTTTTACGGCTTGGTCATTCATGTATTTCCGCATTTCCGGCTTCACAAGCGTATAAACGATCATGCCGTAATTCATAGATGCAAGCGAAACCACTTCATCAATATGGATCGTATCTTCCACATACGGGAAGCGTTTTAATTCTGCGTCCTGGTTTTCAAACTGGCTGATGGCCGCCTTTGTGACGAGCTCCGCCGTCTCTCCGACCGAGTCTGAAACAATGTAAATATAGGGTTTTGCCAAAAGTGATCACTTCCTTTTTAATCGCCGTCTGCAAGTTCAACGAATGCTTTCGTGATATTCGTTTTCGTTATCCGTCCGGTCACTTCAAGCCCGGTTTCTGTTTCTTTCACAACCGGCACCGAGTCAATTTGTTTTTCAATCAGTTTTTTTGCCACATCAACCAGAAGATCATCTTTTTTGCAGCAGGTAATATTCGGCATTCTTGTCATAATGATATGCACCGGCAATGCGGATAAGTCTTTGTTTCCAAGGCTTGCCCGCAACAAATCTTTCCGCGACAGAACACCGATCAGATGGGATGCATTGTCGACGACATAAAGCGTGCCGACATCTTCAAGAAAAACCGTTACGATGGCATCGTACACGGACATATTCTCGTTAACCACGACCGGCAGAGACTGGTAATCTTTTACGTAAATATGTTTTAAATTTTCCGTAAGAAGCTGCGTGCTCGTTTTTCCGGTATAAAAATAGCCGACGCGCGGGCGTGCATCCAAATAACCTGCCATTGTCAAAATAGCAAGATCCGGCCGGAGCGTTGCCCGCGTTAAATTCAGCTTTTCGGCGATGTGCTCGCCTGTAATCGGCCCGTTCGTTTTGACGATCTCGAGAATCTGTTCCTGCCTTTTCGTTAATTCGATCGTAATCACCGCCTTCATTCACACAACCATGCAAGACAATAGTATAACACGTTTACAGGAATCTGTCCTTATCTGCCATCATTAGTATGTGTCAAGTTTTTCTCGACAAGGTTTAAATATCGGGTATTCCAAGACACTCTTTTTGTACACTTTCGACTACCGTGCTTCACTTGC